>DEWC01000015.1 GCA_002363095.1 Ruminococcaceae bacterium UBA3220 | reverse complement strand
TTTATCGCCCTCCCAAATAGGAAGAGAATAGATTTTATCTTTTTTTATCCAGCAAAGCTCGCCTTCATCACATTCTTTAATGTTCCCTGAAAAATCATCGCAGGTAAAAATATGCATATATTCGGTTTCGTATTCATTCGAAACAAAGGTAACTATACCGCGGTAGTCTGCCCGATTAACCGTAAGTCCCGTCTCTTCATAAACCTCTCTTGCATTACATTCTTCAGGACTTTCTTTGTCCTCAAATTTTCCTCCGATTCCGACCCATTTATCCTTGTTCATATCGTTATCTTTTTTAACGCGGTGTAGCATAAGATACATGCCGTCTTTTTCGATATGACAAAGGGTAGTGTTCTTCATTTTTCAGGCTTGCCTCCGTTTTTCTTCTTGATTTCCTCAGCTATAACATCAACCGAATAGCCGTTTATAAAGAATGAAGTATTATCATTATGCTCATAATCGAAAATATTGTTGTATTGAATCAGTTCATAGTTCTCAAGAATGTTTGAATATTCGCTATTGGAAGACCATTTGTAGTAGACGCCTTTATTGTCTATATAACCTACAGTATCAATTACCGGTAATTCCTTTGATAATTCCAAAAGGTATTTATCGTAGTTTGAAAGTTCGACACCCGCAGTTTGAAGAAGATATGACGCAAGGTAATTAGAACTTAATTTATCTATTTCTTTTTCCTCGATGTCATAGTTTGCCCAAATAATAAAGGGGGTAATGTGCCGGGATTGCTCTTGTTCTACGGTAAGTCTTGTCAAATCATCAACGCCGATTGTATTAGCTACAAAGTCAGACTCTATTGACGGTTGATGGTCACCGAACATACAAATAATCGTATGCTCGTCAACGCTTTTGAAATAGTTTATCAGTTTTTCGAACGCCTCATCACTTTTTTTGATTAAAGAAAGGTAATTGTTGGTTTTTTCATAATTTACCGAAGTAGTATCTGAAAGGGTGATGTTTCGTTCAAAAGTTTCAGATTCTGTTAAATAACCGCCATGATTTTGCATAGTAACGTTAAACATAAAGTAAGGCTTTTGCTTGTCGCGGTTTTTAAAATCGTCAATGATTATGTCAAAGTCGTACTCATCGCTGACATACTGCCGTATCAACATATTTTGACGGTCGGGGTAGGCGGTATTAATCATTTTTTGCAGCTTATCAGGGCTCGAACTGTTTTTCATATATTCATTAAGAATATTAGGGTCAAGCAGATTTTCAATACTCTTAAATGTATCAAACCCCAAATTGTTGTAAACATTTACTCTGTTCCAACCGCTGGCATAATACGGATGGAATGCGGCACTTGAATACCCTTGTGCTTCAAGCGTTGAAACTATTGAAGCCATCGGATTTTTTATGTATAACATATAAGCATTGCTTCCGGACGGCAAAAATGCGGTAGTATGACCCGTTAAAAACTCGAATTCCGTGTTAGATGTTCCGGCACCTATAACCGGAACATACAGGTTACCTTTGATTGTATTTTCTTTAAGCGACCTTATGAAAGGCATATAATCTGCATTTGTGGAAAAGTTGCCGAGAACACTTAAATCGGACAGCGACTCATTCATAATGCAAATAATATTGGGTTTTTCCTTTTTATTATCCGCATTACTGCTGCTAAAATTATACTTTGACGATTTTTCACTAACGAGTTTTGAAGTGTTTTCGGGCTTGTAGTTTTTGGGTTTCGGATAATATAAGTACTTAGTGTTACAAACATAATTGTAAACAAAACCGTAATTTCGATAGCCTCTCGCCTGATTCCAGAAGTCGGGCTTTATACCCGCCTTTGCAAAAACATCGGTAAAATAGAAAATCGCGAATATAACTACAAACAGAATTCCCGTAAAACTGCGGGAAATAAGTTTTGTTAGTAAATGAAGCTTTGGGGTTGAAACTCGAATCCCGATTACGACAAGGAGAATATAAATAAGCGAACCGAGAATAATTATCTCGCTTGGTGTATAATCATAGGTGCTCCCGACATTTATCGCGGTTGTAACACCGAGAAAATCCATTGGAATAAACGGCGTGCTTCTGAAACTCATAATATATGCGTGAGCCAAAGCAAATCCGTAAAGTACCGAGGAAATTGAAAGAATGCTGACTCTTAAACTTCCCGAGACGGCGTAAACAAAGAAATAAAAGAGCATTACAATCGCAAGGTTGCCCACAAATCCGAGTATTGTCATATCATACACCCAAATACCGTTGAGGCACTCGGTCATCATAATTGTGAGTAAGGGGAATATAATGAAACTTATAACAAGTCCGACTTTTTTTAATGTTTTGTTTTCGATCTTAATACCGTAAGCGGCAATGAGCCCTATAAGCAGCGCAAGAATATACGCCAACGAGAACAAAAGCCAACGTGCCGAAAGTTCGGAATTTACAAACGAATTACTGAATATCGCGATAACTCCGCTTAAAACTACGGCTAAACATACACCCGTTATTTTAGAAAAACGGTTAGAACTTATAGAAAAATTTTCTTTAAAAAACAAAATAATACGGTTTATCATTGTCTTCATAAAAAAGAATCCTCGCTTTTGATAAAATCCACATTAGATTATATCACTTTTAATATAAATTTCAACTAAAAAATTTTACGATACATCTTTAAATTTCTGTTGTACTTATCAGTATAATATGGTATAATATACTGAAATAAATTTTAGGGGAACAACAATGAGAATTTTTGGCATTGACCCCGGATTTGCAATCGTAGGATACGGGGTTATCGATTACAACGGTATCAGTTTCAGTCCCGTTTCGTTCGGCGTTGTAACTACCCCTGCGGGAACTGACTTTTCCGAAAGGCTCCATTCTATATACTCGGATTTAAACGAACTTTTTTTGAAATACAGTCCCGACTGCGTAAGCATCGAAAAACTGTATTTTAACACTAACACTACAACGGCAATTGAGGTAGCGGAGGCCAGGGGCGTTATTTTGCTCGCGTCAAGACATAACAACATTCCCGTATTTGAATATACACCTTTACAGGTTAAACAGGCGATTACGGGCTATGGAAAGGCGGAAAAACGGCAGGTTATCGAAATGGTTAAAAGCTTCCTGGCGTTTGATAGGGCGCCAAAGCCTGATGATGCGGCAGATGCTCTTGCGCTTGCGATTTGCCATGCGCACAGTTCGGGTAACATTTTTGGAAAATTATCTAAAGGAGGCAGGCAATTATGATATCCTCTTTAAACGGAAAACTTATTTTCAAAGACAATTCTCATGCCATTATCGAATGCGGCGGCGTCGGTTTTAACGCATTTATAACCGCCAATACTTCTGCGGTACTTCCTTCGGTAGGCGAAAACGCCCGTCTGTTTACATATTTATCGGTCAGAGAGGACGCTCTTGACCTATACGGATTTTCTTCCGGAGACGAACTTGAAGTTTTTAAACTGATTACTTCCGTCAGTGGTGTGGGTCCTAAAATAGGACTCGCCATTTTGACTTCTATTACTCCCGACAGAGTTTTACTCGCTATTGCCGGAGGTGACGCAAAGGCGCTCACAGCCGCCTCCGGAGTCGGGATTAAACTTGCTCAGAGGGTCATTCTTGAGTTGAAGGATAAAATAGGCGGTTTGTCGGTTGCAGGCGGCGGTTCCGATTCATATGCCGGCACTGCCGTATCGAGCGCTTCTTCAAATATTAACGATGCAATTCAAGCACTCGTGGCGCTTGGTTATTCTCAGAGTGATTCCTATTCGGCAGTTTCTCGTCTTGACCCCGGGCTGTCGACCGATGAGCTAATTAAAAATGCATTGAAAAATCTTCTTAAAGGCTTTTAATATATTTTTAGAAGTTCAGGTGATAAAATGATTGAAGAAATGGATTTTGAAAACAGGATTGTTTCTCCCGAATATAACTACTCTGATAACGAAAATGAATTGTCTTTAAGGCCGAAAACACTTTCGGAGTATATAGGGCAGGAAAACGCAAAAAGCGCGCTGAGTGTCTATATAAAGGCGGCAAAGTTAAGAAAAGAGTCCTTAGATCACTGCTTGTTGTTTGGTCCTCCGGGACTTGGTAAAACTACACTGGCAGGTATTATCGCCAAGGAAATGGGTGTTAATCTTCGAGTTACATCCGGACCTGCGATTGAAAAACAGGGCGATTTGCTTGCAATTCTGACCTCGCTTAACGAGGGGGATGTACTTTTTATTGATGAAATACATCGCTTATCGAGAAATATCGAAGAAATCCTGTATCCGGCTATGGAGGATTTTTCGGTTGATGTTATAATCGGAAAGGGTCCATCTGCAAGGTCAATTCGTCTTGATGTTCCTCATTTTACCCTGGTAGGCGCAACGACCCGTTCGGGCCAGTTAACTGCCCCTCTGCGCGACAGATTCGGTGTTTTGCTCCGCCTTGAAATGTATACCCCTGAGCAATTATCCGAAATTATACTGCGCTCTGCGAATATTTTAAATATTCCGTGCGACCGTGACGGTGCTTTGGAAATTGCTTCCCGTTCACGCGGAACACCCAGAATTGCCAACAGACTTTTAAGAAGGGTAAGAGACATTGCCCAGGTTGATTTTGACGGCGTAATAAATGAAGAGGTTGCTCGGACCGCTCTTAAAAGATTTTCAATCGATGAATACGGTCTTGACGATTTTGACAGAAAAATGTTGAGAACCATTGCCGAAACATACAGCGGAGGCCCTGTTGGACTTGAAACTCTTGCGGCGGCACTTGGCGAGGAGTCGGTTACTATTGAGGATGTTTATGAGCCTTATCTTATTCAGATAGGTTTTCTTTCCCGTACGGCTCGCGGAAGATGTGTAACCCCTGCCGCTTATGAACATCTTGACATTAAACAAAAAGAGTCATCTCAGCAGTCTTTACTATAACACAGGTGAACGATGAGAACGGTTAATGATTTTTACGATTATGAATTGATTGATGCCGTAAATGGCGAACGACTTGAAAGATGGGGCAATATATTTCTCATTCGTCCTGACCCTCAGATAATTTGGACCGGTGAGCGAATGGCGCCTCAATGGAAAACCCCTAATGCAATATATCATCGTTCAAATTCCGGCGGCGGTCATTGGGAAAACATAAAAAATGTTCCTGATTCATGGCAAGTCTCGTACAACGGCTTAACATTTTGCTTAAAGCCTATGAGTTTCAAACATACCGGACTTTTCCCGGAGCAGGCGGTTAACTGGAAACTTGCCGAAGAACTTATCAGAGGTGCAAACCGTCCGGTTTCGGTTTTGAATTTATTTGCATACACAGGTGCGGCAACCGTTGCGTGTTTAAAAGCAGGAGCTGATGTTACGCATGTTGACGCATCCAAAGGAATGGTAAATTGGGCGAAGGAAAATGCCTGTCTGAGCGGTGTGTCGGACCGTAATGTACGATGGTTGGTTGACGACTGCCTTAAATTTGTTAACCGTGAGATAAGAAGAAAGAAAAAATATGATGCAATCATTATGGATCCGCCTTCGTACGGCCGCGGTCCGAACGGAGAGGTTTGGAAAATCGAAAATAAACTTTCAGAGCTTCTCACTTGCTGTTCTCAAATTTTGTCTGAAAAACCGCTGTTTTTCTTTCTTAACACTTATACAACAGGATTTTCACCGACCATTTTAAACTATTTGGTTAAAGAGTGTTTTCCTGTCGCATCGGACGACAAATTATTTACAGACGAAATCGGATTAAATGTTACCGCGCGGGATATTTCTCTGCCGTGCGGCTCTACAACAATTTGGATAAAAAATGGATAACTTTATTGAATTTAAAAATGTCACCTTCAAATATGGTGAAAACGACAACGAGAAAACTGTTATAGATAGTTTTAATTTGGCGATTAAAAAGGGTAGTTTTACTGTCATCCTCGGGCATAACGGTTCCGGAAAATCAACAATCGCCAAACTTATGAACGGACTGTATAAGCCAAATAACGGAGAAGTAATCGTTGACGGAATTTCCACGGCGGATTCAGATAAAGAAATTGAAATTAAAAGAAAAGTAGGAATGGTTTTTCAAAACCCGGATAATCAATTGCTGGCTTCAATCGTCGAGGACGATGTGGCATTCGGCCCTGAAAATCTGGGCTGTCCTCCGGATGAATCCAAGAAGCGCGTTGTTCAATCCTTAAAAGCAGTCAATATGTCTGAGTTTATCAATCATTCGCCTCACCACCTTTCCGGCGGTCAAAAACAACGCGTTGCAATTGCGGGCGTTTTGGCAATGAAATCCGAGTGTATTGTTTTTGATGAGCCCACATCAATGCTTGACCCGCAGGGCAGGGGGGAGATAATTTCCACAATTGAGAGATTAAACAGGGAAGACGGGATAACAGTTGTTTTAATCACTCATTTTATGGAAGAGGCGGCAAATGCCGACAGGGTTATTGTGATAGATGACGGTAAAATCGTAGCTGACGATATCCCCAAAAATGTATTTAAGAATGCACCGTTTCTTAAAAGAATCGGACTTGATGTCCCTAAAACTACCGATTTGGTACTTCGCCTAAAAGAAAAAGGTGTCAATCTTGATTTAAATGTGATTTCTGTTGAAGAAGCAGCCGAGTCGATTTATAAGGCGTTTCATTCGGAGGGAATATAATTGTCAAAAATTTTGGAAATCAAAAATCTAACACATATCTATGAAAACACGGGATCGGTGAGTTTTGCCGCCATCGACGATATTTCTTTTGATGTTGAAAAAGGTGAAATTATCGGAATTATCGGGCATAC
>DEWC01000019.1:3065-14941 GCA_002363095.1 Ruminococcaceae bacterium UBA3220 | reverse complement strand
TTGCAACAAACAGCCGCGGTTGTTCACTACATATGCCGTAAAGTTGACAAAATGTAACCTTTGGACTCAAAAATATTACAAAACTGAAATTATTTGTAACTGATTTGTACCTATCAATTTTGTTACGGTAGAGTATAATTATATTAAACAAACTATTTGAACGGAGGAAAGAATATGAAAAAATCGCTGATTGTTTCAATATGCGCCATTTGTGCCGCAGTTATTCTCTCCTCTGTTGTTTTTTCGGGCGGTTCGGTAAAAACCGCGGCCGCAACTAAAAAGACACCGGTTACAGCGATTTCGGCGGACCAAAAAGTTTTTCTCGACATTCTCAACAACAACTATGTTTACGGTGCCGATTTCGATGATGTTGACGATATTGTAAACTGCTCTGTCAACCGTTTTAAATCGCGGGTCAGTGACGAGGGCTATGTTTCCGAAACGAAACTTTGCAGTTTTGTTTACGATATGTACGGAATTGAAATTGTCGACCTTTCGGCTTTAAATCCCCAATACGCATATAAGCCCGGCTTTGTTTACGCTATCCCCTCCTTTACCGAGTATCGGCATACGGATATTATCCGACTTTCGGTTAACGAAGACGGAACCGTCAGCGCCGTAACCGATATTGAGGTTAAATCCCTTGACGGAGATACCGAAAACTTAAAGGCTAAAACCCTTTTTGTTAAAAACGAAAATTCAAAGTTCGGATACAACATCGTTTACAGTGAGATATTCTCAGACAATGCCGACGCTTGATATATGTTATTAAGTTTAAGGGTCGCTTCTTTGAAAGAAGCGACTTTTTTGTTGAAAAAACGCCTTAATTATGATATATTGTATTAAAGGGGTGAAATTATGTATCCGATTCTGTCTGATAATCTCTTCGAAAACGAAGCCGCAATACCGCAAAATCCTTATGAACTCCTCAAAACTTTGCTTTCGCGTTTTCCGAAAACCGTTGTCAAAAACGGCGAACAAAAAGGGGAAACACTTTCAGCCGCGATACGCTTTTACGGGCGCGAAGTATTGGGAAAAAACGGTGCTTCGACTTCGGCGTTTAAAAACGGCGCCGCAAACATACCGGCAACTTCCGTAAACGGCGATTTGCCCGAAGAAGAGGCGATGATTTACCCGTTCGGGATTGTTGAAAATCTCGTTTCCGCTGAGGACTTTTCGGCAGATCGTTTGTCCCTTGACGGCAGAACAGGTCTTTATGAGAAGGACAGTTTTATGCTTATATTTGCCTGTCTCGGTGAGTTTACCGTCTCCCATTTTGGCGGAACATTTCGCCTTAGTGCAGGAGAGACGGTTTTTGTTCCCGCTGATTTTCGGATTGAAATCAACGGAACCGGAAAACTGATTATCGCACACGCATAGTATTTTTTAAGGAGCACCTGATTATTTTGAAGAAAAAGATTTCTCTTATTATTGCATTATTGATTTGCCTTTCGGCGATTTTTGTCGTTTCGTCTCCGGTATCGGTAAAGGCGTACGACGCGCAGTATCCGCTTATTATAGTTCTTGACCCCGGGCACGGAGGTGTTGACCCAGGCGCAGGAAACGGAAAAGGCGGAAACGAACGCGAAATTAACTTAAAGATAGCGCTTTATTGCAAAGCGGAACTCGAAAAGGACCCGAATGTTAAGGTCTATCTTACGAGAACAACAAACGATTTAAGCGACAAAGTGAGCCAAAGCCTTAAAAAGGACGGAAAAATACCGCTCTCAGCCCGCGGTAATTATGCGGGAAAAATGCACGCAAATGCCTTTATTTCGATACATTGTAACTCAGGAACAAGCAGCAACGCAAGGGGCGCAGAGGTTTATTATCCCATAAATGTTACATGGTGCCCGAATGCAAACTACGTCGGAAAGGGACTTAGCGCATCTATCCTTAATCAGCTCGGAACACTCGGTATATCAAAACGCGGAACATTTACAAGAACGACTACCAAACCGCAAACAGAAAGGTATCCGGACGGCTCGCTTATGGATTACTATACCGTTATAAACTCGGCAAGAAGCTGTCATGTTCCCGGGCTTATAATCGAGCACGCCTTTATAAACAACAACTCCGATTATAACGCCTTTCTAAGCAACGACCAAAAGCTTAAAAACTTAGGCGTTGCCGATGCAAAAGGAATACTTGATTATTTTAAGACGAACAACAATAAATGGCTGTTCAACGATGTATGCTTAGGCAGAGACTGGTACAGCGAATGTGTACAGTATATGAAATCCAAAGGCTATATTAGCGGATATGCGAACGGCTGCTTCGGTCCGACCAACTCAATTCAGCGACAGGATTTTGTCGTAATTCTCGCCAATATGAAGCGTATTGACCTTTCACATTACAATTATAAAAGCAAATTCCCCGATGTATCGCAAGGGAGTTACTATAACGCCGCCGTAAACTGGGCATACAGCGAACATATAATCAACGGCTACAACGGCGGTAAATTCGGTGTTGGCGACAGTCTTACCCGCGAACAAATGGTAACAATTCTTTATAACTACGCAAAGGATTATTTAGGACTTGATGTTGCTACCGAGAATACCACCGCCATGAATTTCTCTGATTTCGAAACAACAAGCGATTTCGCCAAAGACGCAATGGTCTGGGCGGTTGACAAGGGGCTTTTGAGCGGATACGCAAACGCGACACTCGGACCCCGATATAAGGCTCAGCGCTGCCATGTTGCAAAGGTGCTTATGAACGCGGAACTTAAAAACCTCATAAATCCGGTATTTGTACCGCCCGAACCCGACCACGGTGAACCTGAATAATATTAAGACATACAAAAACTGCAACCTCTGTTCATTTTGAGATTGCAGTTTTCTTTTTTTATTTATCTTCGTTTTCTTTAAGCGCTAATTCGCTCACTAATTTTTGAAGTTTTGTTTCAAGCCTTGTAATTCCGAGATTTAATGTGAACACCTTAACAAGCAGAAGGAAAATAAAGACTACGAATATAAAGTTTGAGGGGGATTCAAATCCAAGCAATTCCGAACACAGCGAGGTGAGTTTCGGGAAAATCGCCATTATCATGATTAAAATCGAAAAGAACACCCAAAATATTGAGTCACCTATAAGAAATTGCGATTTTTTGATTTTAAGCATCAAAGAAACGACCGTTAAAAGCGAAACGCACAAAAGCACAATTTGAAGATTTGACATATCAATCACCCTTTCTGAACCATTGTAAGAACAAAATGGAGTTAATCATCCGCAACATATAATTAAGCGATTTCGCGGCGGTGAGATAACTCTCTCCCGCTATCCGCTCGTTTATTTTTACCTGTATTTCCTTTATGTTTGCGCCCTTTCGGTATAGAAGCGCCATCGTATCCGGCTCGGGCCCCAAATCAACCGCATCGGCTAATTCTTTTATCATCTTTTTATTAAACATTCTCATTCCGGAAGTCGGGTCTTTTATCTTTTTTCCGGTTGTAAGAATGATACAGCCTTCAATAAGATTGTTCCCTATCATTCGGGCGGTTAACGGCTTTTTTTCGGTTACAAATCTTGACCCTATCACTATATCGGCGCCGGCCTCTATCTCCATTATCATCGCCTCAATATAAGCTGGGTCATGCTGGCCGTCTCCGTCAAACTGGATAGCGCAGTCATAATCGTGGCGCCGGGCATACATCATCCCTGTACGAAAAGCCCCGGCAAGTCCTAAATTCACAGGGTGAGATACAAAGCGATATCCCCTTTTTTTGCATATTTCGGCGGTGTTATCGCTCGAGCCGTCGTTTACGACGAGATAATCGTATTGCGGATAGCCGCCAATCAGATTATCAACGACCCTTTCAATATTCTGCGCCTCGTTATAGGCGGGAATGATAATAAGTGTTTTCATAAAACTTTTACCTTTATTCTTTCGGAAATTCCATATAAATAGGCGCATGGGTTACGCGCTTGTCCTCAGGGGGAAGCTGCATATAATCGCCGTAGGCACAAACAAGATAACCGTCAAGGTCTTTCGGGAAACACATCTCGGTGTCCTCAAAGGGGTATTTTACAATGGTTTCTTTGACATCCTTTTTAAAATACCAGTCCCTATACTTTGGATTTGAGGTGAAAATATAATAATAGTCTTCCAAATCATCATATTTAAGGCTTACCTTCAAATTCTTGTTATAAAGCCATTTATGGGTGAAAATGAGTTTTAATAAACAGCTTACGACGAATGTTCCGCAATGAACGATTTTTGCCTTAAACCCTTTAAACGGAATAACCGGGAACGGGATTTGTCTTAATATAAGGACCTTGCCCCAAAACCACATTGATTTGCCGTGCTTAACCCTTAATTTATCATCGGTGGGGGTTTTAAAATAAGGGAAAATATCAAGGAATATACCCTGCGGATATTTAAGGCGTTTCGCATCGTTTGTTATAAACTTTGTTCCGTTCATACAAATGTGCTCGTTCATGGCAGGATAGTCGCCGAAATTTTCGGCATTAACAACGGTATATTTATCCGCAAAATCGCGCATAAATATTTGATTGAGTTTAACATAATCGTCATAGGTCATACCGACATCAATGTCATCGTCCCACGGAATATATCCCTTATGACGAATGGCGCCCAATCCCGTTCCGCCAATGCCCCAATATTTAAGACCGTTTTCTTCGCATACCTTTGCAAAGTCCCTAAATATCTGCATTTCGCATTTTTTTATCTTTTCAAGTTCTTCCGCTTTATAGAATTCCGACATTTTTATCCCCCATATCAAAAAAGTATTTTTTTAATTATCGGAAAGAGAAAGCCGGGGCAAAAGCTCAAGGCAATCTCATATTTATAGACCTCCGGTATCAGGTCGCGATACCTGAATATCCCAAACGGGTTTCCCTTTATTCTCGCTTTATTGCATTTTTCTATTCTTTCAAGCCCCGCATAATCGGGGAAAAGGGTCTTAAAGACTTTAATAACTTCCGAATTATCGGCTCTTTTTGAATAATAGTTTTTCTTGGAGGTTATGCCGTTTAATACCCCCGAAACATTTTCGCCCGTTCTTCTGTAGGAAACAAGAGGTTTATCCACATATACCGCCTTGCCCGACGCCGAAAGAGCGGCGGCGAACCAGCGGTCATGCGCGCAGCCTGCCGGGATGGGACAAACTTTTTTTACCGCGTCGGTCCTTGCAATCATCGACATCCCCGTTGCATAGCAGGTAAAAATCGCCCTGTCGGTTATAGGATCGCCCGTGTTCCAGTTGACACAGGCCGCCTTAGTGCTTTTGCGGTAGCTTTCCGATACCACTTTGTCATCCTTATCTATTATCCTTTTATCGCAGACAACAAATGTTCCGTTTTCTTTTTCGATAGCCTTAATACATAGCTTTATCTTGTCTTCATCCCAAATATCATCCTGGTCGCAAAAGGAAACATACTCGCCCTCGGCACAAAAGACCATTTTTTCAAACGCCTTGGCGTATCCGAGATTTTCCCCGCCTTCAATAATGCGAAAAGGAATTTTTTTAAGACATTCACTAAAAAGTGAAGGATAATCATAATCATCTTCGGGGCAATCGTTTCTGACAACAAGTTCTAAATCATCATAGGTCTGCTCGTCAATAGAAACAAGTTGTTTTTTCAAAAATACGATATTCGGTTTATAAATCGACAATAAAACAGAAACCTTTTTCACTTTTTCACCGCTTATCCGATTTTATACTTTTCTTTATAAACACCAACAAGATAAAAAACAATATGAAAAACAGCAATCCCATCTCAAAACAATAAGATACGCAAGCGCCGCCCAATTTATAGTTTTTAACAAGAATTCCGGGCAGGAAAAATGCCGTCAACCCGACCGTTATATAGGCTATAAGCCCGTATCCCTGCTTTCGTATAAGCGTAAGCAAAGTAAGGGTAAGCGAACATCCCGCGCTAAAGCCTCCCGCGACAAGTAAAATCAAAAATTCATTTCTCGTTCCCGAAAAGTCAACATTCTTAAAAATAAACGAAAGCACGGGAAGAGCGAGAAAATAAGCCCCAATAAGGGATGCCGCCAATATGGCTATGATAAATAAATAAAGCAGCCTTACCGTCTTTATAAAGCCTTTGTATTCCTTATTCGCCCACTTTTCCGAGAGGGATACAAGCAAAGGGCGAAAGACGAAAATGCTTAAAAGATTTATAAAAAATATCGGTTTTACAAGGCATCCGTAAAGTCCCATTTCGCTTTTGTCGTAATGGTTTACCGCATCGTTTTGAGCATTGAAGATATACTGCTGCAAAAAGCTTGATAAGAATACGGGCAGAGCGCAAAGGAATATCGCCCTTTGTATCTTAAAATTAAATTTCGGACGGATTTTTACAAGGCTTGAGGCAAAAGGTATATCATAAATGAGTACCCATATACCTGCGACAATTATCATCGGTATGACCGATATAATGATATTTCTTGTTATAAAAAGGGTCAATGAAAATGTGCAAACCGCCAAAAATGTGACTGCCGCTAACGAAAGGCCGGATAAATAAAGGTAACCGTTCAAATGCAATACGCCCTGAAAAACATCCGAAAACGCCAATATCGCCATATAAAGGGTCAAGAGAATAACGACTATTCCGTCTGCCCTCGTGTAAGCGTTTGTAAAATACTTGTAAAGTATATAAGAAACGGCATAGGCAATCATTGCCGCTATTGAGATTATCCTGAACATAAAGACATCGCCGAAAGCGAAAGTCCTTTTTGCATCGGTGACCTGGATATTCCGCATCTCGAAAACGCCTATGGTATACATCATCTGCGCCAAAGGGTAAGCGAGAGAAATAATACCGAGGGATTTATATGCAAGGTAACTTACAACTATCTGGAGTATGACCGAAACCGAGGCGTTTGCCATACTGCCTATCATATTGAAGATGCCGTCCATCCCTAAGGACTTCGGCGGTAGTTTATACGCAAGTTTTTTCATCTGTTTATCCGTTTTCCTTTATTATATCAATAAGTTTATCTACGGTCTTTTTCCATGTGAAATTATCAATAAGTCGCTGATAGGCGTTTTTTACAGCCTTTTCCCTTTTTTCGGGATGATTAACGGCGTCATTCAGCGCCGAAAAAACCTCTTCGGGCGAGTTTGAGTCCATAAGCGTACCGTACTCACCGCCCGATATAAGTTCCTTTGTGCCGCCGGTTTTTGTTGTTATAATATAACATCTGGTGGCAACCGCTTCAAGAACGGAGGTTGAAAATCCCTCCGAACGCGAGGGCAGGCAAAATATATCGGTCGATTTAAGCATGGCGATAACATGCTCAAAATCAATCTTACCGAGTTGATAAACACTCTTTATATCCTTTTGTTTTATTTCCTTGAAAAGCGGACCGTCGCCCGCAAGAATAAGCGCTTTATCTTCTGTTTCAAGTTTTAAAAAGGCATTCACAAGGGTATCGACACCTTTTTCGGGAATCATCCTGCCTGTATAGGCTATAACGGTAGTGTTATCACCTAAACCGAGTTCTTTTTTATAGTTTGTAACAGGGTTTTCAAGCATCGTTTCAATTTCGTCAACATCAATCGAGTTATATAAAACGCCCTTTGATTCTATCCCGAAATGTCCGCTCCATTCGCAGGCGGCTTTTGAAACGCCGTAGTATTCTTTGCAGTATTTTTTGTCAATCCAAGTCAGAAAATGCTCGAATTTCTCACCTAAATAATCGAAAAAATTGTTGTTTACGGTAAGGTGCATGGTGCCGTGTTCTATACAGATACATCTGACGCCGTGTTTCTTTGCAAGTTTCATTGCGTGAAGCGAATGAAAATAAAACCTTGCGTTGGCGATTATAAGGTCGGGCTTTGAACCGATAACCTCTTTATCAATTTCCTTTTGAAGTTTGTTATGCTTAAATACAGGAAATCGTCCGCCGATAAGATTTATACAATCATAGCGAAGTATCTTTACGCCATCCTCCGAAACCTCTTTGGACGGCAGATTATATAAATTTGAAGTGACAATCGTTACCGAATGTCCGCGCTTTGCAAGTTCTTTTGAAGAGTAGTATGTATAGCGTTCGATACCGCCGATATTAGGAAGATAATTTGCAGAAAAAATGCAGATGTTCATTTTTTATTCCTTACAGCATTTTTATTAAAATCATATTATAGAAATCATTTAATACTCCGATAGAGCAAAGCCCGAAGGAAGCGAGATTTATAAATGTTCTGTTCTTTTTGCCGAGCTTTATATAGTCCTCAAAACTGCCTATCGTATAGAAAACCGGAAAAATAAGCGGAAGCAGATATCTTTCCTGACAACCGTTTATCGTGTTAAGACCTACCGGCGTAAAGTCAATATAAAGCGCCGTCGCCATCATGGCGGAAGTGATTATCAGCACAAGAAGAGCAACCGATTTTTCTTTAAGATTTGCCGTTTTTATATCATGCTCATTCTTATCAATCACGGCGAGCGCCATAATAAGGCAGATAAATACCGGCGCGCTCTTTGACATACCTACGGCGGCAAAGCAGGAAATATATTCCCTCATAGTGCCTATCGAAAGATATTTTGTTAAAAATCCGGTCAGGATTTTGGCATAGGATAAAGGATGCGCGAGTATCCCCGACAACTGCGCTGAAGGGTCAATGTTTTCTCCGCCACGGATATCCCCGCTTCCCGAAACGCTCGATTTTGCTTTTATAAGCACGAGTATTGCAAGGAAAACAAATGCGGCGATACAGGTAAGATAATATTTTTTCTTATCCGATATCTTTTTCTTAGGCATAAGAAGAGGAAGGGCGAGCAAGGTAAGATATATCGCCTTTGGTATTGCCGCCAGCAAAAAGGCACCGCACATAATTATAGTGTCTTTGTTGCTTATCGGTTCAAGCGGTTTTTGAACTTCGGAATAATAATAGGCTACCCCGAGGAATGAAAAAGCTATTACCCAATAGTCATAAGAATAGTTTGACGCCACAAATAAACAGGTCGGAAACAGTGCTATAACCGACAAAAGCATTTTCCCCGAATTGAGCTTTTTTATCGCGAAATAACAAACAAAGGCATAAATAAGCAAAATCGGGACCTTGCCGAGAATAAAGGCGGCGAAGAAGGAAAATCCCAAGTATCTTAAAAGCTTAATGGTAACGCCGGAACAGAAATGCGGAATGTTAAGATTGAATTTCAGCTCCCCTGCGGAATACTCGTCCTCCCCGTTAAAAAAGATGTTTCTTTGAATGTTTTCCGATAAGCTGTCGCCGGGTCGGGAAAGGGATGACACCTTCATAACAATGGCATCCGCCCGTGAATACTGCGTTTGCGAAGATGTGGTGGAAAGGGCATATTTGTAATGGATGCCATCGTCCCATGAAACATGACCGGCTGGAGTTGCGAAAATCATCATAAATCCGAGAGTCAGGCAAATCGCGAGAAACAGCCTCTCGGTTTTTTCGATAACCGTTTTCCAAAAGAAAAACGCCTCGAGAATAATTGCAAAGAAAGTAAAGAAAAATATAAAAATATATAGATTAAACGGCTTCCCTCTTAAGAATAACAAGGTTGCCCCCACCGCTATCAAGGCAGAAGCGCAAATCCCTGCTACAAACAAAAGGATGGATTTTCCGTTGTTTTTTATCGCCGATAAAATTTTGAGAAGCAACTTTAATTTATATTCAATAAAGGTCAGAAGTCCCGCCAAAAAGATGCTTGCGCTCAATATTATGATTATATTTGCACCGCTTGAAGGCGCTCCCGCATCGACTACTGTTAATTCATTATAAAAATCGACCTTTTCAAGTTTAAGCTTATTCCTGAAATCAAATCTTAAATATCTGATGTTTTTATTCATCGGATAGAAAATATGGTTTTCATTGTCCGCGATGAATATGGTGTAGGTTTCTTTTTCGTTAAAGCCGGCGCCCGTGTCGTAATAAACAGAGACGGCCGCATCGCTCTTTTCAGCAGAAAAACTCACTGTAAAAACCCGTATCGGTGCGCTTGAGCAATCAAAAACAACATAGGGGTCTTCGCCATTAGCTATATAGGCGTCGCCCTCGATTTTACAGTCGTTGAGCATAATTTCCTGACCGGTTTTCCCAGACAATACGGGAGTCGAATTTTTAACATCATAATATTTACCGCCGCCGAGCGGAGTCATTAAAGCCGTTATAACAATATAAAAAATTACGGCATATACAGGAAATAAAGCGAAAGAATAATACTTTTTTATTCTTTCTGTCAAATCAAGAGCCCCCCTTTTCCTTAAATTTCGGAAAACAGCAAGATTTATTATCAAATCATTTTTAAAAGCGTTGTAAGATAAATATCGCCGAATATCGCATCCTAATTTTCCATATTAGTAATTATTGTACCATATATAGCCATTTCCGTCAACATTTAAATAAAACCGCATGCAAAACCGTCCTGTTCGTATCTTCCCGTTTTAATAAAAGAAAAAGCAAGACACCCCAAACGGGCTATCCTGCTTTTTGGCGCGCCGGAGAAGATTCGAACTCCCGACCTTCTGGTCCGTAGCCAGACGCTCTATCCAGCTGAGCTACCGGCGCAAATATTATTCTGTTTTTTGACCGCCATAGTATAATATCACAAACGGCGTGAAAATGCAACATTTATTTTCAAAATTTTAAAACTTTTATTTTTTATTGCTTGCATTTAAAAGACAAAAACTGCCCTTCTAAAACAAGTCGGCACCCTGTTATATGTTTCCCTCGCCTTTTTGTTCTTTAAGGACGAAAGGTTCGGCATATTTAAAATATTCGGCGTCGTTCTCGGAAACCGGAAAACAGATAAAGCAAAAGAATAAACCGAATATGATAAAAGCCGGACTCACATAAAAGTCCGGCTTTTGTTATGCTTATGTGTCAATCATCAATATGTGCTTCTGCTTCACTTTGAATATCGGCGTCATACGAAAGTATCGGCTTAACATCTTTTTTGCGGATGCGCCTGTCGATATAGTTCTTTGTGATTTTCATAACCAGCGGCGAAAGCGCTACTACTCCTACGAGGTTCGGCATCATCATAAGACCGTTGAATGTGTCCGAAATGTCCCACGCAAGCGATGAAGTCATAATAGCGCCGAGCATTATTGTAGCAATATGTATGACTTTGAATACCACCGTACTCTTTGTTCCGAAAAGATATTCCCACGCCTTTGTGCCGTAGTGCGACCAGCCGATAACGGTTGTGAAGGCAAACAGAAGCATTGCAATCGCCACAAACCTTTCGCCGATATTCCCGAAAGAGAATACCGAGTTGAAAGCGCTCGCAACCAGCGTTGCGTCCTCACCTGCCGCCACACCGGTCGAGAGGTTATAAACGCCGGAGGTGAGAACCACAAGGGCGGTTATAGTGCAGACTACTATTGTGTCGGCAAAGACCTCGAAAATGCCCCACATTCCCTGCTTAACGGGCTCTTTAACATTTGAATTCGAGTGTACCATAACCGAGGAGCCGAGACCTGCTTCGTTTGAAAAAACTCCGCGTTTAAATCCCTGTGTCATTGTCTTATCGATAACGGTTTTGAGCATATATCCGCTAACACCGCCTATCGCCGCTATGGGGGTAAACGCATTTTTGAATATTGCGCCGAAAGCCGGTAGAATCCGAGAGTAGTTTTTACCTATAATTACAAGCGCTCCGAGAACATAGGCAACAACCATAAAGGGGATAACCTTTTCTGCAAAAGCTGCTATTCGGCGAAGTCCTCCGAGGATTATGAGCGACGCCAAAGCAACAAGCGCAAGGCCTATGATAACGGCGTAAAGAGAAACACTTCCGAAAACTTTGGTATCTTCCAAAGTCCGTATTTCAAAAGCGCTTTTTATATTGAGGACTATCTTATTTACCTGACCCATCGAACCTATTCCAAATGATGCCAAAATGGCAAACAGCGAGAACAGAAC
>DEWC01000019.1:0-2910 GCA_002363095.1 Ruminococcaceae bacterium UBA3220 | reverse complement strand
CGATAGAATATACCGAGGACATTTTCGGAAAAGTTTGTCATCATCCCGAAAAATGCCGCTATCCACATCCAGAAAACGGCACCTGCACCGCCGGCACAAATCGCCGCGGCAACGCCGGCAATATTTCCCGTTCCAACCGTTGCGGCAAGGGCGGTACAAAGCGCCTGAAACGGCGAAATCGAACGCCCGTCCTTAGAATGGCCTATAACATCCTTTTTGAAAATAGAGCCAATCGTGTTTTTCCACCAGTGTCCGATATGGCTTACCTGAAAAACTTTTGTAAGAACGGTAAGCAAAATACCGGTGCTTATAAGAAGGATAAGCCCTACCTTGCCCCAGACAAAGCTGTTCACTTTGTCATTTACGGAAGCAATACCGTCAAGAAACTGATTCATAATAATTCCCCTTTGAATATAAGTTGCGGAAAACCGCATAAAAAACAAAAAACAGACCCGAAAGGGTCTGCACAAGGTCAAAAAACGCAAAGATGTCCGCAAAGCGTAAAATAATAATCTTTGTCCTTTTGCCTGAGAGATTGGCGGTAAAACCGCTTGCCCCTTCGGCACCCGTCCCGGCAGAAAACCGGCGGGATTCTCCAAAGTTCCGTCAGCGTGCAGTCCTCGTCCTCGAAAGGACACCTGAGAGTGTTACTCCTTCGGTCGCATAAAGCATTTCCTGCAGACATCATACGGAAAATATTCATTTTAAAGCATTCTACCACACAATTTCAGATTTTGCAAGGATTTTTTGAAGAAAAAAAGATAAAGTGATTTGCCGAAAGGGCTTCGTGTTTAGTGAAATCGTGGCATTGCCACGGTGAAATCAACGGCTTGCGCCATTGGTGAAATCGAACACTCCGTGTTCGGTGAAATTAAATCCGTCCTCTACACGTACAAAGTCGGATTTCACCCGAACAAAGTGAGGATTTCTCCCGTCCGCAAGGACGGATTTAGTTGAAATAACCGCCTTTTGATAGACAAAAGACGGTTATTTCATGGCGGAGAGGAAGGGATTGTTTCGGCGTCTGCCACCGCCTTCGCGCTTCGCTTGACCACGGGCTTTGCGACCGTCCACCGGAAGGTCGCAATTTTGCCTTCGTCAAAACCGCCCTTGTTCGAATCCCTCCCTTAAAACTATACAAAAAAAGAAAAGGCACGCAAAAGCGTACCTTCCCTTTTTTGGCGGAGAGGAAGGGATTCGAACCCTTGATACGCTCACCACGTATACACGATTTCCAATCGTGCGCCTTCGGCCAGCTCAGCCACCTCTCCACGGCGGCGCTGTTCCTGCCTCAATCGGAACAACGCCGTTATTTTACAGAATAAACCGCGCTTTGTCAAGCTATTTTTCAGCGAAAAACCGTGCCGCCTCGGTCGTATACTTCCAAGCGGCGGCAGATTGCAAAGTCGGGCGCGCACTCCGGCAGATACCGCTCGATCGCCGAGATCAGCAGCAGCGGATTGAGCGACGGCTCCTGCGCGGCTACGAGAACTTCCAGCAAAATCATATGCATATCTTTTGCCGTAAGCGACCATTCGGAAACCATTGGAAGAATATCCGTTTCAACTTCGCCGCGCTTTGTATGCTTTGGGACAATGATCGAGTCCCCTTTCAGCAATGCTTCGATCGAAGAAACAGCATTTTCGGGAGCGCCGCCGTCATATTCCAGCGTAAGCTGCGCGCGGAGCAGACCGAGATCACGGATCTTGCGGTCGCTCTCATAGACCTCCAAAACACGGATTCCCTCCGGCATTGTAGCGTTCAGCCGCTGCGCGAGATCACCGGGAACAGGCGCGTCGTTTGCAAGCTCATAGTCCAGCAGCTCGCAGACGCTCTCAACGCCAACCGACAGCGGCAGCGCAACGGAAACGTAGGCGCGCGGAGAAAAGCCGCTTGAATGCTTCAAGGAAACGCCTGCGCGCAGGAATGCGCGCTGGAAAACGCGCATGAGATCGAGATGGGACAAGTATATGCCGTTTCCCACCTTTTCAAACAGCAGCCTATGCATCGCAAACGCCCCCTTCCAGAAGCTTGTCCGCGCCGCAACCGGCGCATTGCTCGCGGCAGGACGGCGTTGTTTCGCCGCGGTAGGCGCGTTCACGCTCACGCCAAAAGAACGCTTTATTTACGCCGATGGAGAGTGTGTCCCACGGCAGGCGCTCGTCCTTGCCGTAGGCGCGCTGCGCATACCACGCAGGGTCTACGCCGCAAGTTTCAAACGCCTTTTTCCAGATCTCCGGGCGGAAATATTCATTCCAGGAATCGAGCCGTGCGCCGTTTCTGACTGCTTCCAGCAGCACCGGGGCAAGGCGACGATCACCGCGAGCAAGAACCGCTTCCAAAAAGCTCAGCTCCGCGCCGTGGTACCGGTAATCTACGCAGCGGGAATGCAGATGCTCTTTTAGCAAATGCACGCGGCGCATATACTCTTCCGGTGTGATCTGCGCTTCCCACTGGAACGGTGTAAAGGGTTTCGGAACGAAAAACGCTGTTGCAAGGTTAATCGTAAGTCCGCGCTTTTTATTGGTGGCATTTTCTTTCCAAACCTGAATTATCTTATAGGTCAGCTCCGCGATACCGAGCACGTCTTCATCTGTTTCCGTAGGCAGACCGAGCATAAAATAGAGCTTCACGTTATTCCAGCCGCCGGAAAATGCCGTAGCGCAAGTTTCAAGGATTTCTTCTTCCGTAACGTTTTTATTGATTGCATCGCGCAGGCGCTGCGTACCGGCTTCGGGCGCAAAGGTCAGCCCGCTTTTGCGGACCTTCTGCACTTTCATCATCAGCTCGCGCGAGAAATTATCCGCGCGGAGCGACGGAAGCGAAACATTCACCATGCGCGGCTCGCAAAAATCTATCAGCGGCAGCGCGAGCTGCTCAAGCTGCTTATAGTCCGAAGTGGATAGGCTT
>DEWC01000032.1 GCA_002363095.1 Ruminococcaceae bacterium UBA3220 | reverse complement strand
CGACGTGGTGCGGGCGACAGGACTTGAACCTGCACATCAAGGACACCAGCTCCTAAGGCTGGCGCGTCTGCCAATTCCGCCACGCCCGCATAACAGTTATTATAATTTAATTTTGCCCTTTTGTCAACACCGGGACTACACATTTTAAATTATTGTTTAAAAACCCTTACGCTGAATTCCGAATGACAATTAGGGCAAACGGTAGTGTGTTTTCCTTTCCTTCGTGGGAGTCGCAAAACAGCCTTACAATTCGGGCATTTTTTGTAGATATGCATTTTGTCCGCTTTTCTCGTTTTATAGGTACGAAATCTATTTCTTAAACCCGAAAACGCCTCGGCAATGATTTTGTTTTCTCTTGACCGTGCGGTATAGTTCCTCGAAAAAAATCGCAAAATTGCAATAGCGGAAATAATATAAATTACAATTTGCAATTGCCAAAGTCTTAAAAACAGATTTGCTATTGCAAATGCGCAAGAAATCCCGAAGAGAAGATAAAAAGTTTCATCAATACCGTATCTACCCTTCATAAAACTCAACAATCTGTTAAAAAACCTCATATCACTGCCTCCTTGCTTTATCATTTTAATCCATTTTTGCCCCTAATTTATGAATAATTATTGAATTTTTAAATGCTTTGTGGTAATATATTTACAATTGAATTTTTCATACATTCGGAGGGATGGATATGATAAAAAAGTATCTTAACCGCGTGTTTATCGACGGTCTTTCCGGTATGGCGCTCGGGCTTTTCGGGACGCTTATTATCGGAACGATTTTTTGCCAGATAGCAACACTTTGCGGTGATAATTTTGTCGGTCAGCACATTAATCAGATTGGTGTTATCGCCAAAACGCTTATGGGCGCCGGAATCGGTATCGGAGTTGCGGTAAAGTTGAAAGCATCTCCCCTTACTTCGGTTTCTGCCGCGGTTTGCGGTATGGTGGGCGCATTTCCAACCCTCGCGCAAGGTAAAATTATAGAAGCAGGCGGTAAACTTTCGGAAGGTATTTCGTCTGTTTACAAAATAGGCAGCCCCGGCGAGCCTCTTGCGGCATTTATAGCAGCATATGTTGCTGTTGAAATCGGAAGCTTAATTTCAGGCAAAACTAAGCTTGAAATAATTCTTACTCCTCTCGGATGCATTACGGCAGGCTCAACTGTTGCGTTTTTTATCGGTCCTTATATTGCTCAAGCGATGAAATGGGTAGGACATCTCGTTGAAATAAATGTAAATGCGCATCCGATAATGGGCGGAATGATTGTTTCAGTGGTCATGGGGATGCTTCTTACATTGCCTATTTCTTCTGCCGCAATAGGAATTGCAATCAATATGGGCGGACTTGCCGCCGGTGCGGCAACTATCGGCTGTTGCTGCAATATGGTCGGCTTTGCGGTTATTAGTTACCGTGAAAACAAGGTAGGAGGACTTCTTTCGCAGGGAATAGGAACATCTATGCTTCAAATGCCAAACATCGTTAAGAATCCGCTTATATGGTTGCCTTCGATCATTTCGAGCGCAGTATTAGGTCCTATTTCGTCGGCAGTTCTTAAAATGGTTTCAAATCCAGTCGGTTCGGGTATGGGTTCCGCCGGTCTTGTCGGTCAGTTTATGAGCTACAAATCAATGATAGAAGCCGGCTTCTCCCCTGCTACCACAATTATTGAGATAATCACTATGCAGTTTGTTCTCCCGGCTTTGCTTTGCCTTGCGATTGCCGAAGCTATGAGGAAACTTAAGCTGATTAAATCCGGCGACCTAAAACTCGGAGACCCGTCCCGTGCGTAAACAGGAATTAACCCTTAAAGTTGTTGAGGCGCTCGAAAAACTATACCCGGATGCCAAATGCTCGCTTACATATACCGACGCTTTTCAATTGCTTATTGCGACACGGCTCTCGGCGCAATGTACCGACGCGAGGGTCAATATCGTAACTCCTGCCCTATTTTCCGCCTTTCCGACAGCACAGGCAATGGCAAATGCGGATTTAACAAAGGTTGAGGAACTTATTAAAACCTGCGGACTTTATAAAACAAAGTCTAAAGATTTAATAGGCATTGGCAGGATGATAACCGACAATTACGGCGGCGTCGTTCCCGATACGATTGAAGAACTGACAAAACTTCCTGGTGTCGGGCGAAAAACCGCAAATCTCATTTGCGGAGATATTTACGGCAAGCCTGCCGTTGTAACCGACACGCATTTTATAAGGCTTTGCAACCGCTTAGGGCTCGTTAATACAAAAGACCCGAAAAAGGTTGAGGACGCTATGCGAAAACTCCTCCCGCCTGAGAAATCCTCGGATTTTTGCCATAGAACGGTGCTTTTCGGCAGGGATATATGCACGGCGCGGAAGGCGAACTGCGACAGTTGTCCGTTAAATGATTTTTGTCCGAAAATACTCAAATAAAAACAAGAACCCTTGCTTAAACAAAGCAAGGGGATTTTTTTAGGTGTTATCGGCAAAATAAGGACTTGAAAACGCCACCGTTCCGTCCGGCGCAACGATCGTTACACGAACATATTTATCATACTCGTTTAATTCGAACTCGGCGCTGTTTACCGTTCCGCCTTCAACAAAAACATTCTTTGCGTGGCGGCAGTTTGTCGAGAAAGTTATGAATTTCGCATCACTTGTTTTGACAAAGAGTTTTCCGTCCTCTTCATAGAATTCCTTTATCAAAGGACCGTTTGTAGCGTAACAGTTACCGTTTTTAAGAGCCTTGGCGACCGATTCATAAGAAAGATCGTCCGCCCTTATCATAGTCCAGCAAACGAGGGCGTCATGCTTTGAATGATTGTCGTCTCCCGCAATCGCAAAAAGCTTTTTGCCCTGCATAAGAAGATCGTCATAGATTTGATAATTATGTTCAATATAGCCTTCGACGATCGATCCGCCGTTCATCATTTCAAGAGCGTTCATTTCATCGTATTTGCTGTAGATGGGATAGTTTTCAAGCGACCAGCGAGGATGATTGTAGATAACAAAAAATCCTAGCCTTTTACATTCGCGCATTACCATATTAACACATTCGGGGGTATAGTCTCTGACGAAGTCAGGCTGAGATTCATCGAATTTGATAAGGTGTTTATTATGGACGCCGTTTCCCGCGAAATACCGCTTTCTATGAAAGAAAGGCTGAATTTCAAGCTTCGGATCGAGGGCTATCATATTTATATGAGTTGTCCTCATTATGTTGAAATCCTCGGTCGTTTCGTAATCATAGAACTCCATTTCGTAAGCATTAAGAGCACAAAAGTTTTCATCACACAGTTCGGGATGAGGAACAAACAGATCATGATCGGAATATGCTACGATACTGTAACCGTGAGCCATATAGTATTCCTTGACCTCTTCGGGGGTCATCTGTCCGTCGGAAATCGTTGTGTGACAATGAAGATTTGCTTTATAATCGTTGCCTTTTTCGCTTAAAATATAATGCTTTGCCATAATCCTACCCTTTCGTGATGTCCGGTTGTTCGAGCCATACGGCTTTCGCCGGCTCCTTATCGAAAAGTTTAACAGCCTGTAAAAACTCCGCTTCATTTTCGGCACAGACCGGAATATTTTCGTGAAAGGTCATACATCTTTTATCAGGTGTGGGCGCCTGATAATATGTGTTGTTCTTGACCGTCAGTCCCTTATGAGGCTCGGGGTGGATAACATTTCTTTCCTCGTCATGCCACCACCAAAATACGATACATGCCCTTGAGATATCAAAAACATTGTCGGTTATGGTGAAATTTTCGCAATCGTCCATATATGCCCATTGTCCGCCCCTGATATGCGAGGTCATCCACGGGTCGGGCCGTTGAAGTTGGGACCATTCATATCCCGAAAAACGAATTATATTATCCTTAAAACTTATGTTTTTATAGTCGCTGTAAAGTCCCGAGCCTTCGGTATTTGTCGTGAAATACTCAAT
>DEWC01000041.1 GCA_002363095.1 Ruminococcaceae bacterium UBA3220 | reverse complement strand
CTCACAAGTTATTCACCCTGTTTCAGAAAAGAAAAAGGCGCTCACGGCATCGAGGAGCGCGGCATTTACAGAATTCATCAGTTTGAAAAACAGGAAATGATTGTTATTTGCAAACCCGAGGACAGTATGTCATGGTTTAATAAAATGTGGAGTTACTCGGTTGAACTGTTCAGAAGTCTTGATATTCCCGTACGCACACTTGAGTGTTGCTCAGGCGACCTCGCAGACCTCAAGGTTAAATCTTATGATGTTGAGGCATGGAGTCCGAAACAGAAAAAGTATTTTGAGGTTTGCTCCTGCTCTAATTTGGGCGACGCGCAGGCAAGAAGACTTGGCATAAGAATTAAAAACAGCGAGGGCAAAAAGTATTTGGCTCACACCCTTAATAATACGGTTGTTGCGCCTCCCCGTATGCTCATTGCATTGCTTGAAAACAATTTGCGCTTTGACGGTGAATACTATTCCGTAAGAATTCCCGAAGCACTCAGACCCTATATGGGCGGAAAAGAAGAAATCCGCGCCATAAATAAGTATTGATATGAAGAACGAAAACACACAAAAGAAATCGTTTTTTGAACGGTCAAAGACAAAAAATGGGCGTTTTCCGACCGGCTATTTTGTCTTATTTATTCTTTTTTGTCTGATTTTTATCGTATCGGCGGTTTTGTTGCTTTGCCGTTCCTGCGTTCGCCCGAAGAACAAGATTTCCGAGCAATACTATAACAAAAACGCAAAAACCGATGTAAAAAAGGGCGAACTGGCGGAAAATCCGATAAATTTTAAGGATTTGCAGGCAAAAAACGCGGAAGTTATCGGTTGGATTCGCGTTCCTTCAACCGAGGATGAGATTATAAATTATCCGATTCTTCAAAGCAGTTTTGAAACCGAAGAAGATTTTTATATCAATCACGATATCGATAAAAAATACGACCGTAAAGGGAGTATCTATATCCAAAGGGAAGATATTAATTCGTCGGATTTCAGCGATTTCAATACTGTTATTTACGGCCATAATATGATGAACAAATCAATGTTCGGAACGCTGAAAAAGTACCGTAATACCGATTATTTCAAAAACAACCGAACCGTTTATATTTACACGCCGAGTTATAAGGAGAACGGTCAGTTTTTCCCGGGGCATATTAAAGAGTATAAAATCGTTTCGGCTTTCATTTTTGATGACAGACTGATTCCTACGGCATACAATCATTTTCTCGATGATGAAAAAAAGCAGAGCTTTATAGATGTATGCAAAAGTCCCAATACATTGGTGAAAAATGTCGCAGATGACCTTGATGTTACGGTAAAAGACCACCTGATTACTCTCAGCACATGCACATCGGCGGAGACTGAGCGCTATTTGGTGGTTGCAAAACTTGTAAAGGACACCGAAACAAAATAAAACATTAAAAAGGGGGGAGAGAAAAATGAAGTATTCAGTAAATCCGGCTTTTTTCAGTTCGTCTTTTTCTTTCCCTTCTTCAATTGTTGACCAAAATCTTAAGGTTGCCACCGAGACTGAAATAAAAGTAATTCTTTATTTTTTTCGTAATATTGCAGACGGCATTGACATTAAGCGGTGTTCCGCCGATTTAGGCTATAATGAAAGCGATGTATCCGGCGCCGTTTCATTTTGGTCAAAATTAGGTGTTATAAATGTTGAAGACGATTTAGGCGTGGCTGCGGAAAGCAGAAATAAAGCCGTTGTTAAGAACGAAAAACCGTCCCGTTTTGATGTTGCCAAACGCGGTGCCGAGGATAAGGCTTTTGCCATGATTTTAAGTGAAGCGCAATTAAAGTTCGGTCGCTCGCTGAAAACGAACGAGTCCTCAACTCTTTTATATATTTACGAGGATTTAGGGCTTGATCTCTCGGTTTGTCTTTATCTTCTGCAATATGCGGTAAGCGAAGGGAAAGCAAATATCAGGTTTATCGAAAAAACTGCGGTAAATTGGGTTAACGCAGGGGTTAAGTCTATCGCTGAAGCCGAGACAATCGTAATAAAGGAGATTAACGCAAACCTCGCATGGAAGCGGCTTGAAAAGGCCTTTGGAATTGAACATAGAAAGCCGAGCCCCAAAGAGTCGGAGTGTTCAATCAGATGGCTTGACGAATTAAAGCTTGATGATAGGGTATTAACCCTTGCATACAATGTTTGCGTTGACACGAAATCGAAATTTATTTTTTCTTATTGTGCGAAAATTATCGAAAATTGGCTTAAAATGGGGTTGAAAAATCCTGAAGATATTGAAGAATATCTTAAAAATAATTCGGTAGGGGATAAATCCGAAAACAACTATGCCGGGTATGATATTGAACTATACGAAAAAATGATAAACCGGGAAGATATGGAGTGATTACGGTGAATTTTGAATCTGCATATGCTCAGGCTGTTAATGAAATCAGAAAAAAGCTTGACGCCCGCACATCGGCAAACGAATCCGAAATTCAAAAATTATATGATTCTTCACAACAGTACCGGGATATCGTTAACGCTCTTTCAAAAACCGGCACCGAACTTGGTCTTGCCGCGTTTTCCGGCGATACCGAGGCATTTGATTCGCTTCAAAAAAAGGCGGAAAAGTTAAATGACGCAAAAAAAGCGATTTTAACCGCTTCCGGAATCAATCCTTTAGCGTATGACTGCGATGTTTGTAAAGATACCGGATACAATAACGGCAGGCTTTGCGACTGTGTTAAGCGCAGGGCTGTAGAAATTATGATGAACAACGCGGCGGGGCTTGGAGTTGACGGTTCTTGCACCTTTGATAATTTTAATCTTGATTTTTATCCTGAAAGTGCCGATAACGGGATTTCGGCAAGAAAGAGAATGACCTCGATTTTTAACTATGCCTTGGAATATGCGGATTCTTTTTCGGAACAAACAAGCGAAAATCTTCTTTTTATCGGCAATACGGGACTCGGAAAAACTCACTTATCGTTGGCGATATATAACTCTCTTATCAAAAAAGGTTTTAATGTTTCGTATAAGACAGCGTTTAACCTCTTTTCGGCAATTGAAAACGAGCATTTTAATGAGCGCAAAAACGATACATATGAAGAATGCCTTAATGTTGACCTTTTGATTATAGACGATTTGGGAACCGAATTTGTTTCGCCGTTTGTAAAATCGGTGCTTTATAATATTATAAATTCGCGTCTTCTTTCAAAAAAACCGACAATAATTAACGCAAATATTTCTCTTAAGGAAATCGAAACAACATATACTCCTCGCGTTTCATCCCGGATTTTCGGTAATTATACCGTAAAGATGTTTTTAGGTAAGGATATAAGGCAACTTAAAAAGATTTCTGAGTGATACCAATATGTTAAACGCCGCCTTTGTCGTGATATGACTTTCGGCGGCTTATTTAATAGGGGTGAATGTGATTATAAAGGAATATATAACCGTCAATGATTACTGCAAAAACACCTTTGGATGTAAGGTCTATAAAATAGCGTTGTCCTGCTCGGACACATGTCCTAACAGGGACGGGTCAAAAGGCATAGGCGGTTGCATATTTTGTTCTTCGGGCGGTTCAGGTGATTTCGCCTCAAAATTAAGCGAACCGATTTCCGCGCAAATTGTAAACGGCATTAAACTTTTGAACAAAAAGGCGAAAAATTGCAAATACATTGCGTATTTTCAAAGTTTCACCTCTACCTACGGAGATATAAATGCTATTTCCGAGAAATTCTATGAGGCGGCTAATCATAAAGATATTGTCGGTGTATCGATTGCAACGAGACCCGATTGTCTCACGGAAGATGTTATGTTAGTTTTAAAAGATTTAAGCACAAAAACAAATCTTTGGGTTGAGCTTGGACTTCAAACGGCAAACGACCGTACGGCTCAAATTATCAACAGGTGCTTTGATTTAAGCGAGTATGATTCGGCTATACTAAAACTTAAAGAAATCAAATGTCATATCATAACCCATATTATTTTGGGATTGCCCGGAGAAACTTCAGCCGATATGCTTAATACCGTTCGCTATGTCGGAGCAAAGACCGACGGGATAAAATTTCATCTTCTGTATGTTGTAAAGGGGACGGCGCTTGAAGATGAATTTAAGGCTAACAGATATCAGCCTCTTGACGAGGTTGAGTATTACGGTATTTTGTCAAAGTGCATAAAATTATTACCTGATAATGTTGTTATTCACCGCCTGACCGGGGACGGCAGAAAAAAAGACTTGACGGCACCTTTATGGAGTGCCGATAAAAAAAGGGTTTTGGCAAATATGAACCGGTATTTCGCTCAAAACGGAATAAAACGCAAGAGTATATAAGGGGGGATTTGTTTGGTATCTTTCATTTCAGGCAGGGCTTCAAGCGGAAAGACTTATGAAGTTTATAAAAGAATAGAAAAATCAGCCGAAAATAAGGAAAATGTAATTCTGATTGTGCCGGAGCAATTTTCTTTTGAGACCGAGCGGGCAATGCTTAATTTGCTCGGGGAATCCGCTCTTAATTATGTTTCCGTATTGCCTTTTTCACGACTGTATGAAACTGTCGGACGCATAAAAGGCGGGATTTGCGGAAAGGTTTTGACAAACGCTGATAAACAAATTCTGATGAACAGAGCAATTACGGCTGTTTCCGATGATTTAACCTTATGGGGAAAGTTCGCTCATTCAACCCACTTTTCGTTGCAAATGCTTCAAAGTATTGATGAGTTTAAATATTCGGGAATAAATTCGGCCGATTTGAAAGAACTCGCCGAAAAGGTTGACGATAAAAAACTCAAATCAAAATTATCTGATACAGCCCTCATTTTCGAGTCGTATGTATCTATCCTCGGCACAGCATTTATCGACCCTTCCGATTTTATGGACAGGTTATATTATATGCTTGAGGACTGTGATTTTTTTACCGACAAAAGCGTATTCTTTGACGGATTTAAAAGTTTTTCCGGACAGCAATTTAAAATTATTAACCGCATTGTCTCCAAAGCAGAAAATGTTTTATTTACATTTTTAGATGATAAAAAAGATAAGCGGAATTTTTCTTTATTAACAAATGTGAGAAAAACAAAAAACCGTGTATTAAGAATTCTTGACTCTAACGGCATTGTTCTTGACGAAGATATATTTCTTGAAGGAAATTATTATAAAAACAAAGAACTTGAATGCCTTGAAAATTCATTGTTTTATGAACGCTTTACCGATAAAAGTGAAAAAAATTCAATAGCTGTATGCGAGGCGGAAACCGTCTATGACGAGGCGGAGTTTACTGCCAGGAATATAAGAAAAATCGTTCGTGAAGAAGGAGCGCATTTTTCGGATTTTGTTGTTATTGCAAGAGATACTTCGCAGTATGAAGACGCCCTTGCCGTAGCCGCGAAGCGCAATAACATCAATATTTTTATCGATAAAAAGGCATCTCTTTCATCAATGCCCATTTCGTCTCTTGTAGTGTCTGCCATCGAATATACTAAAAAGCCCGAAGCAAAGTACATATTTGATTTTTATAAAACCGGAATAGCGGGGGTAGACTATCAGGATATTTCAGAGCTTGAGGAGTATTGCATAATCTGGAATATTAAGACTAAAGATTTTGGCACGGATTGGGATATGAATCCGCTCGGACTTACCGATACAGTTCCCGATGACATCGAAAATGTTCTTAACCGACTTAATTACTTGCGCCTTAAAGTGATAAAGCCTTTAAGCGATTTCAAAGCCGATTTTAAGGGTTCGCCAAAACAGCGTGCCACGGCGATATATAATCTGCTTGAAGTCGTTGAAGCACAAAAAAACCTCTCTTCGCTCGCGGAATACTATAAGGGCGAAAGCGAGTTTGAGTATGCAGATATTCTACGGCAATCCTACTCTCAGTTTATTTCAATGCTTGACAAAGTTGTTGATTGTTTTCCCGATACTTCTGTCGGAAACCTTGTCTTTTTTGACGCTCTCAAAAATGTCCTTTCGTTAAATTCTGTCGGTGTCGTTCCGCAAACACTTGACGAGGTTGTTTTCGGCTCCGCCGAGAGGATTCGTCCGGCAAAACCGAAATATGTGTTTGTCTTAGGTGCAAATCAGGGTATATATCCACGCATTAAGGTTCCCTCAGGACTTTTTTCCAATACGGATATCAGCGTTCTCAAAAACAGCGGACTTGAAATTGAAGACAAAACTATTGATCTTGCGATTGATGAGCAAATGCTTATTTATTCAAATCTGTGTTGCGCATCGGATAAAGTTTTTATAACATATTGTAAAAATCTTCCCGATAATTCCTCGGTGCTTCCTTCAAGATTTGTAACGCAGATTTGTAAACTGAATGTGAAAAAGGTTAATGAGCCTGATGTATTAAGTGCTGATAATCTGCCGGAAACGCTTGATTCGGCAGTTATAGAGTTTTATAAACGGCGTACAGGTAATTCAGGCGATTCAGAAGTAATACTAAACGCGATTAAGGAAAAGTGTGATGAGCGAAGCATCAATCTTGAATTAGTAAATATTTCTGCTGAGAATTATTATTTATCAAATGAGAGTATTCAAAAAATATACGGTAATAAGGTAACACTTTCCGCAACTACCCTCGAAACATATTCAAAATGCAAATTCCGGCATTTTTGCCGGTACATTGCAAGGGCGGATAACCCCGAAAAGGCAGAAATCTCCTCCGTAAAACGGGGAACTATAATTCACTATGTGCTTGAAAAGATAATCACCGAATATAAAGATTCGGTGAAATCGCTGAATGAAACGGAGATTTCCGCGGCAATTGATAAATATTGTAATGAATATTTTGCCGCGATTCCCGGTTATAAGTCGGCTGTTGATGAAAGAACAAAATATGTGGTTTATTCCATAAAAAGAACACTCAAAGAAATAGTCCTGCGTATCGCTATGGAATTTGACCAGTCTATGTTTAAGCCGGTTGGTTGCGAAGTAAAGATTTCCGAAAACTCGGATATTTCGGTTGTGAATGAAATAAGCGACGGTTGTAAGGTTGTTTTAAACGGTTCGGTTGACCGTGTAGACGCGTTCGGAGATTACATCAGAATTGTCGATTATAAAACCGGAACTAAGAAATTCGAGTTATACGAGATACTTGCAGGAATAAATATGCAAATGCTTATTTATCTTTACGCTATTCTCAAGAGTAAAAAATACGGAGAAATACCTGCCGGTGTTCTATATTCCAAGTCGGAAAGAATTAAGAATGAGAAGGATTGCCCGACAAACGGACTGATTGTATCCGACCTTGAAATTGTAACCGCGATGGAAAAAGAGAATAACGGCAGCTTTATCCCGAAACTGACAAACAGACCGTCAAAAGCATATATTTCCGCTGAAGATTTTTCAAAGGTTCTTAGATATGTAAACGAGAAACTCAACGATGTAGGCAAAGAGATTATTTCGGGTGATATTTCGGCAATGCCTGTATATATTAAAGGAAAAGGTCCGTGTGAGTACTGCGATTTTAAAGGTGTTTGCCGTATAGACGGCGATGTTCGAAAGGTTTCACAGTCAATGGATAACAAGAAAGTTTTAGAGATTTTAGCGGGAGGTGATAACAATGCCGTTTGATTTGACACCTTCTCAAGAAAAGGCGAGGGACGCAAAAGGCAGCGTTCTTGTTGCCGCCGCGGCAGGCTCGGGAAAAACAAGAGTTTTGACCGAAAGGGTTATCAAACTTCTTTCCGATGAGACTAACCCCGTTCCTGCCGATAAGTTGCTGATTGTAACATTCACAAATTCCGCCGCCTTTGAAATGCGTTCCCGTATAGAAAACGCGCTGATTGATGTTATAAACAATTGTGATCCCGATAAGGTAGACAAACTCATAGAACAGTTCAACCGTCTTGACAACGCGGATATTTCTACTATCGACTCTTTTTGCATCAATATTGTCAGGGATAATTTTGAAGAATGCGGAGTTGACCAAAACTTTAAGGCTTCAAACGGCGACGAAATGTCCGATGTGGTTGAGGGTATTTTATCGCAAATAATTGATGCTGAATTTGAAAAAAAGGAAAAATCGTTTACCCGTCTGCTTGAATTTCTTGACTGCGAAAAAGATGATAAAAACCTCCGTGAAACGGTTAAGAATATTTACAAAAAATGCACCACCGTTCCTTTCCCTGAAAAGTATTTATCCGACCTTAAAAAGCCGTTTAACGAAGAGTTTAAACCGGGGCATATCTGGTTTGATGCCGCACTTGCTGAGGCTGAAAACATTCTCAATGACTGCCTTTCTTTTGTTAACGCTATGGACGATATATCGGCGAATATAAGTGACCCGAAAGGAAATATTTCCGCAGAAGTCGATTCTTTAAGAAATTATTTTAATAATATAAATACTTGTATTGCCGAGAAAGATTGGGACGGAATATGCGGCTTTGTTGTTTCTGATTTTCCGAGAACGCTGACCATAAGTAACACGGACCCTATTGTAGAAGAATATAAATTTTACCGTGCAACCCTCAAAGACAAAAAAGGTCCGATAAAATCTCTTCGCTCAATTTTTAACAGCACGGTCGAGCAAACAAATGATTTCATAAATTTGGTGTCTGACTCCGTTTCAAAGCTCATTGAAATTGTTAAGGAGTATTATGATAAAATATTTGAGGCTTTTTGCGAAAACAACACACTCGCTTTTTATCATACCGAACAACTCGCGGTAAAACTCCTTTGCGAAAAAGATGATGCAGGCAACATAATTTACAGTGATATTGCCCGCCGTTACATAGCTAAGTACGACCATGTAATGGTTGATGAGTATCAGGATGTTAACGACCTTCAGCAACTGATGTTTGAAGTTCTTTCCGATAATCAAAAAAATCTCTTTGTCGTAGGCGATGTTAAGCAGAGTATTTACAGATTCCGCGGCTCTAACCCGAAAAATTTTTTAAATAAGAAAAACGAATACTTGCCTTTTGATACGGCAGACGATAACGAAAAACGCAAGGTGATTTTATCAGAAAATTTCAGGTCGAGAAAATGCATTTGTGATTTTGTTAATTTTGTTTTCGAAAAATTGATGAAAAAGGAAACCGGCGGAATTGTATATGACGATGAGGAAATTCTAAATCCCGGCGCAGATTTCCCGGACAGTAAGGACGAAACAACAGATGTTATCGTTATCAATGATTTTTTAGGCGATGAGGACGATTACTACACCGAGGCGGAGGCGATAGCCGAGTACATTAGCGATATAATATCATCAAAAAAACAGATAAAAAACGGGGATGAAACCTCTTCGGTAAAGTATGGGGACATTTGCGTATTGTTTCCTAATAAAGACAATGCGACAACACTCGTCAAAAAACTTAAAAGTTACGGTATTCCCGTTTCATTCAACTCGGATGATTACTGCAATTCTCCTGAAATATCGCTGATTTTGGCAATGCTCTCGGTGGTAGATAATCCGCTGAATAATGTCGACTTGTTAACGGTTTTAATGTCGCCTCTTTTTTCTTTTACTCCGGATGATATTGTCCTTTTAAGGCAAGAGGAAAAGAAAGGTAACCTTTATCGCGCAGTCCTGCTTTCGGCGAAAAACGGCAACAAAAAAGCAGGATTGTTTTTGGAAAATCTAAACAGGCTTAAAAAGAAATCCCTCATTATGTCTCTTTCGGGATTTATAAATTACCTCGTTTATGAGACCGAGATATATTCGGTGATTTCTTCCCTTGATAACGGCAATTACCGCAGAAAAAACATATATTTTCTTGTAAATATTGCGAAAGAATACAACGGTATCGGGCTTGGCGGATTTGTGAATTATGTTCGTTCATTGCCGGAGCAGACTTTCGCGTTTACCGATAACGACAGTAACTCGGTAAAGATTATGACGATGCACAAATCCAAAGGTTTGCAGTTCCCCGTTTGTATCCTTTCGGATATATCGCGTCAATTCAATGAAAATGATCAGAAAGGCAAGACAGTCTTGGCGGATGAATACGGCTTTGCACTCACGCCTTTTTGCGAGGAAACATTTTCTTACATTGACAATGTCGGCATTCAGGTTGCAAAAATCAACAACAAATCCGAGAACGTCGCAGAGAGGATAAGATTGCTCTATGTTGCAATGACCCGCGCCCAGGAAAAACTGGCAATCTTTGTCCGAATACCCAAAAAAACTTCATTAAGCACGATTGCTTCACGGGTAGCGAGCGGTACGCTATCACCGTATTTCATTAAAAATGCGCATTCGCTCGGCATACTTCTTTTGTATGTTGCGCTCCTGCATCCGGACGCTAAAGCGTTAAGAGATTTATCCGGCGTCGATATTCCGACAATTCCTTCTGATTCAAATATGAATTTACAGATATACGAACATAAAACACCTGTTGTCTCTCCTGAAAAAACCGTTGACGCCGATGTATTGCAAAACCAAAAGTTTTCCGCCTTGATAAAGCGAAATATTGACTATCAGTATCCGGACGGGGCTTTAGCTCGGATTTTAGCGAAAACCTCTGTTTCTGCGATTGCCCATTCTGGGATTGATGAGGAATACTCTTTCAGCGAGCGCCCGGCGTTTATGAATTCAGGCGGTATATCTGCTTCGGAAAAAGGCACGGCTATACACAAAATTATGCAGTATATTGAATTCTCAAAAGCAGACGATATTGAGGGTGAGATAGAGAGGCTTATTGAATGGAAGTATATAACCGAAAAAGAAGGGCGTATAGCCGATGTCAAAAAAATAACGGCGTTTTTTCAATCTGAACTTTTTTTAAGAATTCTCGAATCGCAGGCTTATTATCGTGAAATGAAATTCCTTACCGAGGTTAACGCCGGTGAAGTATATGATGTTTCTGACGATTTATTTGATAAAAAAGTAATCGTTCAGGGTGCGGTGGATTTGCTGTTTGTTGAGGATAACAAAATTGTTATAGTTGATTTTAAAACCGACAGGGTGGAGGATAGCGCTACTCTTGTTGAGCGTTATTCGGAGCAATTGAGACTTTATTCGGTTGCCTGTTCTAAAAAATTCAAAATGCCCGTAAAAGAAAAGATCATTTATTCTTTTAATTTGTCGAAAGAGATTAAACTGTAATCTTGATTTAGCGACAGAAATTTTGTATAATACATAAAAGCGTGAAAGTGTGGTGATATCCGATGGGTGCAATTATTACCAGAGTTGCCGACTTTTTTCGAGAGTCGGACAAACTGTTTTTGTCATTATGCCTGCTGGCGTCAGGTTACGGTTGTATTGCCGTTTTTTCGGCGACAAGGTATCTCGAATCCAACCGTCCGTTTTTAGTCCACGCCGGCTCGGTTTTTCTTGGGTTGATTGTTTCGATAATTATTTCACTGGTCGATTTCCAAAAAATCGTAGACAAATGGTATTACATTGCCGCACTCGGTTTAATTCCGGTTATTCTTACATTCTTTATCGGGTTTGCGCCTGCTGGCACCGACGATAAGGCATGGCTTGACTTGGGCTTTACAACTTTTCAGCCTTCAGAGTTTTTGAAAATCTGTTTTATTATCACCTTTTCAGCCCATTTATCAGGTGTTAAGTCTAATATAAACAAGCTGAAATATCTTATTCCCGTTTGTTTACACGGCATATTTCCCGTTGTGCTTATACATATTCAGGGTGATGACGGCACCGCCCTCGTTTTCCTTATAATGGTACTTTGTATGCTATATGCCG
>DEWC01000056.1 GCA_002363095.1 Ruminococcaceae bacterium UBA3220 | reverse complement strand
TTGTAAGCGTGCCGCAATAATCGGTCCGCTTCATTCCGTTCATTCTGTCAAGTTTCAAGGGAAACACCTCTTAATTTAATAATACTTTCTTATTCAATAATTGAGTCCGTAACATTTTCCAAAGCCGAATTCAGAACAAGAGACAGTAAAGTGTCATTTATTTTATCAAGACTTGTTCCGGTTTTTGTTCCGGTTGTCATATCCTTGATTTCAGCAGTGTTGGTGTCAAGCTCGTTATCGCCTAAAACAAGGGTGAATTTTGCGTTGATTTTATCTGCATATTTCATCTGTGCTTTTAGTCCTCTGCCGCATAAATCGGTTTGAACTTCAAAGCCGTCGAAACGGATTTTATTGGCAATTTCGGTAGCCTTTATGCTCGCTTTTTCGCCCATAGGCGCAATATATAAATCGCAGGTTTTATCTTTGGGCAACGGTGTGTTGCTGTTTTCGATGAGCAGTAAAAGGCGTTCAATGCCCATACCAAACCCGAGCGCGGGGGTCGGGTTTCCGCCCATCTGCTCAACTAATGCGTCATATCTTCCGCCTCCGCAAACCGTTGACTGTGCTCCTATATCGCCCGAGATAAATTCGAAAACCGTTCTCGTGTAATAGTCAAGACCTCTTACGATTTGGGGATTTACCGTATATTTGAGCCCGGCGCTGTCAAGATGCGCTTTTACACCTTCAAAGTGTTTTTTGCAGTCATCGCACAGGTAATCAATCACCTTTGGCGCATTTTCGGCAAGTTTTGAACAAACCGGAGATTTACAGTCAAGAATTCTCATGGGATTTCTTGTCAGTCTGTCCTTGCAGGTGTCGCAAAGTTTATCGATATTCTTTTCAAAATAATCTTTAAGCGCCGCCTGATAATCCTTTCTGCATTCGGGGCAACCAATCGAGTTTATTTGAAGCGATATTTTTTCAATGCCTATTTTATTAAGTATCTGATGTGCAACCGAAATAACTTCGGCGTCTGCCGAAGGCGAGGCGGCTCCTAAGCATTCTATTCCGAATTGGTGGAATTCACGAAGTCTTCCCGCTTGGGGCTTTTCATAACGGTAGCATCCGCCGATATAGCAAACCTTTTGCGGAAGCGCGTCATAGATAAGCCCGTGTTCGATACTGCTTCGTACTACGCCGGCGGTAAGCTCGGGGCGAAGCGTTATAGAGCGACCTCCTTTGTCTAAAAATGTATACATTTCTTTTTGAACAACATCGGTGGTATCACCGACATTTCTCGAAAAAACCTCTGTATGTTCAAAAACGGGGACGCGAATTTCTCTGAAACCGAAAAGTCTCGCCGTTTCGAGCATTGTTTTTTCCAAAAATTGAATTTTGTGCGAATCTTTCGGGAGAACATCATTTGTCCCCTTAATAGCACGGTTAATTTCGGACATTTTTCTTTTCCTTTCGCAGTTTAGGATTTTAAGATTTCGCGCCAGTCAAGGTCTCCGCGTTCAAGCCCGTGAATAAGCACCTCGGCAGTCGCAATATTGGTGGCAACGGGGATATTATGTATATCACAAAGGCGCAACAACTCGTTACAGTCCTCCGAGGGGCCCTTTATGTTGTTTGTGTCTCTGAACAGCAAGACGATATCAATTTCATCGTATCCGATTCTGGACGCAATTTGCTGAGTACCGCCCTGCGAGCCTCCTAAAAAACCGGTAACCGACAGTCCGGTCGCTTCGGAGACAGTTTTTGCCGTAGAACTTGTCGCTATAATACTGTGGTGGTTAAGTACACCGCAATACGCAATACAAAACTGTACCATAAGTTCCTTTTTTGCATCTTCGGCAATAAGTGCAATAGTCATAATACATTCCTCCTGTATTTATTATCTATATATTGTCGGGTCGTGGCAGTTTAACGCTCTTTCCCGCAAGTCGTTCTGTTATTCTGTTCAACGCTTTTATTATTCTTCCGCGTTTTTTGAATTTGTTGGTAATCGGGAACATTTTCATATCTTTGGTGTCGGGAATTATTCCGACAAGTTGTATTCCCGAGTTGTCTATTATACCGTCAATATTGTCATATTTTCGTTTGCCGAGCAGTTCAACATCAAATTTGTTAAGAATAAGAAGAGGGGATATCCCGTTCAACGCGTTTCGGACAGCCGCGGCGTCCTTTATTGAAACCGGGTCCTGATTTGAAACACAGATGTATTTGATGCCCGGAACATTCTTAATCAGCGAAAAATCAAGTCCGGCGGGTAAATCAAGAATAATGACATCAAATCTCGAACCGCATTTTTCCAAGAAGACGGAAAAATCATCGGAATTTATATTAAAATCGGCAGGGGGTGAGGGTATAACATAAAGTTCATTTTCGTTGTTTATCTTATAAAAAACATCGGAAATATCATTGTCCGTGAAGGCGTCGGAAAGGTCCAACACAACATCCGGGTCAATTCCGAAATAACTGTCTATACAGCGAAGTCCTTTGTCAAGGTCAATAACCAGAACCGAATTCCCTTTTCTTGAAAAAGAAACCGCCAAACCGCAGGAAACAGTTGATTTTCCCGTTCCGCCTTTTCCCGAGACAACAGCAAAACACTTTCCCATAGTATACCTCCAAAATCAAGGGATAACGGTGTTCGGCATAACTTCCGATTTTCCGTTATAAACCGATGTAAAATATGCGTCTAAAAGCGTTCTTACAAGGGTACCCGAAGAAAAGCCCGAGTTTCCGTGTTCAAGAACAACCGAAATAGCAATTTGCGGATTATCATACGGCGCAAAAACGATAAATGTACTGTGGTCCTGACCGTCGTTAGTCTGGGCGGTACCGGTTTTTCCGCCGATTTTAATCGGGTAATCGCCAAGAGCGGCGCGTCCCGTTCCGTCAACCGTAACCGAAAGCATACCTTCTTTAATCGCTTTTAAGGTTTCAGGGCTTATTTCAATCTTGTTTAAAACTTCCGGTTCGGATTTGCTGTAAATCTCCGACATATCGTATGAAGAAATCTGTTTTATCAAAGACGCCCTGTAATGTGTTCCGCCGTTTGCGAAGGTTGCAACATAGTTGGCAAGTTGAAGGGGAGTAAAGGCGTTAAGCTGTCCTATGGAAATCTGAAGGGTATCACCGCCGAAGCCGTTGCTCTTAGGTTCAACGAGTATTCCGGCGCTGTCATCAACCTCAACGCCGGTTTTAACGCCCAGTCCGAACTGTTTAAAATAGTCGGTGAGGGTTACCGCACCGACGCGGCGCCCGAGTTCAAAGAAAAAGTAGTTGCAGCTTTTTGAAAGGGCGGTTTTTAGCGGAATACTGCCGTGAGTATGCATACAGGAGGGCTGATAATCGTCAAAATATCTGTAAGTATGTACGCAGGTGATGTATTCGCCTATGGAATATTTACCGTTTTGTATTGCCGCCGTCGCGACGATTGGCTTTATGGTCGAACCAATCGGATATACTCCCTTGAAAGCACGGTTTGTGAGTGGCGAATTTGCTGAAGGAGAGGTTAACTGTTTATAGTTTTCGGAAAGTTTAGCGCTGTCGTATGTAGGGTAGTTTGCGGCGCAAAGTATCTTTCCGGTGTTGATCTCGACCATTACCGCCGCTCCGCCGGTAGCAGTAGGCAGTGAGCGTACGGTTTCGCTTAATGCGTCCTGCGCCGTTTTTTGAATACGGTTATCGAGAGAGAGCATTATCGTTTTTCCCGAAACCGGTTTTTTTGTAACAACGCTTTGAAGGATGTTTCCGTTTGCGTCAAGATAGTATGTAATTTCTCCGTCGGTTCCTCTTAAATATTCCTCGGCATAGTATTCTATTCCGCTTTTGCCGACTTTATCGTTATATGAATAACCCCTTGATTTGTATTTTTCTCCGCTCTCCCAATCGTCCTCAAAAATGGGACCCACCGTTCCGATAAGATTAACTGCGAGGGTTGTGTCGGGATATTCGCGGAATGGGGCTACCTCAACCGAAACACCGGAAAGCATAAACTCCGATTCTGATATTTTACGCATAAGTTCTGTCGGAATGTCTTCGGCAAAGGTGTACGGATAGGATATCGAAAAATCCGAAATCTGCATAGAATACCGTACGCCCATTATCTTTCTTTGATCGGCTTCGGAATATTTTTTAAGGTCATATTCCTTTATCATCTGCTCAACGCAGTTTTCGGCAGTTGCATAATGGGCAAGGTCGAAAGTTTTGATGAGTTTATCGGTATTCTCGTCTTTTTTGAATTCATAGGGAGTAGTTTCGGTTATGGGAAGTTTATCGATATGAGGCGCGTTTTTTGATTCGAGCAGGTTTATAAGCGCCAAAATAATATCGTTGAGGTCATCTTTTACATATGCTTTGTTAAAAACTATATTGTAACCGTCGCGATTGACCGCGATTTTTCTGCCGTTACAGTCAATAATCTCTCCGCGAGGAGCCTTTAAAACCGTTGTGAGCACAGAGGTGCTTCCGGCAATCGAGGAATATTCATCCGCTTTTTTCACCTGAATGTAATATAGCCTTGCCGTGTAGGCAATTATGAGTAGAACAAGCAATATCGACAGTACCACAAGAGGCACCTGTCTTTTTCTTGTAAAGGGCACCTTTTTCACCTCGAAGCCTTAAAAATTTTCTTTTCGATATAATAGAGTAATACTGCGGCTATTGCAGTAATGAGCGCGCTCGGAACAATACCGTTTAAAAAATGCTTAAACATATTGTTAAATCCTACCGTATAGTAGGAAACGATGAATCTCAGCGACGAAAGAATTAACGCTGAAAAGAATGACAAAACAATGCAGGCACGGACATTGTTGTTAAACAGATAGTGCACAAGCAATGAAACGGTAACGGCAATCAGAGAATAAAAAACAGTGTTGAAGGAGAAATGAGCGCCCGATGAACTGTCAACAAAAGCGCCTATGACCGTTCCGCACAAAAACGCCCCCAACTCGGAAGCAAACATAGATAATGCCACCGTTAAAGCGAGCGGAAACAGCGGAAATATGCCAAAAACACCGTCGAATATGAAACTGTCAAATTGCAACAAAAGAACTATAACGGCAACCGGTATATTAAGCAACAGATGCCGATTGATTACCTTTGCCAAAATCAGTCCCCCTCTTTTATGATGTCGCCCTGACCTTCAAATGATGTTATTACCATAACATTCCTGATGTCGGAAAAATCCACAAGCGGTTTTATATCTGCGTAGATTGAGGAGTTTACGGGGTTTGTTCCGATATTGCTTATGGAACCTACCATTAAACCGTCCGGAAAAACGCCTTCGCCGGAGGTAATTATATAATCCCCCAAGGCTACGCCGGAAGTTCTTGAAATATTGATGAGTCTGCACTGTCCTTTTTCGGCGAGACCGTAATCACCCGTAATAACACCGGAATCGCTTGTTCTGCTGTCAAGCGCACCCAAAGACACATTCGGGGAAAGAATTGTAGTAACCTTTGAGGTGGTTGTGCCGACCTCGGTTATATAACCGACAAGACCCGCGTCGGTTATGACAGGGTCATGAAGCGATATTCCGGAAATTGAGCCTTTATTTATAACAAAACTTTTAAACTTGTCCGATTTGTCCCTTGATATCAGGGTCGCCGGCGCAAACTTAAAATCGTTGTTTTTTTCTTTTATTTCCAGATACTTGCTATAAAATTCGTTTTGATTCTTTGTATTTTCGTAATCTGCAACCTTTTTTCTGAGTTCATTAATTTCTTTTTCCTGTTCGGAATTTCTTATCATAAGGTCGTTTCCGTTTTTATAGGCGGTATATATATCTTTTATTCCGTTAGCAACGGCGTTGTAGGCGTTTTTGAACGGTGCCGAAACAACTCCGGCGGCGTCGGAAAAAGGAGACATTCTGTGTGCAACTATTCCGAAAGTCAATGATGTGATTGTAACAATCAGAAATATAGCAAGAATAATTTTAAACTGTCGAGTGCGAAAGAAAAAACGCATCCTCTTATTCCTCCGTTATCTAAAGCGTTTTCCTCTGCGGAAAACATAGTTTTCGAACCCGTTGTTGTTTTCAAGGCGCTTTGCGGTTCCGAGTACCACGCAGTCAAGCGGATTTAAGGCAACCGAAACGGGTATACCGGTTTCTTCGGCAACAAGCTCGGCAAATCCGCGAAGCAACGCGCCTCCGCCGGTAAGGGTGATCCCCCTGTCGATAATATCCGCGGAAAGCTCCGGAGGTGTTTTTTCAAGGGTGGTGCGAATAGCGTCTATTATCTGTTCGAGCGGGTCTGCAATGGCGTTTCTTACCTCTTTTGAGGTGATGGTAACATTTTTCGGAAGACCGTCTACTAGATTTCGTCCCTTAATTTCTATTTCCGATTCATCTTCATAGGGCTTTGCCGACCCGATTTGTATTTTTATGATTTCGGCGGTACGCTCGCCGATAAGAAGATTATGTTTTTTTCTTATGTAGCCTATGATTGCTTCGTCAAGGTTGTCTCCCCCCACTCTCACCGACTGCGCGGTAACGATATCGCCGAGAGAAATAACCGCCATCTCGCTTGTTCCGCCTCCGATATCGACAACCATCGAGCCGGAAGCGTCCGAAACGGGGAGCCCTGCGCCTACGGCAGCCGCCATAGGCTCTTCTATCAAATCAATGTCGGTAGCGCCTGCTTGTTTTGCCGCGTCGTAAACCGCACGGCTTTCAACCTCCGTTATACCCACCGGGATACAGATTACCATCCGTACCCTTGAAAAGAAGGAGCCTTTGAGCGCGCGGGATACAAATCTTTTAAGCATTGCAGTGGTAACATCAAAGTCGGCGATAACGCCGTCTTTAAGAGGTCTCACGGCAATAATCGAGCCGGGCGTTCTTCCTATCATTTCCTTTGCCTCGGTTCCGACGGCGCGAACCGCGTCATTTCTTACATCGTAAGCAACAACCGAAGGCTCACGCATAATAATTCCTTTTCCTTTAACGCAAACAAGCGTGTTTGCGGTTCCGAGGTCAACACCTATATCTCTTGTAAACATAAAAAACTCCTTATTTCACAGTTTTGCCTTTTTAATTTTCACTTTGTTTCGGCACAATGAGGCGCAAAACAGAATGCAGGTTTTCGGCAACAATCAAATCTTTACCCTCGCAGTATTCACCGTCGAGTGTCCAGGGAATGTCCTTGCTGCCGCTTATGGAGATTTTATCGGTATGGAAAAATGTTATTCCTTCCCGTTTAAAATCCCTTTTGAGAATGCCATCTATGGTATTCTGAAGTTGCTGTAAATTTTTCGGGTTTTTAATCAGCAATACCTCAAAAAGTCCGTCGTCAAGCACAACCGCGGATTTTTGAAATTTAACGATTCCGCCTACCGACAGAGAATTTGAAACGGTGCCGAAAACATAATCGTCTTCGTAGATTTTACCGTCCGCCTCGAATTTAAGGTGAAGCGGTTTAATATTTGCAAGACTCTTTATGCCTTCAAATAAATATGCCGCCTGCCCGAGAACATTTTTAACATCCTGATTGGCGGAATAAGAAGCGTTTGTGAAGGCGCCGAAAGAGGCGGTGTAGGAAAAATATCTGTCGCCGAATTTTCCTATATCAAGGGTAATCTCGGTACCGTTTAAAATGTCGGACGCCGCCTGCGAAATATTTCTTGATATCCCGAGCCCGCTCGACCATTCGTTCAGTGTACCCGAAGGAATATAGCCTATTTTAGTTTGAATTTTTTTAATCATCAGTCCCGAAACGACCTCGTTGAGAGTTCCGTCGCCTCCGCAGACTACGATGACTTCAAATTCGCCGTCTTCAATTCGTTTCACTCGTTCGGTAGCGTCGCTTTTGCATTTTGTTATATAGACCGTAACATCATATTCTTTGCAGAGTGTTTCGGTAACGCGAAGCAACTCGTTTCGCATTTTTGCTTTTCCCGATTTAGGGTTGACTATTAAAAGTAGTTTTTTCATCCTTACACCTCATTTATAATCAATCGGCAAGGTCGCCGCCGCGTTTAAAAAACCGTCGGCAATGTTTCCGCTTTTATATTCGTAATATGCCTGAACTCCGACCATGGCGGCGTTATCACCGCAATATTTAAGTTCCGGACGGAATAATCTTATCCCCGATTTTTTACATTCGGTTTCAAGTCTTGCTCTGAGCTCTGAGTTTGCAGAAACCCCTCCTGCAACCGCTACGGTATCGAAGCCCCATTTTTCGGCGGCTTTGACGGTATTGTTAACAAGAATATCGCAAACCCTTTGCCGTATCGTCGCCGCCAACACCGGTGTGTCGATTTCGGCGTTTTTTTGCTGCGCATTGTGAATGGTGTTTATAACCGCCGTTTTAAGTCCCGAAAAACTGAAATCAAATTCACTCCCCGCAATCCGCGGATAGGGAAGAGGGTATTTTTCGGGGTCGGCAACCGTTGCGATTTTATCGAGCATTACTCCGCCGGGATAGGGAAGTCCCAAAGCCCTTGCGGTTTTATCGAAGCATTCGCCTGCGGCGTCGTCTTTTGTTCCGCCTACCGTTTCAAAAACAGTATAATCCTTAACCTTTGTAAGAATTGTGTTACCGCCCGAAACGGTAAGACATAGATATTCCGGCTTAAGTTCATCGTTTTCAATGTAGTTTGCCGCTATATGGGAACGGAGATGATGCACGGGTATAAGCGGAATGCCAAGTGAAAAACTAAGCCCTTTTGCAAAATTGACACCGACAAGCAACGCTCCTATAAGACCCGGCGCGAAGGTAACGGCAACGGCATCAAGGTCTCTGTATGTAAT
>DEWC01000096.1 GCA_002363095.1 Ruminococcaceae bacterium UBA3220 | reverse complement strand
GAAAACTATCTTGAAGACTTAGAGGTGGATATAATATTCAGAACGCCGGGTATGAGCTTTAATCTTCCCGAGCTCGAAAAAGCAAGAAAACGGGGAATTGCGGTTACGAGTGAAATGGAGGTTTTCTTTGACCTCTGCCCCGCGACGATTTTTGCAATAACCGGGTCTGACGGTAAAACGACAACCACCACTCTGATTGAAAAAATGCTTAAAGCCGACGGAAAGAATGTATTTGTCGGCGGTAATATAGGAAAACCGCTTTTGCCCGAAATTGAGAACATCAAAGCAACTGATTTTGTCGTTGTAGAACTTTCTTCTTTCCAACTTATATCCATGCGCAAAAGCCCCGATGTTGCCGTGGTTACCAATGTTGCTCCCAATCATCTTGATGTTCATAAGGATATGGACGAATACATTGAAGCCAAAAAGAATATTCTGCTTCACCAAAACGCTTTCTCAAGAACTGTTTTGAATCGGGATAACGAGATAACCGAAGGGTTCAGGCAGTTTGTAAGAGGTCAGTCGCTTGGATTCAGTATGGAAAGAAAACTTCACAACGGGGCATGGCTTGACCAAAACGGCGTTCTTCATATGGCATATCGCGGAATAGATGTTCCGGTTATCGACCGAAAGGAAATTGCTGTTATCGGCGACCACAATGTTCAAAACTATCTTGCCGCTATAACGGCGGTTTGGGGATATGTTTCGCTTGATTCGATAAAGACGGTCGCGCGCGAGTTTATGGGTGTTGAGCATAGAATTGAATTTGTACGCGAAGTAAACGGTGTGAAGTATTATAACGATTCAATAGCCTCTTCTCCGACAAGAACCATCGCCGGACTTAAAGCGTTCGACCAAAAGGTTATTCTTATTGCCGGCGGTTATGATAAGCATATTCCGTTTGATGCCATGATGCCTTATGTAACCAAAAAGGTTAAAACTTTATACCTTTGCGGCGCTACCGCCGAAAAGATTAAAGCAACCCTGCTTGCCTACGACGGCTATGACGGAACACCGGAAATTGTTATGACAAAGAATATCGAGGAAGCGGTTAAGCTCGCAAGCAAGAGCGCCGTGCCGGGAGATATTGTTACTTTAAGTCCTGCCTGTGCAAGTTTTGACGCCTATCCGAATTTTGTTGAAAGAGGCAAGCATTTTAAGGAGATAGTCGCAGGTTTATGAGTTATATTAAAGATATGCTGTTTGCCTTATCGGGGGCTTATGCTTCCGGTAGTGTTGACGAGGCTTCGGTCATAGCGCAAAAAGAAATGTCAAAGTATTGCGAAGTCATAAAAAGTGGGCAAAATATGGGCTTTTTCGGTATGATTAAAGGAAAAAATGATTATACCGTTATGCTTGACGCGCATATTGACGAAGTCGCGTTTATAGTTACCGATATCGATGAATCGGGATTTTTGACCGTTTCCGCCGTCGGAGGTATAGATTTAAGAACCCTACCTGCAAAGCAGGTTATAGTTCACGGCAGTCAAAAGGTTAAGGGCGTATTTATAAGCACGCCGCCGCATTTGTCCGAGGGTGAACGGCAGTTTTCCGATATATCGGAGTTAAAAATTGATACTTGTTTAGGCGCGAAAGCCGGGGAAATAATTTCAAAAGGCGATATTGTAACCTACGCCGCAAAGCCCGCCTCGCTTCTCGGCACCCGTGTAACCGGAAAGGCATTGGACGACCGCGCGGGAGTTGTTGTATTACTTGAACTTGCCCGCAGGTTGAAGGAAGAAAGCCTTGATTTCAATGTCGTTTTTTCAATTGTCGACGGTGAAGAACTCGGAATGCGCGGAGCCGTGCCTCAAACATTCAGCATTTCTCCGGATGAAGCAATCGCGGTTGATGTTACCTTCGGTACGGCGCCCGATGTTTCCGAAAATGAGGGCGGTTATCTCGGAAAAGGAGCAATGATAGGCGTATCCCCGGTTTTAAACCGTCATATAACAGATAAACTGAATACGGTTGCATACGATAACGGTATTTCTTTCCAAAACGAGATTATGGGAGGAAAAACCGGTACCGACGGTGATGTCATTTCATTGAGCGGTTGCGGTGTCAAAACGGGGCTTGTTTCAATTCCGCTTCGCAATATGCATACCGATTGTGAAGTAATTGATATTGCCGATATTGAGTCTGCCTGTGATATTCTTCAAAAATACATTCTTTCCGGAGGTGTTTTTGATGTTTGATACTTTAAAAGACTTATGCTTGCTTGACGCAACTTCGGGCGATGAATTCGCGGTTTCGGACTATATCATTGAAAAAATAGCAGGGCATTGTGATTATAAAACCGATAATCTCGGTAATATTATCTGCTTTAAAAAAGGAAAAAGCGCTCCGAGTTCCAAGATAATGGTTGACGCGCATACCGATGAAATCGGGCTTATCGTAAAATCGGTAACGCCGGACGGTTATCTCAAGTTTTCGACCGTCGGAGGTATCGATACTTCGGTTATGATGGCAAGAAGAGTTATGATAAACGGTTCGGTACCCGGCGTGATAGGATGTAAGCCGGTTCATCTTGCTTCGTCGGACGAGAAGAAGAAATGCCCGGGAGCCGATTCTCTTTATATAGATATAGGTGCTTGCTCAAAAGAAGAGGCGGAAAGGGCCGTTTCGATAGGCGACCGTGCGGTAATGGTAAGCGATTATACCGTTGCCGACGAAAAAATCATTTCAAAGGCACTTGACGACCGTATCGGTTGCGCGGTTTTGATTGATTTGATAAAAACTTATGACAAATATGATTTTTACGCCGTATTTTCGGTTCAGGAAGAGGTAGGAGCAAGGGGTGCAAAGGTAGCGACATTTGCGTTAGCCCCCGACAGCGCAATTGTGCTTGAAGGTACTACTGCCGCTGATATTGCCGGTGTACCCGAGGATAAAACCGTTTGCAAATTAGGAAAAGGCGTCGCCGTTTCATTTATGGACCGCGGAACGGTTTACTATAAAAACTATTATGATTATGCTCTGAATTCGGGGATAGAATGTCAAACAAAATCCGCGGTTGCCGGCGGGAATAATTCCGGAACCATTCATCTTTCGCGTGGCGGTGTAAAGACTGTTGCTTTGTCGGTGCCCTGCCGTTATATTCATTCCGCAGGTTCGGTTGCCGACAAAAATGATATCCTTTCGGCAAGAAGGCTCGCAGAGTATATGATAACCGCTATTGCCGAGGGAAAGGTTAAATGATTCGTCTTGTTAAAAGACCTAAGGTCAGCCTTGACTGCGCCGAGGCAATAAGAATTAACGAAATCTTTAAGGCATACGGCGACTATGCAATGTTTTGGCATCAGGACGGTGGAAAAGCCGTAATTTCAATGCTCGACGGTGATATGATTGTTTCGGGCAAGGTTGCTGATTATCAAGAACTGTCCTATTTTATTGCCGCCCTCGCTCCAAAAAGCATTTTTTCGAACACACGAATATTAGAGGGGCTTGGGCTGCTTAAAAACTCGCTTACCGTTTCGGTTATGTTAAGCGAAGAAAACTATTATGTAAAAGAAAAATCCGCAGTTTTATCAAGCAAGGATGTTTATGAAATTCTAAAAAAGGCGGGGTTTGAGCTTCCCGATTATAACTATTTTGCTACCGATTTTTGTTTACGCCTTAACAGAGGCAGGCTCAATTACTTTGCAATCCCCGAGACCGCCGTGGCTATCGCCATAGGGAAGAAGAACATTCTCGTAAATGGTATGGTGAGTTTAAAAAAAGGCTGCGGAAGAGAGTGTCTTATGGGCTTAATATCCCGATTACGACCTGAAAAGACCTTTGTTTGCGCCCGAAAGAGTGTTGAAGGTTTTTACCTTAAAAACGGATTTAAAACAATATACGAAGCAGGTTACTGGAGGAAATGATGTCTCATTTTGATATAAACGAACGGTTGATTTCTCTTGATAAAAAAGTGACGGAGCAAATACTTCCGTATTTTTCCGAAATTGAGCGTATCGCCGAATACAACACAACTAAGGTGCTTGCGGCATTTATTCATAACAGGGTTAGCGAAGCGCACCTTTCGGCTTCGACCGGATACGGTTACGGCGATATTGGGCGCGATACCCTCGATAAAATTGTCGCTGAATGCTTTGGTGCGGAAGACGCGCTTGTAAGACACAGTTTTGCATCCGGCACTCACACACTCACGGTGGCGCTTTTCGGGATTTTGCGACCGGGCGATAAGGTTCTTGTGATAACAGGCAGACCTTATGATACCATCGTCGGCGTTTTCGGAATTGACAAAAAGAATGACGGTTCCCTCGCCGACTTCGGGGTAGAATACGCTCAGGTTGACCTGAAAGCCGACGGAAAACCCGATAAAGAGGCGATAACGGATAAACTAAAATCGGGATTTTACAAAACGGTTTATATCCAACGCTCAAAAGGATACAGTCTTAGACCGAGCCTTTCGGTCAAAGAAATAGGTGAACTTTGCGATATAGTTAAAAAGCATTCTCCCGATTCGGTAATAATGGTTGATAATTGCTACGGCGAATTTGTTGAAGAAACCGAGCCCGTTGAGGTCGGAGCCGATATAATCGCCGGCTCTCTGATAAAGAATCCGGGTGGAGGAATTGCTCCTTGCGGAGGTTATATAGCCGGAAAGAAAAAGTATATCGAAATGTGCGCTAACCGTATGACCTGCGCCGGAGTGGGCAGGGAAGTAGGGGCAACACTCGGGCATAACAGAGAGTTATATATGGGCTTTTTCTCGGCGCCTCATACTGTCGGAGAGGCGCTCAAAACAGCAGTCTATACTTCGGCGCTTTTTGAAATGCTCGGGTATGAATGCCTGCCGGGTTATAAAGAAAAACGCGCCGATATAATCGAAACGGTAATTCTTAAATCTCCTCAAGCTTTGATTTCCTTTTGCAAGGGATTGCAGTCCGGCTCTCCGATAGATTCGTTTGTCGTTCCGGAGCCGTGGGATATGCCGGGTTATGACGACAAGGTTATTATGGCGGCTGGCGCTTTCACCCTCGGCGCTTCAATTGAACTATCCGCAGACGGGCCTTTAAGAGAGCCTTTTGCGGCATGGTTGCAGGGCGGACTTAATTTTCATTCTGCCAAGACAGGAATTCTATTGGCGGCAAATTCGATGATTAATCAGGGAATAATATAAAGGAGCAAAATATGGAAAGAGTTTTTGACGGTGAAATATACGATATGATTTGTCAAAACGGCAATTTGGTTTTTACATACTGCAAAAGCGCAACCGAAAACGCTGTTTTAGTAGGATACAAAATGATTACAAAGGACAACAAGAATCCTACCGATGTTGCCAAAAACATATATCTTCTTTCAAAATTCGGAAGCAATTACCGGAACGCGAGTGAACTTTCGGCAAATTATGTTCTCGCAAAAACAACCGAACTTTCTTCGGGTGTTTTGTGCATTGTTGCAGACACGGGCAACGCTTATCTTGTTGACCAGACCGGGCTTCCGTTTTGGAGCGGTGATTTAAACTACAAGGGAGAAAAACCCTCGGATATCGCCGCGTATAAGAATACGATCTGGGCTTGCTATCAAGAGGCGAATGTTTTGTTGCGTTTTAATCTTACAACAATGCGCGAGGAAATTCGAATCGGTGGTAAAAAATCACCTTTTTCGGCTCCAACAGATATTTTTATTAAGGATAGTATTGCCACGGTTTCGAATTCAGGCTCAAACAAACTGATTGATGTCAATCTTGATTCCTATGTTTTGGAAGAAAAAGAGGAATTCTCAGAAAGCGTTTATTCTTATGTTTCGTTTGATGAAAAACGCTATGTTTTGCTCAAATCGGGGTTATACATTATTTAAAAGGTGTAAGATATGTTTGAACAAAAAATATTCTTAAACAATTTAAATGACATTAAAAAATTTGCCGAAATAGCATCCTCAAAAGATTATGAGATTGAGCTTGTTTCGGATAAATATGTCATTGACGCTAAATCAATTACAAATATTTTCACGCTTGATTTAACCAAGCCGGTTACCATGCGTGCCCACTGTGAAAACAACGGAAATCTTATAAAGCAGGTTTATCCGTTTATATACAGACAAAGGAAATAGCAGGTTTTATGGATTTTTGTGAAATAAGAAAAGAACTGATAAAAAAAGAATTTGCGAGGATGAACGATAAACAGTTTGAAGCGGTTACCACCGTAAACGGTCCCGTCCTTGTTTTGGCGGGTGCCGGAAGCGGAAAAACCACTGTTTTGGTAAACCGTGTTTTAAATCTCGTTAAATACGGAAATGCTTATAACAGCGAGTCGGTATCCGAGCATTCATCTTCTGATATCCAAAACGCTCTCGATTATCTTGACGGGAAAACGGATTATATCGATGCCGGCATTTGGAGCGTAGACGCGCCTAAACCATGGGAAATACTCGCAATTACATTTACAAATAAAGCGGCAAGTGAACTTAAAAACCGCATTGCCGACAGATTGGGCGATAGCGCGCTTGATATATGGGCGGGCACTTTCCATTCGGTCTGCGGAAAAATCCTTCGCCGAAACGCCGATATCATCGGTTATTCAAGCCATTTTACGATTTATGATACCGATGACCAGAAAAGAGTTATGAAATCAATAATCAAAAACAACGGTATTGACGAAAAAATGTTTCCGGTAAAAGCGGTTTTGAACATTATTTCAAACGCAAAAGACGATTTGATATCGGTTTCGGAATATGAGCAGACGGCTGGCAGTGATTTGCGTTTAAAAACTATTGCAAAACTTTATAGACTTTACCAAAACGAGCTTAAAAAGAATGACGCAATGGATTTTGACGATATGATTTACAACACCGTTGAACTCTTGAAAACCGACGCGGATACTCTCGATTATTACCAAAACAAATTTAAATATCTGATGGTGGACGAATATCAGGATACCAATCACGCGCAGTATGTTCTTGTGAGTATGCTTGCGGGAAAAAACAAAAACATATGCGTTGTGGGCGACGATGACCAAAGCATATACCGTTTCAGAGGAGCGACTATTGAGAATATCCTCGGTTTTGAAAACGAATTCAAAAATGCGAAGGTAATAAGGCTTGAACAAAATTACCGTTCTACCGGAAATATTCTCAACGCTGCTAATGAAGTTATACGCAATAATGTAGGCAGAAAAGGCAAAAATCTGTGGACCGATTCGGGCAACGGAGAAAAAATCGAAGTTTTTACCGCCTTTGATGAGCGCGATGAAGCGAAATTCGTTGCGGAAAAGATACTTGAAGATGTTAAAAACGGCGGAAAATTTTCCGAAAACGCCGTGCTTTACCGTATGAATGCGCAATCTGCCTCGATAGAAAACGCCTTTGCCAGAAGCGGTATTGCTTATACCGTCATCGGCGGGCATCGCTTTTATGACCGTGAAGAAATAAAGGATGTTTTGGCATATTTACAGGTTATTAACAATAAAAACGACAGTTTAAGACTTAAACGAATAATAAATAAACCCGCAAGGGGAATAGGGGCTACAACCGTTAATAACGCCTCTGAAATTTCGGAAAATCTCGGTATTCCTCTGTACTCGGTTTTGCAAAATGCCGCCGACTACCCGTTAATTGGTCGCGCCGCCGCGAAACTTGACGCTTTTTGTAAAATGTTAAACGGCTTTATGGAATTTGCCGAAGACCATACGGTAAGCGAAATTTTTGATGAAATGCTTGAAAAAACGGGTTATCTCGATATGCTTTTGACCGATTCCGACCCGAAATCGGCGGACAGGGCTGAAAATGTTAAGCAATTAGGCTCGGAAATAAAGAGTTACGAACTTGACTCGGACGAACCTTCATTGTCCGCTTTTCTTGAGGAAACAGCCCTCATCAATGATGTTGACGCAATGGATGATGAGGTTGACAAATCGGTTATGATGACCATACATTCCGCCAAGGGACTTGAATTCAAAAATGTTTATCTCGTCGGTATGGAGGAAGGTATTTTTCCCGGTTCACAAACTCTTTACGGCGGTCCTGAGGAAATGGAAGAGGAGAGAAGACTTGCCTATGTTGCCATTACAAGGGCAAAGGAAAAACTTTTTATAACAAATGCCTCGACTCGTATGCTTTACGGTTCAACTACACGCAATTTCCCCTCAAGGTTTTTAAATGAAATACCTCCTGAGTATTGTAATCAGACTGCGAGAATCGGTTTTTCTCAAAGCGCTTATTCATCGGAGGGACATTCGGTGCCGCGAACCTCTTCGCGGAGAATTCACACCGATCCTTTTGCTAAAACAACCGTTGCTCCGGTTTCGGCCGCTGCCGATTACAAGGAAGGGCAGGTCGTTGAACATAAAACCTTCGGCAAAGGTATGATTATAAAAGTCACCAAGATGTCCAACGATACCTTGCTTGAAATCGCGTTCGAGAATGTCGGCACAAAGAAAATAATGGCAAATTATACAAAACTAAAATCGGTATAAAGGACGGATACTATGTTACCTGACAATTCGCGTATTAAAAAGACGGCAAAATCGGTTTTTAAAGAGAATTGCGTCGGCTCACTGACGGTTTCCTTCGCTTGTATGACCGTAGCCTTTTCCGGTACTGTGATTTCTTATCTTATGTCGGTTTTTGCAGGTCGTTTTTGGCTCTTTTTGTTTTCGTTTTTGTATGTTTATCTTATTGTATTGCCTGCTTTTTTAGGCGCCGTAAGATATTTTTCCGCATTGATTGAAGGCGAGCGCGTAAAGCCCGTTTCAATGCTTTACTATTTTTCATCGCTTCAAAAATATAAAAGGGCAATGCATTTTGTTTCAAGCATTTTTTTCGCAGTGTTAATATCGGTCTTTTTCGTTATGATTATTCCGGGACTATTGCTGGTTCTTTCAAATTCGGGTGTTTACAAGATGCTTGACATTGCAATGCCGATATGGACTCCAATTCTGAAAACCGCCTCGATATTTCTCCAAATACTGGGAATAGGAATAGTTTTTCTTATAAATATCAAGTATTATCTTTCAATTTATTTCTTTGTTTCAAACGATTTTATCCAGGTAAAAGATGCGATTGGCCTTTCAATCGATATTTCAAGAGCAACAAAAGTCGATTTTTGGCTATTGTTATTCAGTATGATTGGATATATTCTGATATCCTTACCCGTACTGCCGTTGTTTTTTACAATGCCTTTTTTTATGCTGGCATATGTCATCCATGGAAAATGTGTTGCGGTCGCTCATAACGAATCTGTTGATTTTTCAAAACGGCAATACACGGTAGTTGCAAAATAGCATCGAAAGGGACGTTTTATGAAAAAGAAGATTTTCTTACTATCTGTATATTTTTTGGCGTTTTCGGTTACGGCGGTTAATCTGTTCTATTCTTTAAAGGGGAGCCTTTTTTCGGATATTTCCGATTTGCCAAAAGGCGAATTAACTGCTACAACCCGCTCGCCTGACGGCGTTTACAAGATTGATACATACACAATTGACACCTGCGTCGGCAAAGGCGTTCGCTGTGAATTGACAGAAGACGGAAAATCACGGAATGTTTTTTGGCAAACCGGGATTGACGATGTTGAGGTTTTTTGGCAGGATAACAGCCGAATAGTTTCGATAAACGGAGTGGAACTTGATGTTATAGACGGTGGCTATTATGATTGCCGTCGCGGAACATCACTGTTCCAGGAGGGCTCGCTTGAAGGGGACGAAACAGGCAAGCGCAATGATGAGAAAAAATGATATAATCGATTTGAAAATCACCGATATAACCGATACCGGGAACGGTGTAGGACGGGCGGATAATATTGTGGTATTTGTCCCGCAAACCGCCGTCGGGGATGTCGCAAAGGTTAAGATTATAAAGGTTAATAAGAACTATTCTGTCGGCAAGGTTATTGATATTACAGAACCCTCAAAACACCGAATTTCGATTGATTGTCCGTGTTTTTCAAAATGCGGCGGTTGTTCGTTTCGTCATATCGATTATGACTGTGAATTATCCTTAAAGCAAAAAAGAGTGGAGGATTGTATTCGCCGTATCGCCAAAGTCGATGCCTCACCTTGTCCGATAGTATTTGAAGATACCGTTAACCGTTATCGTAATAAAGCGCAGTTTCCGGTAGGCGAAGGCGGTACAGTGGGGCTTTACGCACCACGCTCTCATCGAATAATCCCCGTAACCGATTGCCTTTTGCAACCGCAAATTTATGAAAAAATAGTTGTCGCCTTCAAAAAATGGGTCGGCGATAATCGTGTGCCTGACTATGATGAAGTCTGCAAACGCGGACTTTTAAGGCATTTGTATATCCGTTCAAATAAAGATGAAACCGAAATAATGGTGGTTATTGTTTGCAACGGCAGTGAAATTCCCGGTAAAACCGCGCTGATTTCATATTTAAGCGAAGCGGTCGGCGACCGTCTTAAATCGGTATATTTGAATGTCAACACCAAGGACAACAATGTTATTTTGGGAGAAAAAAACATCCTGCTTTATGGAGAAAAATATATAACCGATACCATTTGCGGTATAAGCGTTCGCATTTCTCCAAACTCTTTTTATCAAGTGAATCGTAATATGGCTGAATTGCTTTATAAAAAGGTAAGAGAATACGCCGAACCCGAAGGTAAAACGGTAGTTGACCTGTACTGTGGCACCGGTACGATAGGGCTTACCATGGCAAAAGAGTGCAAAAGCCTTTACGGTGTCGAGATAGTTAAGGAAGCCGTAGACGATGCCGTTCAAAACGCAAGGGATAACGGTATAAATAATGCCGAGTTTATATGTTCGGATGCCTTAGAAGCGGCAAAGAATCTTTCGGCAAGAGGAATAAAACCGGATGTTGTTATCTTAGACCCGCCGAGAAAGGGTTGCGATATAAAGCTTATTGATATTGTCGCAAATAATTTTTCGCCCGAAAGGGTGGTCTATGTTTCCTGTGACCCCGCAACCCTCGCAAGGGACATCGCCGTTTTCGGAGAATTCGGATATAATCTTATCGAATATACTCCGTTCGACCTGTTTCCGAGAACTAATCATGTCGAGACGGTATCTGTACTGTCCCGACAATAATTGCCTTGCAACATAAATTGACCTTCGGGCATTTTTTCCGCACCACATATCAAAGAGGATTATAAAATGAACTACAAAGTTATTGACAAAGAAAAGTATTACAGAAAAGGGGTTTTCAGGCACTTTTCGGAGGACTGTAAATGCTCGACCTCGATGACGGCGAGAATAGATGTAACAAATCTCGTATCATATTCAAAGAGCACCGGAACAAGGTTTTATATCAACTTTTTATACATTCTTTCAAAAGTGTTAAACTCCCGCGATGATTATAAAATGGCGTATCTTTGGCAGAGTGAACAATTGATATGTTACGATGTTATAAATCCTATACAGTATGTTTTCCACGAGGATACCGAAACCTGCACGCCGGTTTATAC
>DEWC01000078.1 GCA_002363095.1 Ruminococcaceae bacterium UBA3220 | reverse complement strand
GGCGTCCAGGGTCCCTGACCGAAATAAAAATTAGATATTACGGCAGTTAGCGACCCCGTCATAAATCCCGCCTCGGGCCCGAAATAAAGCGCCGTTATCACCGTCATTGCCGTTACCGGTTTAAATGCCGGAATCATCACAAACACAAATCTACCGAGCACCGATAAAGCCGTCATAACCGCTATTAAAATCAGTCTTGTGGTGTTATGTTCTTTTTTCTCAAAGGCAATAAACATGGGCAGGCAGGAAAATATTGCTACAGAAACAGTAAGAAAAGCGTATTGTTTACCTCCGAAGACAGTCGCCGACATTAAGAGCGATACCGGTATCAACAAACATAAAATCAGGTAGGATAATACTTTTTTCATTTAGTATCATTTCCCTTGCAAATTGATATAATTTCATCGCAACGCACCGCATTTTCAAACCTTCCGCGAGCAATTCGTGAGGCGGCGGTTGTGTAGTAAGTATTGTTTGAAAAAAAGCGGTTTGTCTGATATGAGGCTATAATTTTACCGTCGAAAAGCAGTCCGCAACGGTCGGCGCTGTCCGCCGCAAACTCAACATCATGTGTTACGGCAATTATGGTTATTCCCTTTTCTTTCAGTGTATGCAAAATTTGTTTTAAACTGTTTTTAAATGACGCATCCAAACCCTTTGTCGGTTCATCGAGCAAAAGTATTTTCGGCTCGCGCAGGAGCAGTTTTACAAGCGCGCACTTTTGTTGCTCGCCGCCGCTCAAATCGTAGGGATGTTGTGAAAGCAAGGGCTCAATACCGAATAAATCAATCCACTTATCTGCGTTTTTTTGAAAATCCGATTCTTTTTTTCCAGATAAAGTCCATCCGCTTTGAAGGTCCTCTTTAACTGTGTTCTTTAAGAACAACACGGTAGGGTCCTGCGGCAACATGGCTAATGTTTCACCGTACAGGGAGTTACCCTTGTATTCTTTGATTTTCCTGCCGAGAATCGTACAACTGCCCGAATACGGAGTGCAAAGTCCCGAAATCACCTTTAAAAGGGTACTTTTTCCACAACCGTTTTCGCCGAGAATTTCAAAAATTTCGCCCTTGCGAACATAAAAATTCATTCCGCTGATAACATCGGGCAGATTTCGGTCATAACGATAAAACACATCGCGAAACTCGATGGCTTTTTCGCCGTCCTCAATAAGCGGAACATCGATTTTCCCTTTAATATTCGGATAATAACTATCCAAAAAATCTCTGCCCTCTTTCACGCTAAGCGGACAGTCGGCATCAGACTTAAGCGATTTCCAAATGCGAACCGCAGACGGTAGCCCCTCAAATTCAGGACGGTCTTTAATCAAAACGCAAACCCGGCGCGGAGTGTCGTCAGTGATGATTTTTCCTTTTTTGAGTACAATAACACGGTCAGCCGCCGGGAAAACTTCTTCGAGCCGATGTTCGCTTATAATTACCGTGATGCCGAGTTCGCAGTTTATTTTTTTCAGTGTTGCCAAAAAATCGGACGCCGAAATCGGGTCAAGCTGTGAGGTAGGTTCGTCAAGCAACAGAATATCGGGGCGCATAACCATAACCGAAGCGAGATTTAAAAGTTGCTTTTGACCGCCCGAAAGTGTATCTGTATCCTTATGGTACCAAGCCCCTATTCCAAAATAGCTCGCCGTTTCCCCTACGCGAAGCCTGATTTCGTCATTCGACAGCCCCATACTTTCAAGACCGAACGCCAATTCGTGCCAAACCTTATCGGTAATTATCTGTGTTTCGGGCGATTGTGCCACATATCCTACACTGTTAAATGAAATTTCGTCGGATTTCTTTCCCGATATGGTTATTACACCCTTTGTTTCCCCTATCGGCGCAATCTCTTTTTTCAGCAATTTCAGAAGCGTTGTTTTGCCGCTGCCCGATTCACCCATCAAAAGAGTAAAACTTCCCGAATCGATACAAAAAGAGACATCGTCAAGCGCTTTTTTGGTATTATCAGGATATGCAAAACTTAAATTTTCAACTTTAACCGCTTCCATTTGACGCGCTCCTTTACTTCTAAAATCAACGGCAAAAATGCCAAAGCGGTAAATGCCATAACCGCCGCTATTCCCAAAACTGAAAACTCGTTCATCTTGATTTCGGGATAATAAGAAAAATCAATTGTTTGTCTGAAAGACGAAATAAAAACGACAATCGAAAAAACGACAGTAAACAAAACAAGCAATGCATCGAAAGGTCTGAAAGAAAAATCAGAATAAGCAGTTCTCTTTCCCGCTCCGTATCCCTTTGCCCTCATGGCATTCGCCGTTTCAACCGCATTTTCAATTGACCAGCCTATAAGGGATGAAAACATCTGCAAATGGGCTTTAATGCGGTCATAATATCCGTCCGACGACCGTAAACCGATTAACTTTTGAGCTTCGCTGATCTTTTTTGACTGTTTTCTGAGCAACGGTATATATCGAAGCGCCACGGTAAGCACAATCGCGATTTTCGGCGCCGCTTTGCCGAATAAATATACCGTACGTTCGACGGTAAAAACCGTGCCCAACGCCTTGCACCAAAGAAAAACCGTGCTTACCATAAGCCCTATTCCCGCACCGTACAGGTATGCTTCAAGGGTTACGGGATTATCATTAAAATAAAAAAGTGTTGTTACTCCGTTATGAGAAATAAACGGATTTAGTACGGTAATAAGAAATGTCAGAACAAGACAGAGCCTAATCTCCTTAAAGAATTGCTTAGCGCTTATTAGTAATACGCAAAAACCTGACGCACCGAGAAATGAAATAAAGAGTATCAAAGGATGCGGGATAAACATTGAAATAAGTAAAATTCCCGCAAAATATAAAAACACGGCGAGCGGATTACAGTCTTTAAAGGTCATGAGCCACCTCCGCCTAAACTATCAAACGAGTTTCCGGTATCGACAC
>DEWC01000013.1 GCA_002363095.1 Ruminococcaceae bacterium UBA3220 | reverse complement strand
TGAAAAAAAGCTTCAAAAGTTTATGATTGAAAACGGTGTTATAACAAAGAAAACCTATCTTTCTAATGTTATAAAAAGACTTATCGTTCAGGTCCTTATGCCCAACAAACTCAGGGCGTATATTTTCAAACGGTTTGCAAGAGAGTAGATATCGCATACACTGCGTTTTATAAAATTCATCAGCTGGTGGTTTTAATGCAAAAGAAATATAAAATCGGATATACAACAGGTGTTTTCGATATGTTTCATATCGGGCATCTGAATATTCTTAAAAAGGCAAAAGAACAATGTGATTTTCTTATCGTTGGCGTAAGCACCGATGAACTTGTGAAAAAGTACAAGAAAAAGGCTCCGATAGTTTCGTTTGAGGAGCGCATCGCTATTGTAGAGGCTATAAAATACACCGATAAGGCGGTCGCTCAAACAACGCTCGACAAGGCGCAAGCGTGGAAAGAATACAAGTTTAACGCAGTCTTTCACGGCGATGACTGGAAGGGCTCAAAAATGTATAACGATATCGAAAAACAACTACGGGATGTTGGAGTTGATATGGTTTATATACCTCATACCGAAGGCGTTTCTTCCACTTTATTATCAAATAAACTCCGGGAAACTGAGTTATGATAAATATTTCTTCACCCGCCGAATGTTGCGGTTGTAAAACCTGCGTTGGCGTATGCCCTATGAATTGTATTGAAATGGTCGAGGGAACTCTCGGGCATCTCTATCCAAAGGTCGATTTAAGCAAATGTTCCGATTGCGGACTTTGCGAGAGCGTTTGCCCGATGACAGGCGATATTTCGGAGCGCGCCAACCGACAACGGTTTTTTGCTGCTTTTTCGGTTAACCCCGAAATGCGAAAAAACGGTTCCTCCGGAGGGATATTCGGAACCATTTCGGAATATTTGACAGATAACGGTTATCGGGTATACGCCGCGGCGTTTGACAAAGATTTAAACCTTGTAACAACCTGTGCCGAAAGCAAAGACGGCCTTTCTTGCCTGTTTAAGAGCAAATATTTGATTTGCGATAATCAAGACAAGTTTGAAGAAATGAAAACCCGCCTTCAAAACGGAGACAAGGTTTTTTATTGCTCCTCACCCTGTCTTGTTGCGGCATTTAAAAAATTTCTCGGAAAAGAATACGATAATCTGATAACCGCCGATTTTATTTGCCACGGCGTGCCGTCTTTACGGTTTTTTAAAGAGTGTATGGAATTTGACCGTAAAAAGCGATACGGCGGAAAAAAGGTTTTAGAGTATTCTTTCAGAGTTAAGAAGAAAAACGGCGCAACACCGCATTATTTTTCGGTATTACTCGAAAACGGAAAAAGGAAGACCGGTTATTATTTTGATTCAACCTTTTATGCGGCGTTTCAAAAGTATATTTCTTTAAGAGAAAGTTGTTATGAGTGTAGATTTGCGAAGAGAAACAGGGTGTCCGATATAACCCTCGGCGATTTCCACAGCGTAGAAAACTATCTTAGCGGCATAAATAGATTTGACGGTATTTCTTCGGTCATTATCAACACGCAAAAGGGACAGAAAATTTGGGACGCCTGCAACCCGATGTTATCGTTTTTTGAACTGGATATTGAAAAACTGATTGCCGATAAGGTTTTGTTTTCGGGCGCAACCGGGCGGCCGAAAGAAACCGACGGTTTCATTGAAGTGTATGAAAAAGACGGTGTTGAAGGAGTTTACCGTAAATACCTGAAAAGCGCGTTCTATCTTAAAAACAGTTTTTATTATTCGTTGCCTTCGCCCGTAAGAAGAATGATTAAGAATGTCAAAGGATTGAAATGATGTATATTCGCGACGGTTTAGAGGACAAGTACGGCTTTTTGAAACTTCAGGATAAAATTCTGGAGATTGCCGTTTACATTGATGCGCTATGCAATGAAAACGGGATAGATTATTGCCTTATGGGCGGTTCGGCGTTAGGCGCGAAAAGGCATGGCGGTTTCATCCCGTGGGACGATGACCTCGATGTTTTTATGACGCCCGATAACTACGAAAAATTCCGGGAAGTATTTTTAAACAACGGCGATAAAGAACGGTTTTATCTTCAAGAGTGGGGCGCTGTCGACGGAATGGTAACCATATCTAAAATCCGTCTTAACAACACTTCATACATTGAACCATCCTTGAAAGACTGGGATATACATCACGGCATATATGTCGATATATTCATACTTCATAACTGTCCGAACAATATTCTTGCAAGGCTGCACCAATGTTTCTGGGCAAAGTATGTGATTATGAAAGGTCTTGCAATAAGAAAATATGACCGCAAAAAAGGATTTTTGGGATTATGTCTTAAACTGATGTCGAAAATGCCTGATAGATTTCTTGTAAAGCACGGTCTAAAACAGGTGTATAAATACAGGAACAAAAACACAAAGTGCTTTTGCAATTTTTTAGGCAGAGCGGTTTTCAAAAATGCCGTTTATGATAAATCCTATTTTGTTCCCACCGCTTATGTTCCGTTTGAAAAGGTGAAATTAAAGGCGCCCGTTAATCTCGAAAAGTTCTTGTCTTTGCGATTCGGCGATTATATGAAACCGCCTTCAAAGGAGCAAATAAAACTTCAGCAACACGCCGAAAGTTGGGATTTTGATACGCAGTACCGTGCTTCTTCCCATAAAAATGATGTTTATCGGGACGAAAGAAAATTGATATAAAGGCAGCGATTAAATGAGCAGGCTTGCAGTTCTTGTTACTACTATGAATGAACAAGACCATTCAAAATACAGCGAAATGAATTTACAAACCGATGCCGTTATTGCCAATCAAGCGGATTTTGAGGGCTTTACCGAAACCGAAAAAGAAGGTCGCCGGATAAGATTTATAACAAAGCCTGAACGCGGATTAAGCCGAAACCGCAACACCGCAATCGATAATTGCTTTTCCGACTGCGAATATGTTATGTTTTCGGATGATGACTTGACCTTTTACGACGGCTACGAGGCGCTTGTTCTTGAAATATTTAAAAACCACCCTGATGCCGATGCTATAAAATTTAACATAAACTGTGTTTCAAAAAGAAAAATCACCATGAGTCCCATTAGGAATTTTCACAGAGCGGCTCGCAGGGAGGTTACATCATTCGGAGTTTGTGCGCTTGTAATCAAGACTTCGGCTTTAAAGAAAAGCGGAATAAGATTTAACGAGTTTTTCGGTGCAGGAACGCAAAATTATTGCGGAGAGGACAGTATATTTTTGCAGGATTTGTTTAAGAAGGGGATAAGACTTTATCTTTCGCCCGAGTGTATTGCAGATATAGATCAATCAGACTCTTCGTGGTATGACGGAGATTTGAAGAAATTTTCTACCGTTTGCGGAATGATAATAGATGAAATATATCCTTTTATTTCGTACCTGTTGTGTGTGAGAAGCGCCCTTAAAGCATACAAACGCTATGAAAATGTTTCATTCTTTTCTTTGCTTAAATGGTATTTAAGCGGAGTTACAAAAAATAAAATCGAACATATAAAAGGCAAACGAAAAAAATAATTTGAAGGTGTGATAAAAATAAAAAAATTGCCTAAAATTTTGGTTATAAGTCATACCTCGTTTACAAAATCGGATTCGATGGGCAGTACGCTCGCCTCCTATTTTTCGGAATATGACAGTTCGTGTCTTGCACAGTTCTATATAAAAGAAATGAATCCAGACATCCCCGTTTGCGAGCGTTATTACCGGGTAACCGACAGTGAGGTTTTAAATAGCGTTATTCATCCCTTTTCAAGAGGGCAAATCGGAAACAAACTTTCTTTATCCGAGAGCAAAAACGGTGAAAAAAGCGCCGTTAAGGACCCAAAAAGCGGAAACATAAAAACCCGTTCAATTCGTATGATTTTAAGAAACATAATATGGAAATTATCCTGCTTTGAAAAAAAAGGATTTGAAAGTTTTGTTGACGGTTTTGAGCCGGACGCCGTTTTGGTTCAGCCCGGCGATTTTGCTTTTTTGTTAGGGCTTGCAACAAAGATTTCAAAAAAACGGAATATTCCTCTTATCGTTCTTCAATGCGAGGCGTATTATCTTAAACCGTATTTTTCAAAAAGTCCCGATTATTTGATTTACAGAAAGAATTTCAATAAACACTTTGAAAAAATGATGAAGCGCGCAAAACTTTGTATTTATCTTTGCGACGCCTTAAAGAAAGATTACGAAAAGCATTTTGATACCCCCTCTGTAACCGTTTATAAATCTACGAATATTACCCCGGAGAAAAGGGAAAAAAAGGTAGACCCCGGCTCTTTCAGGTGCATCTACGGCGGAAACCTCGGCAAAGCCGTAGGCAGGGCGGAGCCTCTGCTTGAAATCGGCAGGGCAGTAAAAAAATGCGGCGGTGTTATAGATGTTTATACCTCTTCAACAGGCGAGCATTTAAGTGGGCTTACAGAGGAAAACGGTATTATTCTCCACGGCGCCATATCAAGCGATGAACTGATTGAAAGAACAAAACGCTGCGATTTTGTCATTCATATTGAAAATCAATCCGAGTGGCATAAGGTTGATGAAAAATACGCTTTTTCAACCAAGATAGCGGATATGCTTGCCTGCGGAAGACCTGCGATAATATACGGTTCAACCGAAATTGCGGGAATAAAATACTTTGCCGAGAACGGATTGGGGCTTGTTATTGAAAGAAAAGAAGACCTCTGCCCCGAAATAGAAAAACTGACCAAAGACAAAGTGCGGCAGGAAGAGTATATTGAAAGAGCGCTTTACTTCGCAAAAACAAATCATAACCCTGCGCGCAATTCTGAAACGGTAAAGAATATGATTGCCGAAGTTTGTAAGAAATAAAGTGATATTTTATGAAAGTGTTGCAAATAAACTGTGTTTATGATAGCGGAAGCACGGGTAAAATAACCGCCGATTTGCATAGAGAATACCAAAAAAACGGTATTGACTCTATCGTTTGTTACGGTCGCCTTGGTAAGACTGCCGACAAAGGCGTTTATAAAACCTGCGGCGAGCTTTATTCAAGATTTAATCACTTTATGGCAAATCTTTCGGGGATTCAGTTTGGCGGTTGCTTTTTTTCAACAAATAAACTTATCCGCGTTATTAAAAAAGAAAAGCCCGATATCGTTCATCTGCAATGTATAAACGGTCATTTTGTGAACATTTACCGTCTTGTGAATTGGCTTAAAAAGAATAATATAAAAACGGTTTTGACCCTTCATGCCGAGTTTATGTTTACCGGCGGCTGCGGTTATTCATACGATTGCGAAAAATTCAAAACCGGTTGCGGAAACTGTCCGCAAATTAAAAAAGGCGTACCGACTTATTTGTTTGATAATACCGCGCGCGCTTTTAGAAAAATGAAAAAAGCCTTTGACGGCTTTGATAAAAACCTCGTTGTGACAAGCGTATCGCCATGGCTTATGAAAAGGGCAAAATCATCGCTTATATTGGGTGATAAACGGCATACTGTTGTTGAAAACGGACTTGATGAAACCGTTTTTTGCCCGTCTTACGATAAATCGTTGCGCGATAAATACGCAAAAGATAATCAAAAGATTGTTTTTTATGCAACGCCCTATTTTTCAGACGCTGTAAATAACGCAAAGGGCGGAAAATACTTAGTTGAGCTTGCCCGAAAATTCGAGGGTGAGGATGTCCGTTTTTTAGTGGCGGGTGATTATGATAAAAACTTAACCGTCCCCGATAATATGATTTTGCTCGGTCGGATAAATAATCAAAAAGAACTTGCAGGTTTTTACAGTATCGCCGATGTTACGGTCATTACGAGCCGCAGAGAAACCTTTTCGATGATATGCGCCGAAAGTCTTTGTTGCGGTACTCCCGTTTGCGGTTTTTTTGCCGGCGGTCCCGAAACGATTGCTCTGCCGGAATTCTCAAAATTTGTGGATTTCGGCGATGTTGATTTGCTCTGTAAGGCGGTAAAGGAATCCTTGGGCGAAAAGTCGCCTGATATTTCAGATAAGGCGAGAAAGAGATACAAACGCGAAAATATGTCCCGAACAATGATTGATGTTTATAAAAGTTTGTTAAAGGAATTTGCCGATGATTAAGGTTGAGAAAAGCGGAAAACCGGATAATAATAATGTTTACTTTATAATCGAATACATTTTATGCTTTTTTATGATATATGGGGTTTTATGGAATAAACAACAGCTTGCCAGCAATGCCTTTGTTGTGTCATTTATAACCCTTATTATTGAGTTTATCTATATTAACCTGAAGATGAAAAAGGTCGAGTTGCTGTGGAATGTATTGCTGATAGTATTCATATCAGGTCTGTTTGTTGTTTGGAGTTTTATCAGAAACGATAAAGATTTGACATTTGACGACCTTCGTGAGTATTTCATTTTTTTGGCGGCAATCATCTATATGTTTATTTGCTGTTACGCAAAACTTACAAAAAAGGCTATCACCTTTATTCTCTCCTTTAATGTTTTCATAGGATATCTTTATATCGTCGCATACAGATTTGCCCCGCGCATAAACAATTTCAGCGTTGGCATTGACTTTAATTTCGGAAACCCGAATTTTGCCGGAATGTGGATTTTGCAATCGCTGCTGTATTGCACGCTGGCGTTTTTGTTATTTAAATCAATGCTTCTTAAAATAATCGTCCTAATCCCCATGATTATGCTTTTCGGGTATATGAATGAAACCGGCGCCAGAAACTGTCTGCTGGCGTATATATTGTTTATTGCAGTATGTGTCTGGTCTACCGTTCGCAATAAGTATAAATTCCCAAAAGCTTTTGTTTTTGCCATCAACATACTCCCGATAGCCTTTGTGCCGCTTTATCTCAAATTTGTAGACCCGATTATGAAAAAAGGGTGGTTTAATTTTCTTGTCGGCAAGGGCAAAAATCTGAACTCACGCGTTAAGATTTGGACTCACTTTTTTGATAAATTAGGAAACAAATGGTTGACGGGCGAATATCTGACCTGTCTCGGCAACTCCCATAACTCTCATATGGTTATACTTTGTTCATACGGTTTAATTGTGCTCGCGCTTTCCGTATTTTTCACCTATAAAATTTCGATTTCAATCAATAATCAGGCAAAAGAAAAGCGCAACGCTTACTGTCTTGCCGCCTTTTTTGCCACCCTGTTTATGGGCTTCGGCGAAGGCGCGCTCTTTTCGGGCGGAATAGGACTTTACATTATGGCATGCGGATTTATCTGTCTTGCAAGGTATGATTTTTCTGATTTTGATACCCTTGATTTGGATAAGACCGACGCACGCTACAACCGCCTGTTAAAAAAGGGCAGGCAGAATTAAAAGAATAATTATTCGCGAAAGGCGGTGAGATAATTTGAAAATTGTTTTTATAAGCAACTTTATAACCGATCACCAAAAATACCTGTCGTTAGAGTTCGATAGGATGGATGATGTTGATTACGCATTTATCGAAACAATAACACCGGATGATTCGTTTCAGTCTGAAAATCTGAAAAACGAACCGAAAATGAGTTTTGTCGTAGGCGTAGAAGAATTCAAAAACAACCGCGAAAGGTATCAAAAGATTATCGACGATGCCGATGTTGTCATTCATGGCTCCGCTCCCGATGAACTAATCGTAAAGAGGATTAACGACGGAAAACTGACGTTTAAGTACAGTGAAAGATTTTATAAAGACGGTTTCAAGAAATCGATGTATATACGGAATTATCTTGCCGCATGGCTTCACCATGGAAGATTTATGAAAAAGCGTCTTTATATGCTTGCTACAAGCGCATTTACTCCCGATGACTGCAAAAGATTTGATAATTATATTGACAAATGCTATAAATGGGGCTACTTCCCGAAGTTCGAGGTTTTGGATATTGAAAAGACCGTTGCCTTAAAAAGAAAAGCAAGCATAGTCTGGGCGGGGCGGTTTATTGACTGGAAGCACCCTGAATTGCCGATTATTTTGGCAAAGCGCCTTAAAGCGGACGGTTATGATTTTTCGCTTACGATGTTCGGAAAGGGAGAAATGTTTGAGGAAATATCCGAACTTATTAAGGCCGAAAACTTGCAGGATAATGTTTTTCTTGACGATTCAAAAAACAGCGAACAGTTACGCGAGATTATGAAGTCCTCATCGATATTTTTGCATACCGCCAACCGGAAAGAGGGATGGGGCGTTGTTATAAACGAGGCGATGAACAGCGGATGCGCCGTCGTCGCAAGCCATATCGTCGGCTCGGTTCCGTATCTTATTAAAGATAATGAAAACGGAATGATTTTTGAGGACGGAAATATTGAAAACCTTTACAAAAAGGTGAGATTTCTTCTTGATAATCCCGAAAAATGCGGCGGCCTCGGAAAAAACGCCTACAATACCGTTGCGAATTTATGGAATCCGCAAATTGCAGCCGAAAGGTTTTATGCTCTTGCAAAAGCCCTTCTTTCAGGGGATGACTATCCCGAATTGTTTGAAAGCGGTCCTTGCAGCAAGGCGGAAATAATAAAAGATAACTGGTATAAAAGCGATTGGAATTAAATATATGAAGATTTTGTTTGTTACTACCTGCTATCCGACCGATAAAAATCCTCAATACTGCATTTTTCTTGAACAGCAGGCAAAGGCGCTCATTGAAAACGGCTGTACCGCCGAGGTGCTTTATTTAAGCGATGAGGCCAAAGCGAAAAGAGAGTGTGTTCAAAACGGCGTTAAGGTTTATGTTTATCCGATTGACAAGTCAAATAAATTTGATATTTTTTTCCCGACCTCATTGTCTACGCAAAATCGAAAAGATATAATCGCCCTTTTAAAAGGCAGGTATGATATCGTTTCTTTCCATTTCGGCGGAAACAAAGTCAAACGCACCTTGCTTAAAACTTGCAAAAACGCGAATATCCCGTTGATTTTGCACTTTCACGGTTTAAATGTTTGGTATGAGCAAAAGGAGAATCATAAATTTCTTTACGATTATCTGCGAATACAGTATAGGTCGCTTTATAAAAGGATGAATGCAGTCGTAGGCGTAAGCGATAAGGTAAGGGATGAATTCTTAAAAAAGGTGTCTTCGGTTCCTGCATATACCGTATATAACGGTGTTGACCTTCAAAAATTCGCTTTTTTAAACCGTCGTGAATTAAAGAGACCTTTAAGACTTATTTGTGTTGCCAACCTGATTGATTTAAAAGGTCAGGATTTGCTTATAGACGCCGTTAAGAGGCTTAAAGAGAAAGGCATAAACTGTCTGCTTACTCTGGTCGGAAGCGGACCTAATGAACAAAAACTTAAAGCACAAGCCGAAAAATCGGGGATTGCCGAAAATGTAACCTTTACGGGCAGTCTTCCATATGAAAAGACGGCAAGCAAACTTAAAGACAACGATATTTTCATAATGCCGTCATATTATGAAGCGCTCGGTTGCGTTTATCTTGAAGCGATGTCAAGCGGTCTTATTACGGTAGGTGTAAAAAATCAAGGTATAGACGAAATCATTAAAGACGGCGAAAACGGATTTTTGGCAGAACCTAAAAGCGTTTCTTCAATCGTTTGCGCAATCGAAAGAATAGCGGAAATGCCGCCGGAACAGGTTTCTGCCGTTTCCGAAAACGCCAATAAAACGGCGCGGAGCTACACTTGGGATAATTCGGCGAAACAACTAATCGATGTATATAAGAAAACACTCGGAGGAAAAAATTGAGCGAGTTTAATATCTGCGGTGTGGATTTAGATGATATTCACGCTGCCCTTCTTGAAATAACCGATGAAATCGACAGAGTCTGCAAAAAGAATAACATCAAATATTTCCTTTCGGGCGGTTCGATGCTCGGTGCCGTAAGGCACGGCGGTTTTATCCCGTGGGATGACGATGTCGATTTATGGATGACACGAAAAAACTTCAAAAAATTCAAAAAAGCGATAAAAAACGACCTTGACAAAAAATACTTCCGCGAGGATTATTTTACAAATATCAACTGTCCGCTTTCAATTATGAAAATCGAAAAAAAGGGGACAAGGTATGTTGAAGGCGTTTTTAAGGATACCAATGTGGGGCACTGCATATATGTAGATATTTTTCCGCTTGATAATATCTGGTTGCCCGCTTATAAACTTCAAACCGCAATTCTTATCAAACTTCAATCTGTGCGTGATTTTAAACTGCGTGGAAACGGCAGAGAAAACGCCTCGACCGCCAAAAAAATTCTTTACGGCTTAATGCCTTTAAACATTTGCAGGGCGCTTACTGAGTTTACAATGAGGTTTTTTAACATTTTCCCGACAAAAAGGCTTAATCAGTTAAGCCACCGCGGAAGATACTGGCCGAAGTTTATAAGAGAAGAAATCGAAGATCTGACCGTAATAAAATTTGAGGACAGGGAATACCCTATCCCGAAAGAATACGACAAAATGCTCAGAGAATGTTACGGCGATTATATGAAACTACCGCCGAAAGAGGCTCAGCAGCCAGGGCATGATATTATTGAATGTAAGATATAAATAGGATGTGTTTTTGTGAAAGCGATTATTTTAGCGGCAGGTATGGGAACGAGAATCAGCCGTTTTATCGATGAAAAGCCTAAATGTATGGTCGATATCGGCGGGACAACCCTTATTAAATACACCGTAAATCTTTTGCGTCAAAAGGGCGTCGGCGATATAACCGTAGCCGTCGGATATAAAGCCGACCTTATAACAGAAGAATTAAGGGATGAAAATGTCAATTTCGCCTTTAATCCGTTTTATGATGTTACAAACGGCATTGCCTCAATGTGGTTTGCTAAAGAGCATCTTACAGATGAAGAAACGATAATAATGAGCGGCGATGTTTACCTTGAACCCGAAATAATAGATAAACTTATCGCTTCAAAGGACGACCCCGTTTTGCTCGCTGATTCGAGCCGGATTATCGAGGCGGACTATCGCTATAACTACAAAAACGGTATACTTAAAAAATACGGAAAAGATTTGTCAATTGCCGAAACTACCGGCGAGTGTTTAGGCATCGCAAAACTCGGTAAAGACTTTGTAAAGGTTTATAAAGACCATATGTGCGATATGATAAACAATCAAATCCATTCTGTATGGTGGGAAAATGTTTTATACGACTTATCGGGTACTATGAACATATATGTTAACGATGTCGCCGGATGTTTTTGGGCTGAGGTCGACTATGTGGAGGACTACAAGAGAATTATAAAGCACCGTAAAGAAAAGGGACTTATTGAACTGTAATTATGAGAAAAATAGGATGGAAAAACGGTTGTGATTTTGCCTTTACGATAATCGATGATACCGATAACGCAACCGTAAAAAACATAAAGCCCGTTTATGATTATCTGTATAGCAAAGGCATTATAACGACCAAAACGGTTTGGGCATATCCGCCGAGGGATAAATACAAAGGCGAGTCGTTAAGCGATAAAACTTATGCCGAATTTATAAAAGACCTTAAACAAAAAGGATATGAGATTGCCTTTCATAACGCCGGTTCAGGCGGGTTTAAGCGGGAGGAAACGGCGTCCGCTCTTAATGACTTTAAAACGCTTTTGGGCGAATACCCCAATATGCATATAAACCACGCTAACAACACCGAAAATATCTACTGGGGATATGAGCGTTTTTCGGGACTTGTCAGATGGATATATAAAGTTAAAAAAGCGCACATACCCTCAGAAGGCACCTGTAAAAACAGCGAATACTTCTGGGGAGATATATGCAAGGAAAAAATCCGTTTTATAAGAAACCGCACCTTTAACGGCATAAACACGCTGAAAGAAGATAAACGCCTTGTCTACCGTGAAACAGGAAAGAACGAGTATTCAAACTACTGGTTTTCCTCCTCCGATGCTATGAAAGAGGATTCATTTGTAAAACTGCTTTCAAAGGAGAATATTGATAAACTCCAAAAGGAAAATGGGCTTTGTATTCTCTATACCCATTTCGGATACGGTTTTGTTGATGATAACGGCAATTTAAGCGAGGACTTTAAAAGAGCCGTAGATTACCTCGCCTCAAAAAACTGCTGGTTTGCCCCTGCAAGCGAGATACTTGATTATGTATTAAAGGATAAAGAGTATAAGCCTTCAAAATTTTATGAATTCTTTATGGATATAAAATGGTTTTTTGAAAGGATTAAAAAATGATTAGAAAAATCAGGCTGTTTTTTATGAAACTGTTTCGAAAAGCGGCAATAAAACTTGAAAGAAAAACCGAGACCGTTAATTATGATAATATCGGCAGGCATTGCTACGGACCTTTGGCAAAACCGAGTCAATACGATATGAATTTCATTGAAAGTATAGGCTCATTTTGCAGTTTCGCAAGCGGTGTAACAATCGCCCAGACTCATTATATGGGCGTTACAACCCATCAGTTCCTTTTTTCAAGTTGGCGCTATCCCGAGCTTGATAAAATGATGCCCCATCAAAAACAAAAAGAGATTTTCAATAATCACATAGCTTCAAAGAAGACAAAAATCGGCAACGATGTCTGGATAGGACAAAACGCAGTCATTATGGCAGGCGTAAAAATCGGCGATGGCGCCGTTATAGGCTCGGGTGCGGTTGTAACAAAGGACATTCCCGATTATGCGATTGCCGTAGGCGTCCCTGCAAAGGTTATAAAATACCGCTTTACCGAGGAGCAGATAAAAGCCCTAAAAAAGATAAAATGGTGGGATTGGGCGGATGAACAGATAGCCGAAAGGTATGACGATTTTTTTCATATTGATGAGTTTGTAAAGAAGTATTCGGGTGATTAAGTTGCAAAACAACCAGAGCAGTTCCAAAAACATAAAACAAGGCGTTGTGCTTTCGTATCTTTCAATGGGTATAAGCATTTTCGTTTCCCTTTTATACACCCCCTTTGTCATAAGAAAATTAGGGCAAAATCAATATGGGCTTTATCAGATAGGCGCTGCGGTAATCGGATATTTAAGCATTTTAAACTTTGGACTCGGAAGCACTGTAATCAGATACGCGTCAAAATACAAGGCTGAAAACAAGGAAAAGCAAGAGCGTTCTTTGTATGGACTTTTCATAACGGTTTTCTCATTTTTAGCGGTTATAGTGATGATTTCGGGAATTGTTATTGCTTGTTTTAAGCAAAGTATTTTTAAAATTTCAACCGGACAAGAGGGTTACAGACAACTCGGAATAATACTTATTGTTATGACCGTAAATCTTGCAGTGAGTTTTCCTGCGAGTGTTTATTCTTCAATTATAACTACCTACGAACGATTTACATTTCTTAAAAGCGTAACTATTCTTACAAGTTTGCTCACACCGAGCGCGGTAATACCGGTGCTTTTGCTCGGATACAAGGCAGTAGGTCTTACAATTGCCGCTCAAACCGTCCATATTCTGGCTTCGTTTTCGTACATCGTGTATGTTCATTTACGCCTTAAAGTAAAAATAAGTTTTGATTTTTCCGTTCTCGGAAAAGACACCTTGAAATCAATATTCGGTTTTACGGTTTTCATATTTATAGGCGTGCTTATTGACCAGTTGTATTGGAGCACAGATAAAATTATTTTAAGTATGTTCATAAGCGAAACCGCCGTTGCGGTTTATGCTGTAGGTGCACAATTGCATTCATATTATCAGCAGTTTTCCGGTTCCATAAGCGAAGTACTCTTCCCGAGAATAACAAAAATGGTAACATTGAAAACGCCTAAAAGTGAATTGACCGATTTATTTATAAAAATAGGAAGAATGCAGAACTATATTTTAACGGCAGTCCTGTTCGGTTTTGTTGTACTCGGAAAAGAATTTATAGGTTTTTGGGCAGGTAAGGGGTATGAGGATGCCTATGTAATCGCATTGCTCGTTTTAGCACCTGCGACCGTACCTTTAATACAGAGTACCGGTTTTTTAATTATCAAGGCTATGAATAAGCACCGTTTTCGCGCAATTACCTACCTTATCATAGCGGTATTAAATGCCGCAACAAGCATTCCCGCGGCGATAAGATTTGGCGGAATAGGTTGCGCGTTATGTACCTGTGTTTGTGCTTTAATAGGGCATGGATTTATTATGAACTGGTATTACTATAAAAAAATAGGACTTGATATACCGAAATTCTGGCGAAAAAACATTCCTATTATTCTGCTGTCTGCAGGAGTCGGAACTGTGGCTATTGTTATCAACAGTTTTTTGGCTTCGGGTAATATATTACTGTTTCTTATAAAAGCGGTATTGTTCGTTGCGGCGGTATTTGTATTGCAATACTTTATAAATATGAATGATTTTGAAAAAGGAATAATCAAAAAACTCTTTTCAAAATTTGTGAAAATATAATGAATTCGGAGGAGTCTGTAAATATGTCTCTATTCAAGAATAAAACACTACTTATAACCGGTGGAACCGGTTCGTTCGGCAACGCGGTACTTAATCGCTTTTTAGGCACCGATATCGGTGAGATTCGCATTTTCTCTCGCGATGAAAAAAAGCAGGACGATATGCGCCACGAATTTCAGGCGAAAATGCCCGAGGTTGCCGATAAAATTAAGTTTTACATAGGCGATGTCA
>DEWC01000024.1 GCA_002363095.1 Ruminococcaceae bacterium UBA3220 | reverse complement strand
GTCAAATTTGCAAACATTATTTAACTTTTTTAGACGATAATTATTTATAAAAGTTAATATTTGATATATTTTTAACAAAAAAGTTAATATTTACAATAATAAAACAAGTTTACCGCAAGAGTGAAATCGCGACTTTGTCGCGGTGAAATCAATGGCTTACTCCATTGGTGAAATTCCGTCCCTCACACGCACAACGCGAGGATTTCACCGTGAAACGATTTCACCCACCAAAGGTGGATTTATCCCGTCCGAAAGGACGGATTTAGTTGAAAGAAACCGCCTTTGTCAAAAACAAAGGCGGTTTCTTTGATGGTGATCCATCGGGGGCTCGAACCCCGGACACCTTGATTAAAAGCCAAGTGCTCTACCAACTGAGCTAATGGATCAAAACAGCTTATATATTATATCAATGGTATGCGATAAAGTCAAGTGTAAGTTTGCATTTTTTCAAATTTTTTTCAAAAAAAGAATATCCCCCGCCGAAACGGGGGATGCTAAACGCTAAAAAAACATCAAAGCTTAGCCAAATTCTCTTTAAGAGTTTCAAGCTGTTGTCTTAAAGCATCGGGTAATTTATCACCGAATTTTTTATAATGTTCTTCAATCTCGGCTGCTTCTTTTTCCCAAACATCCTTATCAACCTTGAGAATTGACTTTAATGTTTCAATATCCATATCAAGGTCGGTAAGGTCAATATCCTCCGGCTTCGGAACATAACCTATGGCAGTTTCGGTAGCATCGGCTTTACCCTCGCAACGGTCAATTATCCAGTTAAGAACACGGCAGTTATCGCCGAATCCGGGCCAAATGAAGTTGCCTTCGTCGTCGGTTCTGAACCAGTTTACATTGAAAATCTTAGGAGCCTTATCGCCGAGTTTCTCACCCATTTCGAGCCAATGAGCAAAATAGTCGCCCATATTGTATCCGCAGAACGGGAGCATTGCCATGGGGTCGCGACGAACGACACCGACAGCGCCCGCGGCGGCGGCGGTAGTTTCGGAAGCCATTGTGGAGCCTACAAACACGCCGTTTACCCAATCTTTTGATTGATATACAAGCGGTGCGCATTTGGCACGACGACCGCCGAAAATAATAGCGGAAATCGGAACGCCCTGACCCTTGTCAAACTCATCTGAGATGCAAGGACAGTTCTTTGCAGGTGCCGTAAATCTTGAATTTGGATGAGCGCCGGATGTTGCAACCTTGTTATTTTTATCATACTTAGTATAATCCCAAGGTTCACCCTTCCAGTTAAGAGCATTCTTGGGCGGGTTCTTGTCAAGACCTTCCCACCAAACAGTATTGTTGTCGAGATTTAAGCAAACATTTGTGAAAATAGTATTCTTCTTTGTTGACTCAAGGGCGTTGAAATTAGACTTTTCATTAGTGCCGGGAGCAACACCGAAGAAACCGTTTTCAGGATTTATCGCATAAAGTCTTCCGTCAGGTCCTATCTTCATCCACGAAATATCGTCGCCTACCGTCCAAACCTTATATCCTTTTTTCTTAAGATACTCGGGAGGGATAAGCATTGCGAGATTGGTTTTTCCGCATGCGGACGGGAAAGCCGCGGCAACATACTTAACTTCACCATTCGGGTTTTCAAGTCCTAATATAAGCATATGCTCAGCCATCCAGCCCTCTTTCCATCCCTGGAAAGAAGCTATACGAAGAGCAAAACATTTTTTGCCGAGAAGAACATTTCCGCCGTATGCCGAATTAACCGAAATAATTGTGTTATCCTCAGGGAAATGGCATATATAGCGGTTATCGGGATTAACATCGCATTTAGCGTGAAGACCGCGAACCCAGTCATTCGAATTGCCGAGAACCTTCATAACCTCGGTTCCGACTCTTGTCATAATCGCCATATTAAGAACAACATATATGGAATCGGTTACTTCAATACCGATTTTTGCAAGCGGAGAACCTACCGGTCCCATTGAATAAGGGATAATATACATAGTTCTGCCCTTATATGTTCCTCTTGCGATATCATAAAGCTTTTTATACATTTCCTCAGGGTCACACCAGTTATTGGTGGGTCCTGCCGTTTCTTTGTCTTTTGTGCAAATAAATGTTCTGTCCTCTACCCTCGCAACATCATTCGGTTTCGTTCTGTGAAGATAGCAGCCGGGAAGCAGGTCCTGGTTGAGTTTTATCATTTCGCCGGTTGAAACAGCCTCTGCACGAAGCGTATCAAGTTGTTCCTCGCTACCGTCAATCCACATAACTTTGTCAGGACAAAGCAAATCCTTCATCTCGTCAAGCCACGCAAGCACGGTTTTGTTCTCAGTCATCATAATTCCTCCTGTGATAACCGGGCAAATTGCCCGAAATATTCTCCTTATACATTATAATACAACAAAAATATATTGTCAATCTAATTTGTTAAATAATCTACAATATAAACGGCTCCCTTGATTATGGGGAGCCGCAATATAATACTAAACTTCGCCAAGCATTATTTTTTCGAATTCGTCGCCGTCAATCTTTTCTTTTTCAAAAAGCGCTTTAGCAACCGCATGAAGCTTATCCATATTTTCGGTCAATAACTTTTCGCCTTTTTTATAGGCTTCATCGATAATTCTGTGAATCTCACTGTCAATGCGTGCATTTACCGATTCTGAGTTGTTTTCGACATGCCCGTAATCACGGCCGAGGAAGACTTCATCATTTGAACTGCCGTACATAATCGGGCCCAGTTCATCGCTCATACCGTACTTAACTACCATATCGCGCGCAATTTTAGTTGCCCTTTCAATATCGTTTGAAGCGCCTGTTGATATGTCGGTGTTGCATAGCTTTTCTGCAATTCTTCCTCCGAGCAACATAACAATTTCCTCTTGAAGATCGGTCTTGTATCGGCTAAACTTATCTTCATTCGGCAAAGAGACAGTAAGACCGAGCGCGCGTCCTCTCGGGATAACGGTTATATAGTGAATTCTGTCCTGCGTCGGGAGCAAATAGCCGAGAATTGCATGCCCCGCCTCATGATAAGCGGTTTTCTTCTTATCGGCGTCCTTAATTACAAGACTCTTTTTCTCAGGACCGCCTATAACCTTAAGGGTTGCCTCTTCAATCTCTACCTGGGTTATTGCTTTTTTACCGTTTCTGACAGTAAGCAAAGCGGCCTCGTTTAGAAGGTTTTCAAGGTCGGCACCGGTAAATCCGGCGGTTGACTGAGCGATTGTTTTCAGGTCAACATCGGGGCCGAGCGGCTTACCTCTCGAATGAACCTTGAGTATCTCTTCCCTGCCCTTAACATCGGGATAGTTAACGGTAATCTGACGGTCGAAGCGTCCGGGACGAAGGAGCGCTTTATCAAGGATATCGGGACGGTTGGTAGCAGCCATTACAATAACGCCACCATTCTCCCCGAAACCGTCCATTTCAACTAACAGCTGGTTGAGAGTCTGTTCCCTTTCGTCGTGTCCGCCGCCCAAACCGGCGCCGCGTTGGCGACCTACGGCATCAATTTCATCTATAAAAATAATCGCAGGGGCGTTTTTCTTGGCTTCACCAAACAAATCACGAACGCGGGAAGCACCTACACCTACAAACATTTCAACAAAATCCGAGCCGGAAATTGAGAAAAACGGAACACCTGCTTCGCCTGCAACGGCACGGGCAAGCAGAGTTTTACCGGTTCCGGGAGGACCCACAAGCAAAACACCTTTCGGAATGTGCGCGCCGAGTTCGCTGAATTTTTTCGGGTCTTTGAGGAATTCAACAATCTCCTGCATTTCCTCTTTTTCTTCGTCAGCGCCGGCAACATCGGCGAAAGTGGTTTTCTTTTTGTCATCCGCCTTCTTAACCTTTGCTTTTCCAAAGCCCATTGTTTTATCGGTGCCCATAGCGGAATTCATACGGCGCATAATAAATATGCCGAACACAATCATAAGACCTATCATCAAAAGGGTTGGGAGCATACTCATAATCCAGGATGTTTGACCGCCGCTTTTATAATCGTATTCGATTTTTTTATTATCGGGATTATCGTTATTTTCAGCCACCTTTTGACCGACATCCTCGTAAAACATTTCGGGGCTTGCTACGGTATAGTGGTTCTCTTTGTCGGGCGTTTTTCTTAAAACATAAGTCAGATCGCCGGAATACAGATTAAGTTCAAATGATTTAACTTCATTATTCCGAATTTGCTGTACTATTTCATAGTATTTTACATTATCGGTTTTATTGGCAATACCGGAAACTGCATAAAAAGCAACTATCAGGATTATAGGTATACCGATGTACAAAAGAATGTTTCTCAGATTTTTATTCAAAACAAAGACTCCTTCACAGTTTACTTTTCGGTGCCGTACACACTCGGAGACAATACTCCGACATACGGAAGATTTCTGAAATATTCATTATAATCAAGGCCGTATCCGACAACAAATTCGTCGGGTATAACCTTTCCGACATAATCAGCTTTGATATCCGCCCGGCGATTTGCGGGCTTATCAAGCAGGGTGCAAACCTTTATACTGTTAGCGTTCCTGTCCTTCAATATCTTTTTTAAATAGGAAAGCGTTATTCCTGAATCAAGGATATCCTCCACTATAAGAATATCCTGTCCGTCCGGGTTGACATCGAGGTCTTTCTTAAACTTAACAACGCCCGTTGTCTTAGTGCCCGAATATGATGAAACCGCCATAAAATCTATCTTACATTCACAGGTAATCTCTTTAAGCAGATCTGCCATAAAAACAACCGCGCCTTTTAAAACGCTGATCAGCAAAAGGTTTTTACCTTTATAATCGGCGGATATTTGTTTTCCTAATTCAACACAGATCTCTTTAAGTTCCTCTTCGGATACCAATACCTTTTCTATACCGTCTTTTGGTGCCATTTTTTTCTCCTTATAAAAGCCTTGAATTAAAATATAAAACAACCTTGGTTGATTTATCTGTTTTTACCCGTTCGGCAACACCGATACCGTAAATCCAAACGATACCGCCGTCGTCGGCAATAATCGGCAGATTTTTACGATACTCAAGTGGTATCTTTTTCTCGGTCATAAGTTGCTTTACGGTTTTTGTTACGCCCCGTCCGACAAGTTTTACCGTATCGGAGCCCGATTTTTTTATCAATCTGACATCGCCGATTATTTTATCACAATCGACGGCGTTAATTGATAACAAATCGTGAACATTTTTCAACTTTCTGAAATCTTCGTATGTAAAACGATTGATTTCGGTCGAAAAAGTCCTGTCTTTTTTCTGCGCATCCTCAAAAAAAAGGCAACCGTTTTTACAAACGGCAGATTTATCACGGGAAACGCTCGTTTTAGAAATTTCCCCTATAATAACATCATAAATCCGCTCAATATGATACATATCCGGCAAAACACCGAATATATGCTTAAAGAAAAGAATAATAATCCTTTTTGCAATGTTTTCCGGCAATTGCGAAAAGTCTTTAACCGTAAGTTTTGAATTATTAATACGCTTTTTAAACTCCGCTTCTGCTTGCGAATCCAAAAAAGCAGCATCCTTGTTCAGGTTACGGCACATTTTTGAAACATTCTCAATGCAGGCAGGATTGATTTCAGCCAAAACGGGAATAACTTTATGCCGAATTATATTTCTGCTGCAATCATCCAAAAGATTTGTGGAATCGGTAACAAAAGGCAGACCGTTCTGTCGGCAATACTTTTCAATCGTTTCCCTGTCGCAGAAAATCAGCGGTCTTATTATATTGTCTCTTTTGGGCGGAATTCCGCAAACACCGTTCAATGAGGCTCCGCGCGCCATATTAAAGATAACTGTTTCTGCGTTATCATTTGCATTATGAGCAGTTGCGATAACTCCGGTATTAACACGGTTTAAAAAATCATATCTGAGATCCCGCGCGGCGGTTTCGAGGCTAACTCCCTTCTTAACAGAGTACCCCGGCGCATCACCCTTTTCGGTAACAAAGGGCAAACCGAGCGAACTCGCAAACCGACCGACAAATACCATATCGCGGTCGGCTTCCTCTCCCCTTATACCGTGATGATAATGAGCAACGGTAAGGGAAAATCCGAAATCGTCTTTTATGCTGTTAAGAGCGTGTAAAAGCGCAACCGAATCCGCACCGCCCGATACGGCGACAGTTATGTTTTTTACACCTGAAAAAAGAGAATACTCTTTGTTGGCTTCTAAAATTTTATCAATCATCTTGTATTATCAATTCCGGTAAAGCGCATATGAGCGGCATCCCAATAAAGTTCTACCGAACCGAGCCCGCCGTGTCGGTTTTTCGCTATGATACATTCTGCTTTGTTCGGATTCGACATATCATCGCTCGGCGCTTTCTCATTATCATAATATCCCTCACGGTAAAGAAACAAAACGATATCCGCATCCTGCTCGATTGAGCCCGAATCACGAAGATCGGCAAGAGCGGGTTTATGCGATTTTCCCTTTGTTTCGGTATTACGCGACAACTGAGCACATACAATCACCGGAACTTTAAGTTCTTTTGCCATAATTTTAAGACTTCTCGTGATTTCGGAAACCTCCTGAACACGATTATCAATGTGCCTTGGAGTATGCATCAGTCCCAAATAATCTACAACTACAAGGTCGACATGATTCATTCTGTTGATTTTAGCCTTCATTTCCGGCACAGTTATGGAAGAAGTCTCATCAATATATAGTTGCGATTTTGAAAGATGCGCGCCTGCTTGTGCAAGACTTGTCCACTCATCAGCCTGGAGGTCGGCAACACGGAGCTTTTCGCTCTTTATTGCGGCTTCACTTGATAACAGCCTTTGAGCTAACTGATCTCTTGACATTTCAAGTGAGAAGAAGCAAACAACCTTATTTGAATCAACAGCAACATTTCGCGCAATATTAAGAGCAAAAGCGGTTTTACCCATACCGGGTCGGGCACCCAATATAATGAGGTCAGATTTGTTAAGCCCGACTATTTTACGGTCAAGGTCCTTAATTCCGGTCGGTATTCCCACATACTCATCTCTTGTTTCGGGATTTGACTTTTTTGTGAGTATGTCGTATGTTTCCTTTTCAAGTACCTCTTTTATGTGAGTAAGCCCCGAAATGTTACGACCTGAACGAATTTCGTAAATTCTTTGCTCGGCACTATCGATAAGTTTATCCGATTCAAGAACATTTTCGTCAACATCTTTGATTATTTCTTTGGCTGCGCTCAGAAGTGCGCGCTGGTAATACTTATCTCTTATTATTCGCACATACTCGGCAACATTTGCGGAGGAAGAAACGCTTTGAACAAGTTGGGTAAGATACGCTTTTCCGCCGTCGTCATCGTATGTACCGTTTGATTTAAGTTTTTCAAGCAAGGATACAAAATCAATAACCTGATTAAACTCAAACATCGTACTTATTGCGCCGTAAATATCGCGATGCTGCGGAAGATAAAAATAATCGGTCTTAACTGTTGAAGCAACCTCATTTAAGCACTTCGGGTCAATGATTATCGAGCCCAAAACCGCCTGTTCTGCTTCAAGCGAATAAGGTTGACGGGAAAAATCGGTATATAATAAATCGTTACCTGGCATTATTCTGTTACCTTCACATTCACGCTTGCCGATATTCCCGGATAGAGTTTAACGGTAGCTGTATACTCTCCGAAATTTTTTATATCGGCAACCGACATTTTCTTTTTGTCAATTTTAATACCCAAGTCATGTTCGATTTTCTCTGCGATTTCTTTGGATGTTATACTTCCGAAAAGTCGACCGTTGGCACCGGCCTTAGCGGTAAGCGTAACAGTCTTATTATCGAGCTTTTTCGCAATTTGATTTGCAGCATCGATTTCTTCCTGCTTATGATGCGCCGTTGCCTCATTACGACTTTTAAGTTCGGATAAAGCGGCATTGTCGGCTTCAATCGCAAGATTTTTCGGGAAAAGGAAATTTCTTGCATACCCGTCGGAGACGTTTACAAGCTCACCCTTTTTCCCTTTTCCTTTAACATCGGATGTTAGTATAACCTTCATACTCATTCCCTCTCTTTTATCATATTTCAACAATTACGGGAAGCACCATCGGGCTTCGGTGTGTTTTATTGTAAAGAAATTTTGATACGCCGTCTTTAACACGCGTCTTATAAACATTCCAATCACGGACATTTGCACGGTAGCACGCCTCTAAAATATCATAAACGGCATTTTCTATCTGCAACATCAGTTCTTCAGATTCTTTAACAAAAACAAAGCCTCGTGATACAATTTCGGGGCGGGATAATACCTCTCGTGTTTTCGAATCGACAACGATGGTTACAACAATTATACCGCCTTCGGCAAGATGCTTTCTGTCGCGCAAAACGATAGAACCGACATCGCCTATTCCAAGTCCGTCAATCAATACTCTTCCGGCGGGAACCGAAGACAGAGTTTTTGCCGATTTTTTGGAAAGCTCAACTACGGTGCCGTTTTGGGCAATGATTATATTTTTGCGGTCAATACCCATTGTTTCAGCCAATAACGCATGTTTATACAAATGTTTGACTTCACCGTGAACCGGCATAAAGAATTTCGGTCTGATGATGCCGAGCATGGTTTTCAGTTCTTCCTGACAAGCGTGCCCGGACACATGAACATCATACATTTTCTCATAAACTACATTTGCGCCGCGTCTTATAAGTTCATTTACAACCTTGCTTACGGTTTTTTCGTTGCCGGGAATCGGAGTTGCAGAGATTATGAATACATCACCGGGGACTATCTCAACCTGCCTATGCTCGGAAAAAGCAATCCTGTGAAGCGCGGACAGCGGTTCGCCCTGGCTGCCGGTTGTAACTATAACAATCTTGTCAAAGGCATAGTTTTTTATTGCCTCAATTTCTATAAGAACTCCATCGGGAACTTTAAGATAGCCGAGTTCAGCGGCAACCTTAACGACATTTATCATACTTCTCCCCGAAACAGCGACCTTTCTTCCGCACTTTACCGCCTGGTCGATAATCTGCTGAATACGGTGGATATTAGACGAAAATGTAGCAACTATTATTCTGTGCCCATCGGCTTTTGCAAACAGCGTTTCAAGCGAAGTGCCGACAAGGCGTTCCGACGGGGTGTATCCGGGTCTTTCAGCATTAGTCGAATCGGAAAGCAGCGCAAGAACGCCCTTTTTCCCGATTTGAGAAAAGCGTGAAATATCAATCATTTTTTCGTCTATCGGGGTTGTGTCTATTTTGAAATCACCAGTTTGGACAACAATACCCGCAGGGGTTGTAACGGCAAAACCGACGGCGTCGGGAATTGAATGATTGACATGAATGAATTCTACGCTGAATTTACCGATATTAATCGTAGAGCCGGGCGAAACGACATTTAAAACCGGCTCCTTTTGGAGTTTGTGCTCCTTTAATTTTTCTGTAATAAGCGCAACGGTCAGACGGGTCGCATAAACCGGGACATTAATACTCCTTAACAGATAAGGTATACCGCCGATATGGTCTTCATGACCGTGGGTAATAAATAACCCTTTTATACGGTCTTTGCAATCAATTAAATATGAAAAATCCGGAATTACGATATCAACTCCCGGTGTATCCTCATCGGGAAAACTCATACCGCAATCGACAAGAATAATATCACCGTCATATTCATACATTGTTATATTTTTACCGATTTCGCCAAGACCGCCGAGCGGTATGATTTTTATCGGCAAAGAATTATTTGCCGAAGAAAAATTATTGACGCGACGACTGTTTTTATCTTTAACCGTACCGGTTTGTTTGTTTGATTTTTGAGTTAACCGACCTTTACTTACCGAAACCGTCTCACTCTTCTTGTTTTTTGAAACCCCATTATTGTTTTTCTTTTTTGCAGAATTACTTATCGTTTTTTTCTGCGTTGCTTTGGACATATATTACCTCCGTTAGTGTGTAGTTATGCAAGGCATACTTATAAAACCGCAAAGTGTTTTGACGTTATAAAACGAATGCCGATTTGCATAATAGTTATTTATTGCCTGTGGAGCCGAATCCGCCATCGGCCCTCATAGTATTTTCAAGATTGTCACTCTCAACAAAATCCGCCTTTAAATACGGCATAAAAACGATTTGAGCAATCCGTTCATTGTTCTCTATAACCTGCGGTTTTGAAGAGTGGTTGAAAAGCGGTACCATAATTTCACCGCGGTAATCGCTGTCAATAACCCCAACTTTATTGGCGGGCGCCAAGCCTTTTTTTGAAGCGAGACCGCTTCGCGCAAAGACGAATCCGGCGTACCCTTCGGGAATTTGAAGAGAAATACCGGTATGTATCAAGTACTGTTCACGGGGAGCAACGGTAACGCAGTCGCAATCTAACAACGCATACAGGTCGGCTCCTGCTGAAAAATCAGTGCCGTATGAAGGGACCAGGGCGTTTTCAGAAAGCTTTTTGAATTTTATGCTGCACATATACTACTCCCCCATCATAAAGATAGTTATATTCTAACATATTGTGTGAACTTTTACAACAATTATTTTATATATAATGCTTTGACTTTTATAAGCGAATATGATAAAATCACTGTGAAATGGGATGGTTTAATGCTGAAAGACAATATAAAACACAAATATGAATCAAACCCGCTCGCCTGCGGCCAGGCGGTTTTATGTATGTTGTCAGGTCTCGGATTCAATGAGATTTTTGAACTTGTCGGCACCGAACGGGAAACTACCCTTAAGGATATGTTTTCGGCGTTTGACGCACTTAACATCGGGTTTGAAAAAACAAGGCAGGAAGCAAGCGATAAATGCGACCTGCCCGATGTTGCGTTATTAAGTCTCGAAACGCCGAAATGCTGGCATTGGTCATTATATTTTAAAGGGAAATTTTACGACCCTGAGTACGGTGTCTCAGACGATTTTCCGCCGTCTGCAAGGCGATTTTTCTGGAAATTGTACTAAACTATTTTACAAGCACACCCGATGCTGATTTATCCACCAAAAGTATTTTTACCGTGCTAAGATTTTTTACGGAAACATAAACAAAAACATTGCTTTTTTCCGGTGTTTCGCATAAAAATTCATAACATCTGATTTCGCCTCCGGAGTCGGTAGGAATAAGGCACAGTTTGCTTGATTTTACCATTAATCTTTTGTTGACTTTCTGCCGGGCTTCCTGCTCGCTGTGAGGCGGCTTTTCAAAAGGTCTTGAAGTGTGATTTGTAAGATATCCGGTTGCCTCGTAAAAGACGATTTCGCCCGTATCAAGCGCTACTCCGACCTTAATTAAATCGGTGTAACACAGAGTATCGTCGGACATATACGCGAAATTTACCGTACACTCACCGTCAACCGTATAGTAATAAGTGCTTTTCATATTGATAAGTCCGTTTTTTTCAAGGAAATTTTCAGCTTTCTTTACTGCCTCATCGGCAGATAATTCGGCTTTTTTCACATCTCTGCCGTTACGCATAAACGAGATGTATCCGCCGTTTTTTGTAACACAACAGTAGAAGTTTTCTTTTTCAAAGATATAGCTTTTTATCTTACCGTCCTGACTGCCTGAATAATTAAGGTCGCTTTTTATCCCGAAAAACTTTTGCGCAACCTGCCTGCAATATTCCTTGGAATACACCTTGCCATTTGAGGTCATAAGCGGCTGTTTATTCAATAAATGATCTGAAAAAGGACCGTCATAGATAAGCGTAGGATAGTCATTCAGTTCTTTTTCGAGACCGTCAAGAGTTGACGCCAGCGTTTTAACATCAACCTCTTTGTTGACATTCTCGTTGATGATTTTTGCAAAGTCATCAATATTATCGTAATTCTCATTAACCCTGCTTATAATTTTACTGATAGTCTTTGAAGTCTTATAAAGATTTGCGATCCCGGCATTATCCTCATCAGAAATCTCACCGTTAATTGCACTTTTTGATATGCTTACGGCATAGTTTCCTACCTGCGATAAAAATTTATACAGGGTGCCGGATTTGCTCGTGCCGTTCGGCAGTGCGGCAAGCGCGTTTTTTGCCGTTTCTCCCTCGCAAAAAAGAGTTGTTGAAAGATTTAAAAGGTCTGTCCCGCTTTTAATACATGACGCCTTATCCAATGTATCGGTAATGTTATTCATTGATGTTTCAAGGGCGTTAAGGTTCTTTATATATCCGTTATTCAGTTCCAATTCGTTTTTCTCTAACTTTTTGTGTTCGCAAAATAAAAAGCCGGATAAAGCGAAAATAACCGCCAAAGCATACGAAACAATTCTAACCGTAATTCTTTTGCTCATATTATTCCTCCTTAATTCGTATTTTTGACAGTTTTTCCGCGTTTTATAATCTTTGCTTGAATTTTCTTAATATATATGTTAATATGTTTTAAAATACCGTAATTATCGTTCCCCGCGCTTATATCGTGCGGTGAACCTTCTTTGAAAGAGGTCGTTTTAATGTATGACAGCATTTCGCCCAACACAAATTTTGTTGAGCAAGAGAAAAAAATCAGGGAATTTTGGGACAAGGAAGAAATCTTCAAAAAAAGTATTGAAGAGAAAGCAAAAGGTGCTCCCTATATCTTTTATGACGGTCCGCCTACTGCAAACGGAAAGCCGCATATCGGCCATGTTTTGACCCGCGTTATAAAAGATATGATTCCGCGATACAGAACAATGAAAGGTTGTATGGTCCCCCGTAAAGCCGGTTGGGATACCCACGGCCTCCCGGTTGAACTTGAAGTTGAAAAACTATTAGGGCTCGACGGAAAAGAACAAATTGAAGAGTACGGTCTTGAGCCTTTTATTGAACATTGCAAAGAATCTGTTTGGAAATATAAAGGGATGTGGGAAGACTTTTCCAAAACCGTCGGCTTTTGGGCGGATATGGATAACCCCTATGTTACCTATGATAATAATTTCATAGAGTCCGAGTGGTGGGCTTTAAAGCAGATATTTGAGAAAGGTCTTTTGTACAAAGGCTTTAAAATTGTACCTTATTGTCCCCGTTGCGGTACTCCTCTTTCTTCGCACGAAGTAGCCCAGGGATATAAATCGGTTAAGGAGCGTTCTGCAATAGTCCGCTTTAAGGTTAAGGGGGAGGACAGTTATTTCCTTGCCTGGACAACAACTCCGTGGACTCTTCCCTCAAACGTTGCGCTTTGCGTTAATCCAAATGAAGAATATGCATATGTTAAAGCAAACGACGGATACAATTACTATATGGCTTCAAGCCTTCTCGACGCCGTTCTCGGAAAACTCGCAACCGAGGATTCCCCTGCCTATACCGTTTTAAAAACCTTCAAAGGCACTTCTCTTGAATACAAAGAGTATGAACCGCTGTTTGAGTGCACCGGCAAAAAAGCCGAACAACTTGGCAAAAAGGCGCACTATGTTACCTGCGATAATTATGTTACGATGTCTGACGGTACCGGAATTGTACATATTGCTCCCGCCTTCGGTGAAGATGACTCAAATGTCGGCAAAAAATACGACCTTCCGTTTGTTCAGTTTGTTAACGGGAAAGGCGAAATGACCGAAGAAACGCCCTATGCAGGAAAATTTGTTAAGGATGCCGATCCGCTTGTTTTGGTTGACCTTGATAAGCAGAAACTGCTTTTTGACGCTCCGAAATTCGAGCACGATTATCCCTTCTGCTGGCGTTGCGATACTCCTCTTATATACTATGCCCGCGAATCATGGTTTATTAAAATGACCGCTGTCAAGGAAGACCTCATAAAAAACAACAATACCATTAACTGGATACCCGACTCTATCGGCAAAGGGCGTTTTGGTGATTGGCTTAACAATGTTCAGGACTGGGGCATTTCCAGAAACAGATACTGGGGTACTCCACTTAATATCTGGACCTGTGAATGCGGTCATATGCATTCTATAGGGTCGATTGAAGAACTCAAATCAATGTCGGACAATTGCCCCGAAAACATTGAATTGCACAGACCGTATATCGACGCCGTGACGATTAAATGTCCGCATTGCGGCAAAGAAATGCACCGTGTTCCCGAGGTTATTGACTGTTGGTTCGACTCAGGTTCAATGCCGTTTGCCCAGCATCATTATCCTTTTGAGAACAAGGAACTTTTTGAGTCACAATTCCCTGCCGATTTTATATCGGAAGCGGTTGACCAGACAAGAGGATGGTTCTATTCCCTGCTTGCAATTTCTACCCTCATTTTCAATAAAGCGCCATATAAAAATGTTATTGTTTTAGGTCATGTTCAGGACGAAAACGGTCAAAAAATGAGCAAATCAAAAGGCAATGCGGTTGACCCGTTTGACGCTCTTGAAACCTACGGTGCCGATGCCATCCGTTGGTACTTCTATACAAATTCCGCGCCGTGGCTGCCAAACCGTTTTCACGGTAAGGCGGTTATCGAGGGACAGCGCAAGTTTATGGGCACACTTTGGAACACCTACGCATTTTATGTTCTATATGCCGAAATCGACAAATTTAATCCTACCTTATATAACCTTGACGACTGCAAGCTTTCGATAATGGATAAATGGTTGCTTTCAAAACTCAACACATGCGTTGATGAGGTTGATAAAAATCTTGCTTCGTACAGAATTCCCGAGGCGGCTCGCGCTTTGCAGGAATTTGTTGACGGTATGAGTAACTGGTATGTAAGACGCGGCAGAGAAAGATATTGGGGCATTGAACTTACCGAGGATAAAATCGCCGCATATATGACACTATACACAGCGCTTATTACAACCGTTAAGGCTGCCGCTCCGATGATTCCGTTTATGTCCGAGGCAATTTATCAAAATCTTGTAAGGAATATTGACAAATCCGCGCCTATTTCGGTACATCTTTGTGACTTCCCCGAAGTTCAAAGCGCAAGAATTAACAGAGATCTTGAAGCAAAAATGGACGATGTACTTGAAATTGTTGTTTTGGGACGCGCCGCGAGAAACGGGTCTGCTATCAAGAACCGTCAACCGCTTAACACCATGTATGTTAAGTGCAATGATTTTCTTGATGATATGTTCGTTGAAATAATACGCGATGAACTCAATATTAAATCTGTTATTTTTACCGACAATGTCGGCGATTTCGTTTCCTATAACTTTAAGCCTCAGCTTAAAACCGTGGGTCCCAAATACGGTAAGCAGCTCGGAGAAATAAGAAACGCGCTTTCTTCGCTCGACGGTTCAAAAGCCAAAGCAGAGCTTGATAAAAACGGAGTTTTAATTTTCGATTTTGAATCAGGAAAGGTTGAATTGACCTTAGATGATTTGCTCATTGAAACAAAACAAAAAGAAGGATATTACACCTTGACCGATAACGGCATTACCGTTGCGATTGATACAACCCTTACAGAGGAACTTATAAACGAAGGATTTGTAAGAGAGATTGTAAGCAAAATCCAAACAATGCGTAAGGACGCGGGCTTTAATGTTACCGACCACATAACCGTTACTATAAAAGGCAGTGAAAAGGTTGTAGATGTTGCTATGCTTATGAAAGACAGTATCGTCGGAGATACGCTCTGCGACAGTTTATCAAGCGCCGAACCTAAAGGCTTTATTAAAGAGTGGGACATCAACGGTGAATCTCTGACAATCGGTATCGAAAGGAAGTGACTGTTATGAACGAGAATAACAATGATAACCGGGAATACATTGACATCAACTCCTCTTCGCCCAAGCCAAAAAGGACAGTTAATTTGCCGGACTTCGGCAAACATATTGAAAAGTATGGTCACGGTCTTTTCAAGCATATGGGCGGAATTATAAAATTTATCGCTTTTCTCGTTTGTTTTGCTATTGTTATCGCCTCTTTTATCGCCGCTTATTTTTTCCATAGCAACTCAACCTTCGGAAATATTTTGTCAATCTCGATTTTGGGCGGAGGTACTGCCGTTGCTTTGATTATCCTCTTTATGATTTACGGTGTAGGTCATATCATTTGTCAAAACAATGCAATTATAACAAGACTTAACCAAATACTCAGAAATGAGGATGAAGAATTTTAACATTATTATAAAACGTAAAATATAAAACATAAAATCGGGTGCTTCTGCGTGAAGCACCCGACAGTCTGTCGATAAACCTGTTGTTATGGTGTGGCGCCGTTCTCGGCGCCATTTTGTTTTTCCGGCGACAGGTGCGGCGGAAAAACTCCTTATAGGCGAAAACCGCCTATAAGAGCGGTTTTCAAGGGTGCGTGGGTGGTATTGGCGGGAGTAGAGTGCAGTCAGAAAATCCCTGATTTTCTGCGAACGGCATTCCCGTCCAAGAGCTTGTCGACTTTTTCGACAAGCTCAGAAA
>DEWC01000055.1 GCA_002363095.1 Ruminococcaceae bacterium UBA3220 | reverse complement strand
GAAGATAACTGTATGGTTGATATGGCAAAATTCTTCCTCGAGTTTACGGTTGACGAATCCTGCGGTAAATGTACGCCTTGCCGCGTCGGTACAAAAAGGCTTCTCGAAATGCTTGACAAGATAACCTCAGGAAAGGGAACTCTTGAGGATGTAGATAAACTTGAACAGCTTTGTTACTACATTAAGCAGAATTCACTTTGCGGTCTCGGCCAAACCGCACCTAACCCGGTTCTTGCTACACTTAAATTCTTCCGTGAAGAGTACATTGCTCACGTTGTTGATAAAAAGTGTCCTGCCGGCGTTTGTAAAGACCTTCTTACATTTACCATCGATAAGGATAAATGTATCGGTTGTGGCGTTTGTGCTAAGAATTGCCCAGTTTCTACCATTCACAAAACAGATTATGTTGCACCGGGACATAAGTTGCCTTCGTATGAAATCAATCCTGATGAATGTATCAAGTGCGGTGTATGTATGGCTAACTGCAAATTCGGTGCGATAAGCAAACAATAAGAAAGGAGCCGAGAATAATGGATATGTTAAATGTTAAAATTAACGGTATTGCAGTAAGCGTACCTAAGGGCTCCACAATATTGGAAGCCGCAAGAGCAGCAGGTGTTGAAATTCCGACACTTTGCTTTATGAAAGATAAAAACGAAATCGGCGCTTGCCGTATTTGCGTTGTTGAGGCAAACGAGGGAAGAGGCTTCAGGATTGTTACCGCCTGCGTTTATCCCGTCAGCGAGGGTATGGAGGTTCTCACAAACAGTGAAAAAATCCAGAAGGCGAGAAAGACAACCCTTGAACTTATCCTTTCCACACACAAAAAGGAATGCCTTTCCTGTGCGCGTTCAACAAACTGCGAGCTCCAAAAACTTTGCCGAGATTACGGCGTAGAAGAAAATAATTTTGGCGGTTTCAAGCCCGAATATGAACTTGATTACTCAACTCCCCACCTTGTAAGGGACAATAACAAATGTATCCTTTGCCGTCGTTGTGTTGCTGCATGTCAGGAACAGTATGTAAGCGTTATCGGTGCTAATGACCGCGGTATTGATACTAATATAGGTCAGGCGTTTAATCTTTCGCTTAATGATACACCGTGCATTTCCTGCGGACAGTGCACCGTCGTATGTCCTACCGGTGCTTTGACCGTTAAGGATGATACCGCAAAGATTTGGGAAGCTATCAACGACCCCGAAAAGGTTGTTGTATTCCAGACTGCTCCTTCAGTTCGTGCGACACTCGGTGAGTGCTTTGATATGCCGATTGGCACAAATGTTGAAGGAAAGATGGTTGCCGCCATCCGTCGCCTCGGCGCTGACAAGATTTTTGACACCGACTTCGGTGCAGACCTTACAATCGTTGAAGAGGCAAACGAACTTGTTGAGCGCATTAAGAACGGCGGAACACTCCCGATGATAACTTCCTGCTCACCCGGTTGGGTCAAGTTCTGCGAATTCTACTATCCCGATTTGCTTGCTCATCTTTCAACCTGCAAGTCTCCTCAACAGATGACCGGTGCGGTCATTAAGACCTACTGGGCCGAGAAAAACGGAATCGACCCGAAGAATATCGTCAGTGTTTCGGTTATGCCCTGTACTGCTAAGAAATTTGAAATTGGTCGTCCCGACCAGTCGGCTGCCGGCGTTCCCGATGTTGATATTGCAATCACAACCCGTGAACTCGGAACAATGATTGACCGTGCGGGAATCAATTTTGTAAATCTCCCCGATGAGGAATTTGATAATCCGTTCGCCGAAGATACCGGTGCCGCGGTTATATTCGGTGCGACCGGCGGTGTTATGGAGGCTGCCGTAAGAACGGCAAATGCATGGCTTAACGGCGCTACCGAGCCTCTCGAACTTGAAGCAGTCAGAGGCACTAAGGGTCTTAAAGAAGCATCCGTTACAGTAGGCGGTACCGAAATTAAGGTTGCCGTTGCATCATCGGGAAGCGCTGCTAAGGTTGTTATGGATAAACTTAAAGCAGGCAATCCCGACGGTTGGACCTTTATTGAAATTATGGCTTGCCCCGGTGGTTGTGTAAACGGCGGCGGTCAGCCCATTCAGCCGCAAAGCGTTCGTGATACAGTTGACCTTAAGGCTGTACGCGCTAAGGCGCTGTATGATCAGGATAAGGGTATGAAACTTCGTATGTCCCATGAATCGGGAGCAATTAAGAAACTCTATGCTGAGTGGTATACCGACGGATTCGGCGGTCATAAAGCACATCACGACTTGCATACCTCTTATGTAAAGCGCGATAAGTACAAGATTTGAGATATTGTGTTTTAGTATGATGTGGGCGGGCGTTTTGTTCGCCCATATCTTGATAAATAGGGGTGCAGTATGAAAATTCACGGATTTCAAAAAATGACCCTCCTTGATTTCCCCGGCAAGGTCGCTTGTACCGTTTTTACGGGAGGCTGCAATCTTCGCTGTCCATTTTGCCATAACGCCTCACTTGTTACAGAAATTGACGGCGAGAGTCAGATTAAGACTTCATACATTCTTGATTTTCTTGCCGGCAGAAAAGGACTTCTCGACGGTGTGGCAATAACAGGCGGCGAACCTCTGTTGCAGGCTGATATAAAAGATTTTATTGCTGATATCAAATCTCTCGGCTTTGCCGTTAAACTTGATACAAACGGTTCTTTTCCTGACATATTAGCCGATCTAATAAAATCCGGGCTTGTTGACTATGTTGCAATGGATATTAAGAATACGGAGGAAAAGTATCCTTTAACGGTTGATATAAAAGATTTTGATTATTCCAATATAAGAAAAAGCATAGATTTTCTGATAAATGGCTTTATTGATTATGAATTTCGTACAACTGTTGTTGCCGAATATCACAGTATAGCCGATATTGAAAAAATTGCAGGTGGATTAAAGGGAGCAAAACGGTATTTTTTGCAAAACTTTGTTGACAGCGGTAATCTCATTGGTGAAAATTTGCACGCAGTATCTGTAAATGAACTTGAACAAATGAAATCAGCCGCTTTGAGATTTATTCAAAATGTCGAAATTCGCGGCATATAATTCTACCTTTTGCACAAAACTGAGCCGAAACACAACATATTGTGTTTCGGCTCTTGACATCTAACAAGATATGTGATATACTAATTTCGCTCCAAAATTTTAAACAGAGGTATTTGAATATGTATGCAGTATTAAAAAGGGACGGCAAGGTTGTCGGTTTTGATCTTGAAAAAATTAAATCCGCCATTACTATGGCATTTGACGCGTGTGACAGACAATATCATCCGGATACGATTGATTTTCTTGTATTGAAAGTAACCGCCGATTTCGAATCAAAGATTGAGGACGGTAAAATCACTGTTGAAAATATTCAGGACAGCGTTGAATCGGTTTTGATTAAAGCCGGTTACGATGATGTTGCAAAGGCTTATATCCTTTACCGTAAACAGCGTGAAAAATTGCGCAATCTTAATACAACCATGCTTGACTATAAGTCAACGGTTGATAATTATCTTAAAATTAACGACTGGCGTGTTAAGGAGAATTCCACCGTTACATACTCGGTAGGCGGTCTTATTCTTTCCAACTCAGGTGCCATTACCGCTAACTATTGGCTTTCCGAGATTTATGATGATGAGATTGCCAATGCTCACAGAAACGCGGATATTCACATTCACGACCTTTCCATGCTTACCGGTTATTGTGCCGGATGGTCGCTAAAACAGCTCATTCAGGAGGGGCTTGGCGGTGTGCCGGGTAAGATAACATCTTCTCCTGCGAGCCATCTTTCAACCCTTTGTAATCAAATGGTTAATTTCCTTGGTATTATGCAGAATGAATGGGCGGGCGCTCAGGCGTTTTCGTCATTCGATACATATCTTGCACCGTTTGTTAAGGCTGATAACCTTACATATAAAGAGGTAAAACAGTGCATACAGTCATTTATCTACGGCGTGAATACTCCTTCCCGTTGGGGAACGCAGTCTCCTTTTACCAATATTACACTTGACTGGACTGTTCCGAACGACCTTGCCGAACTCAACTGTATTGTCGGCGGCAAGGAAATGGACTTTAAGTATAAAGACTGTAAGAAAGAAATGGATATGGTAAACCGCGCCTTTATTGAAATTATGATAGAGGGCGATGCCAACGGCAGAGGATTCCAGTATCCTATCCCGACCTATTCAATTACGAGAGATTTTGACTGGTCGGAAACCGAGAACAATAAACTTTTGTTTGAAATGACCGCAAAGTACGGAACGCCGTATTTCTCTAACTATATTAACTCTGATATGGAGCCTTCGGATGTTCGCTCAATGTGTTGTCGTCTTCGTCTCGACCTTAGAGAACTGCGCAAAAAATCGGGTGGTTTCTTCGGCTCCGGCGAAAGCACCGGTTCTGTCGGCGTTGTTACAATTAATATGCCGAGAATTGCTTATCTTGCTAAGGACAAGGAAGATTTCTTCAAGCGTCTTGATAAACTTATGGACATTTCCGCGCGTTCTCTTAAAGTGAAAAGGACGGTTATAACCAAACTTCTTGAAAACGGGCTTTATCCTTACACAAAGAGATATCTGGGCACTTTCAACAATCATTTTTCGACCATCGGTCTTGTTGGAATGAACGAGGCTGGTCTTAATGCCAAATGGCTCAAAATGGATATGACACATAAGGAAACGCAGGACTTTACTGCCGAAGTTCTCAACCATATGAGAGAGCGCCTTTCCGATTATCAGGAAGAGTATGGTGATCTTTACAATCTCGAAGCAACACCTGCCGAGTCCACTGCGTTCCGTCTCGCTAAGCACGACCTTAAGCGTTATCCGGATATTATTACTGCCGCAAAAACATGTGATGATACGCCTTATTATACCAACTCTTCGCATCTTCCCGTCGGCTATACCGAGGATATATTCTCGGCGCTCGATATTCAGGATGAGTTGCAGACTCTTTATACTTCCGGTACGGTTTTCCACGCCTTCCTGGGTGAGAAACTGCCTGACTGGAAGGCGGCAGCAACTCTTGTAAGAAAGATTGCTGAAAACTACAAACTTCCGTATTATACAATGTCGCCGACTTATTCGATTTGCAAGAATCACGGATATATTACAGGCGAACAGTTTACCTGCCCCGAATGTGGGGAAAAGACCGAGGTTTACAGCCGTATTACAGGTTACTACCGCCCTGTTCAGAACTGGAACGACGGTAAGACGCAGGAATATAAGGATCGTAAAGTTTATGATATTGCTCATTCAAACTTTACCCACGCCGAAAACGGTGAGGCTTCAAAAGATAATGCGCCCGAAAACAATTCTGACGGAATTGAAGATTCGGTTTTGCTTTTTGCCACAACAACCTGTCCTAACTGTAAGATAGCTTGTGCAATACTTGATAAGGCAGGAGTTAAATACGCAAAGATTTATGCCGATGAGACCCCCGAGCAGGCGGAAAAACTCGGAATTAAGCAGGCTCCTACACTCGTTGTTGCAAATGGCGGGCAGGTTGAAAAGTATATCGGTGTTTCGGCGATAAAGAAATATTTAAAGGTGTAATATTTATGTATGACATAATTATTATCGGCGGTGGCCCTGCGGGGCTAACCGCCGCCGTTTATGCAAGAAGAGCAGATAAATCCGTTCTTGTTATAGACAAGGCAACCTTCGGCGGACAAATTACATATTCACCGAGGGTTGAGAATATTCCGGGATTTGTGAGTCTTTCAGGAAATGAATTTGCCGAAAAACTTGTTGATCAGGCAATGACTGCCGGCGCCGATATCGAAATATGCGAAGTAACTGCAATTAAAGACGGCGAAATAAAAACTGTTATCACTGATGACGGTGAGTTTGAAACTAAGACCGTTATTATTGCTACAGGCGCTAAGCATCGCTTATTAGGACTTGAGAGGGAAGAAGAATTTATAGGTAACGGAATTTCTTTTTGCGCGGTTTGCGACGGTGCGTTTTATAAAGATAAAACCGTTGCCGTTATTGGCGGAGGCAATTCCGCGCTTCAAGAGGCATTGCTTTTAAGCGAACAGTGCAGGGAAGTTAAGATAATACAAAATCTTGATTTTCTTACCGGAGAGAAAAAACTTATCGACCAGGTAAATGAAAAAGAAAACATTTCGGTTACATTAGGCACCGTTGTACATTCTTTAATCGGAGAGGGCGAGTTATCCGCAATTTCACTTAAAGATAATTCCGGTAATATATACGAATTAAAGATTGACGGAATGTTTGTGGCAATCGGACTCGTTCCGCAGAACGGATTTGTTTCGGATATTGTTAGTCTTGATGAGCGCGGATATGTTTTAAGCGACGAAAACTCCCTCACCGACAAAAAAGGCATTTTCGTAGCAGGTGATTGCAGGACAAAAAAAATCCGGCAGGTCGCAACTGCCTGCGCTGACGGCGCGGTTGCCGCTCTTGCGGCTTGTGAATACATTGATAATAATTGTTGACATTTTTGTGTTTAAGTAATATAATATTAGTGCAATAATTCAGGGCGAGGCGAAATTCCTCACCGGTGGTATAGTCCACGAGCCCGTTTAGGGTTGATTTGGTGAAATTCCAAAACCGACGGTTAAAGTCCGGATGAAAGAATTATGGTTGTTTTATAATTATGCCCTGGGTCTGTTTTCGGACTCAGGGTTTTTTTGGAGGTTTTTTTATGAACAAAATCAATGTTAAGTACATCACCGTTTCAGGAGTAATGGCAGCGCTTTCTTTTGTGCTTATGCTGCTCGAATTTCCGCTTGCTTTTATAATTCCTTCGTTTATTAAATTCGATTTTTCCGACCTGCCGGCGCTAATAACATCTTTTGCGTACGGTCCGATATACGGTGTGCTTGTGTGTCTTATCAAAAATCTTTTGCACCTTTTGATTACAAAAACAAGCGGGGTAGGGGAACTTGCAAATTTTCTGTTAGGCGCGGTATTTGTTTTTGTTGCAGGGATTATATATAAATATTATAAAAGTCGAACCGGCGCAGTAGTTGCGGCTATATCCGGTGCTTTTGCAATGGCGGTAATCTCTTTGCCTGTAAATTACTTTATTACCTATCCTTTCTATATCACTTTGTTTCATACTACATCACAAGGTATTGTAGGCGCTTATAAAGTGATTTATCCTAATATCAACACATTGTCGGGGGCTTTGATTGTCTTTAATATGCCGTTTACTTTTGCAAAAGGGCTTATTGATTCAATAATCTGTTTTATAGTATATAAAAAGCTTTCACCGATACTAAAAACAAAAGACTGATTTATGTTGAAATTCTCCTAAAAAAACGGTATAATATCCATTAAGAGGTGATTTCTTTGGCAACCGATATTGGTATTGATTTAGGTTCGTCCAAAACCGTTATTTTTTCGGGTTCGAAGATTGTTCTTGAACTTCCGAGTTTTGTTACGGTTGATAACGACACTTGGGAACCGGTTTATTTCGGTGAAAAGGCGAAACAGACCCGGGGAAGGACTCCCGAAACGCTCACCTGCGTTGCCCCGATTGTTCACGGAATGATTGCCGATTACTATATCGCGGAGAGTATGCTTAAAAATTATATGGCGAAAGCCTTCGGCAACAGAATTTTGCGACCGAAAATAATGGCTACTCTTCCTGCCGGGTTAACCGAACTTCAGCACCATTCGTTATCGAATGTTGTTGAATCAGCCGGAGGAAGAAATATTTCGGTTATTGAGAGCCCTCTTGCGATAGCCTGCGGTTTAGGGCTTGATTTTTCTACACCGAAAGGAACTATGATAGTTGATATAGGCGCCGGCACTACCGATATCGCCGTTATATCAATGGGAGGTATTTCCACATACATTTCAAGCAGAACCGCGTCAAATGATTTTGACGCTCAGATTGCTAAATATATCAGGCGCGAGTATAATATTGAAGTAGGTAATCTCACCGCTGAATCAATAAAAAAACAGATTGGAACACTGTACCCCGGCGAGGTTGAGGTTGCGATGGTTGTAAAAGGTCGTAACGTATTTACAGGGCTTCCCGAAAGTTTTGAAATATCGGCGGGCGAGGTCGCAGAAGCCATCAAAGACATTGCCGATACAATTTGCAACGAAATAAGAGCGGTTTTTTCAAAAACTGACCCGGATATGGTTTCTGATATTAAAAACGACGGCGTTTATATCGCAGGTGGCGGTATTCTTCTGTCCGGTTTTGATAGATATATTTCCGAATTCTTAGATACTAAGGTAAATGTAATTGACGACCCGGTTCATAGCGTTGTCAAAGGCGCTTCGGAGGCGCTAAAGCATCCTGAAATGCTAAAAAATGTCAGTTATCAGCTTAGGTCTATTAAAGAGTTGGAAATTGATTAGATTTATGTTGCAATTGCAACCGAATGTTGCTGATTGCTGTGTTAAAATTATGACAATCTAAATGACAGTATTTATTGTCAAATTTTAAAGAATGGTGATTTATATGAAGAAATTGTTATCCGCACTCCTTATTTTAACACTTGCCCTATCTCTTTTTGCAGGTTGTTCGTCCGGCAAGGACACAAAGAGCAACTCATCAAAAGACTCGAAGAATTCTTCTTCCGCAGAAACAAATATTGATGATTTAACCCCGGCTGAAATCCGTCTTGCCGGTCTTAACGGTCCGACAACAATGGGTCTTGCAAAACTTATTGATGATGCGAACAACGGCAAAACCAAGAACAAGTATACTTTTGAAAAAGCGGCAACCGGCGACCAGTTGACACCGAAAATCATAAAGGGCGAAATTGATATCGCAGCCCTTCCTGTTAACTTAGGTTCTGTTCTCTACAATAAAACAAGCGGTAAGGTCAAAATGATTGCCGTTAACACACTCGGCGTACTCTACGTTGTTGAAAAAGGTGGAGATACCGTTAAGTCTGTTAAGGATTTGAAAGGTAAAACCGTTTATGCTACCGGAAAGGGTACGACACCCGAGTACGCTTTAACACATATTTTAGAGAAGAACGGTCTTTCTGCTAATGACATTACATTTGAATGGAAAAACGAGCCGAACGAAGTTCTCTCAACAATTGCAACAAAAGACAATGCCGTTGCAATGATTCCGCAACCTTTTGCTACGGTTGCCATGGGTAAAGTTGAAGGTCTGAGAGTAGCCCTTGACCTGACCGCGGAATGGGATAAAGCCGATAAGGACAGTAAGCTTATCACTTCCGGAATTTTTGTACGAGAGGATTTTGCAAATAAAAATCCCGACGCTGTTCGCATTTTCCTTAAAGAATACGAGGCTTCTGCCAAATTCGTAAATGAGAATGTTACTGAAGCTGCAAAAATGATTGAAGCTTTGGATATTGTTAAAGCTCAGATTGCCGAAAAAGCAATACCGAAATGCAATATCGTATCCATATTCGGCAAAGATATGAAAAAATATGCCAAGGGATATCTTGACACCCTCGCTGAGGCTAATGCCCAGGCTGTAGGCGGTAAGGCTCCCGGCGACGACTTCTATCTAACATATGAATAAGAGATTTGATTTAAGATTCAGAAAAATATTTTTTAAATGTTTAGGCGCTTTGCTTTTAATTGCTGTATGGCAATATTTTGCTTATAGTTTTGCGCAAAAAGGAATGGAGATGCTTTTGGCATCTCCGTTTCAGGTTATAAACAGACTGAAAACCCTGATTGCTGAGCCGGATTTTCGCACCATAATCGAAGCATCCTGTGCGAGAATTTTCTCTGGATTTTTTATCGCTTTTGTTGCAGGAATTGTGCTTGGCAGTTTATCGGGAGAATTCGAGTTTATTGCAGATTTGCTCTGGCCGATGGTTGCAACCGTAAAGGCTGTTCCCGTCGCTTCCTTTGTTGTTATTCTTTTTATTTGGTTTACAAACGGTATAACGCCGATTCTCACTTTTTTAATTTCCTTTCCTATTATATACGGGAATGTCCTTCAAGGCGTGAAAAGCGCCGATAAGAAATTAAAGGAAGTTGCAGATATTTACCGGGTCTCGTTTGTCAAAAAAATTCTTTTCATAAAAATACCTGCGGTTGCGGATTATCTGACAGCAGCATCCTCAACTTCGATCGGTATGGCTTGGAAAGCGGGAGTTGCGGCGGAACTGATTTTGCAAATGAACGGTTCAATAGGCGAAAAGCTTTATTATGCAAAAATGTACCTCGCAAATGAAGATTTAATTGCGTGGACACTGATCGTCATTCTTTTAAGCGTTATTCTTGAGAAAGTTTTTGTTCTGTTTTTAAGATTTCTTTTCGGGAGGTTCTATAAAATATGAACGGTATTGCTGTAAAAAATCTTTCGAAATCATTTGAGAACAGAACTGTACTTAATAATGTAAGTATGGTTATTAAGCATGGCTCGAGAATTGCTGTTACAGCGCCGTCCGGATACGGGAAAACTACTCTTATCAGAGTTTTGCTCGGCTTAGAGCAACCTGACTCAGGCGAAGTGCAGACCGACGGTTGCAAATTCTCGGTCGTTTTTCAGGAGGACAGACTGTTAGAACAGTTTTCGGTTTATACCAACGCCAAATTCGCAAAATCCGATTCTATTGATAAGTCGTTTATAATGAATGTTTTAGACTCGCTTAAATTAAATGACTCTGCAAAAAAATCAGTAAAAACACTCAGTGGAGGAATGCGAAGAAGGGTAGCCCTCGCAAGGGCACTTTGCGCTGATTTCAACACTTTGATTTTGGATGAACCGTTTAAGGGTCTTGACAATGATTTAAAGGATGAAATTATTGATTATCTTAACGACTTTTGCAAGGAAAAAACTGTAATACTGGTAACCCACGATATTACGGATGCCGAAAAGTTAAATTGCAAAATTGTTGATCTTACTTTATTGAATAATTGTTGAGTTTATGTTATAATGATGATATTAAAACAGAAACGGAGCAGATCTATGATTACTAATGATATCAGGTATGTAGGTGTTAACGACCATAGTATTGACCTTTTTGAGGGACAGTATGTTGTCCCAAACGGTATGGCTTATAACTCTTATGTTATTATCGATCAAAAAATTGCGGTTATGGATACCGTTGACGCTAATTTCACTCACGAATGGCTGGATAACTTAAACAAAGCGTTAAAAGGCAGAAAGCCCGATTATTTGATTGTTCAACATATGGAGCCTGACCATTCCGCCAACATAAAGAACTTTTTGTCGGTTTATCCCGACGCTACGGTTGTGGGTAACGCGAAAACCTTTGCAATGATTTCTAACTTTTTCGGTGATGACCTTTGCAAAAACACACTCGTTGTTTCTGACGGCGAGTCTTTAACCCTCGGAAAACATAATCTCACATTTGTTTTTGCACCGATGGTACATTGGCCGGAGGTAATGGTTACCTATGATTCAACCGATAAGGTTCTTTTCTCTGCCGACGGTTTCGGCAAATTCGGTGCCCTTGATGTTGACGAGGACTGGGCGTGCGAGGCAAGACGGTATTATGTCGGCATTGTAGGGAAATACGGCGCGCAGGTTCAGTCTTTGCTTAAAAAGGCTACCGCACTTGATATTAAAATAATCTGTCCGCTGCACGGTCCCGTGCTTACAGAAAATCTTTCGTACTACATAAATCTTTACGATATATGGTCTTCTTACGGCGTTGAAACAGACGGAATTCTGATTTGTTATACTTCAGTTTACGGCAACACTAAGAAGGCGGTTCAGTTGCTGGCTGATAAGCTTAAAGAAAATTCCTGCCCGAAGGTCGTCGTTAATGACCTTGCAAGATGTGATATGGCGGAGTGCGTTGAAGATGCTTTCAGATACGGTAAAATTGTTCTTGCAACTACTACCTACAATGCCGAAATTTTCCCGTTTATGAAGGAGTTTATCGACCATTTGACCGAAAGAAATTTTGCTAACCGTACGGTTGCTTTTATTGAGAACGGCTCTTGGGCGCCGAGGGCAATTAAGGTTATGCAGGATAAACTTGCCGGGTGCAAGAATTTAACATTTGTCGAGAATAACATAACCATAAAATCTGCAGTCAATAATGAAACACTTCAAAAGATTGATATGCTTGCTGATGAACTGTGTAAGGATTATATTGAACTAAATTCGCAAAAAGCACATAAAAACGATATGACCGCACTGTTTAATATCGGCTACGGTTTATATGTTGTAACCTCTAATGACGGCACGCGTAACAACGGATTGATTGTAAACACGGTTACTCAGGTTTCTGACAACCCTAACAGAATAGCAGTTACAATAAATAAAGCAAACTATTCGCATCATGTTATTAAACAAACGGGCATTATGAATGTTAACTGCCTGTCTGTTGAGGCACCTTTTTCGCTTTTTGAGAGGTTTGGATTTCAAAGCGGAAGAAATACAGATAAATTTGCAAACTTTGAACCTGCGTTTTCCGATAACGGTCTTCCTATACTCCCAAAATATATCAATGCCGCTATTTCTCTCAAGGTTGAGGATTATCTTGATTTGGGTTCGCACGGTATGTTTATATGTTCAATAACCGAGTCAAGAGTTATCAGCGATAAAGAAACAATGACCTATTCTTATTATCAAAAAAATGTTAAGCCGAAACCCGAAACCGAGGGTAAAAAAGGCTATGTCTGTAAGGTATGCGGATATGTATACGAAGGAGACGAGTTGCCCGATGATTTTGTTTGTCCGCTTTGTAAGCACGGCGTGGCTGACTTTGAAAAAATCAAGTAAAATGAAAGGAGTTCAGTTATGAAATATACTTGTCCTTGCGGTTATGTTTATGACCCTGCGGTAGGGGACCCCGATAACGGAATTGCCCCGGGCACTGCTTTCGAAGACCTTCCGGCTGATTTTGTCTGCCCGATTTGCGGTCTTGACAAAGACGCATTTACTAAAGAATAATCTTCATTTTAGAACCGTCATTAAAGGCGGTTCTATTTTTTTATAAAAAATTTTAAATTTACTATTGACATTTTTAAAATTAGTGGTAAAATAAAAGTCAGAGAAGGTCAAAAGGTCAGAAAGTCAAAAAATCAGAGGTGGTTAATATGAAACTAAGTGATTTGATAACCTCAGAAATTCTTCGAATGCTAAATGAAAGCGAGGAGCAGACGGCAGAGATCCAACGAAATGAATTTGCCAACGAAATGGGCTGCGCGCCCAGCCAGATAAATTATGTGTTGTCATCAAGGTTTACGCCTGAACACGGATATATAATTGACAGCCGAAGAGGCGGCGGCGGATATATTCGTATAAAGCGTGTCATAATGAATCATTCCTCGGCGATAATGCATATAATCAATTCGATTGGCGATTCGATTGACGCTTTGAGTACCCGAGTTCTTGTGGAAAACTGTATTGAAACCGGGCTTATTGATAAGGATATGGCTCGCGTAATGCTCGCCGCTATTAACAGCAATGTTATGAGAAGAGTCTCGGCTGAAAGTCAGGACCTTTTACGCGCCGCGATCCTTAAAGAAATGTTTTTGGTTTTACTTTAAAGGAGTGTTATTATGTTGTGTGATAAGTGCAAAAAGAACAATGCCGTAACGCATATAAAAACAAATATTAACGGAATAATGTATGAACAGCATCTTTGTGAAGATTGTGCGAGAGCCGAAGGCCTTACAAATTCTTATGAGAATCCGTTTGAGCAGTTTTTTGATTCATTTTTCGGTCAGCCACAAATTATAAAACGAACTTCAAAAAACTGTCCGGGGTGCAAGACTTCATTTGATGAAATTCTCAGCACCGGACGAATAGGTTGCTCTGAATGTTATAATGTATTCCAAAATGAATTGTTACCGTATATTAAGAAATTGCAAGGCAATGTAGTCCATAAAGGCAAGCAACTCGAATATACCGAGAGCAAATCGGAAAATACAATCAAAAGCACAGAAATTGATACCTTAAAGAAACAACTTGCTGAAGCCGTTGAAACCGAAAGATATGAGGATGCGGCAATTTTGAGGGACAAAATCAACAAATTGAAAGAGGGTAAATAGATGGCATACTGGTACAATGATAACCTTGGAAAAAACAATATTGCTGTGAGCACGAGGGTGCGAATTGCGAGAAACCTTAATGGCATCCCTTTTTCGTCAAAAATGACCTTAAAAGACCGCGAGCAGCTGAATCAGACGGTTAAGAATGCTCTTTTCCCGTCAGATATAGCGGATAAATTCAAGCTTAAATTTATCAAAATGTCCGATGTCCCTGAAAACGAAAGGTTTGCCATGACCGAGCGTCATACTATAAGCCGTCAATTTGCGGAAGACAGTAACGGAAAGGCTATTGTTATATCTGAAGACGAACGAATTTCAATTATGCTCGGCGAGGAAGACCATATCAGAATTCAGGTGATTTCCAGCGGCAAGAAGATCGAAGAGATGTTCAGCATCGCAAATGAAATTGATGACTATTTTTGCAGTAATTGTGATGTTGCATATAATAAGAACCTCGGTTTTTTGACCGAATGTCCGACTAATTTGGGAACAGGGCTTAGAGTATCCGTTATGCTCCATCTTCCGTTGCTCGAGGGGTACGGTAAATTACCCTACTTGCAGGAATGGGTTAATAAAAACGGATTTACAATTCGTGGCACATACGGCGAAGGAAGCCGTGCCGATTCATCGCTTTATCAACTGTCAAATCAGATTACATTGGGTATTAGCGAAGAACAGATACTTAAATCTCTCGGAACAATAATAGATAAAATCGTAGGTGATGAATCAAGTCTCAGACAAGGACTTAATAAACAAAAACTTGAAGATGATTGTTTCAGAAGTCTCTACCTCCTTAAAGGAGCGCGCATAATTTCAAGTCGTGAAATGATGGCACTTCTCAGTAAGGTGATGATTGGAATTAACACCGGAATTATTCCAGAAAACTCGGCAAATCCGATTAGCATTCTGATAAATTGTCAACCATATATGTTGATATGTAAATACGGTGTGGACGATACCGTTGAAAGAGATGTAAAACGGGGGAAATATATAGGCGAAAATATCAATATTTAGGTTAGAAATTAAATATTTATAAGGAGAAATTGCTATGAAATATAATTTTAAAGGTTTTAGCGAAAAGGCAAATGAGGCTCTTAATAATGCAATTGAATCCGCTCAAAAGCTCGGACATACTTATGTAGGAAGCGAACACATTTTACTTGGTTTATTATCGGTAAACTCATGCGTTGCCTGCAAAATTCTAAATGAAAAAGGGGTCAGTTATGAACAACTTTTTGACATTATAAAGAAAGAAATCGGCATCGGAACACCTACTGATTTAACCCCTGATTATCTTACCGCAAGGGCGAATAACATCATTGAAACGGCCATCCACGGCGCGAGAGCACTTGGCGAAAAATATGTCGGTACCGAACATATTTTGATAAGTATTCTAAGCGAACAGGATAATTATGCGATAAGATTTTTAAACGAGCTCGGCATCGCTCCTCAGGACATTGTTGCTGAAATTTCCGAAAAATACAATCTTTCGGCTGACGCGGGTGAAAATCACTTTGAAAAGCAAAACAGCAAAAAAATCGATAATATTGAAAAGTTCGGACGCGACCTTACAAAAGAAGCAAAAAACGGAAGAATTGACCCGGTTATCGGGCGGGATGCTGAAATAGAAAGGGTAATACAAATACTCTGCCGCAGGACAAAAAACAATCCCTGTTTAATAGGCGAACCCGGTGTGGGTAAGACGGCAATAGTTGAAGGAATTGCCCAAAAAATAGTTTCGGGCGATGTTCCGGAAATACTTCTTAACAAGCGTCTTATCTCGCTTGACCTTACCGGAATGGTAGCAGGCACAAAGTACCGTGGTGATTTCGAAGAACGTATTAAAGCTGTAATAGATGAGGTTACAAAGAACAGTAATATTATACTATTTATTGATGAGGTTCACACTATTATCGGCGCCGGTGCGGGAGAGGGCTCGACCGATGCCGCAAACATTCTAAAGCCCTCGCTTGCTCGTGGTGATTTTCAGCTTATCGGCGCAACAACCATAACCGAATACAGAAAAAACATCGAAAAGGATGCTGCTCTTGAACGCAGATTCCAGCCTGTTCAGGTAGCAGAGCCATCTATTGAAGACGCGATTTTGATTTTAAAGGGACTAAGGCCCAAATACGAGGAATTTCATAAAGTTAAAATCACCGATGAAGCAATTGAGGCTGCCGTCAAACTTTCGGCAAGATATATAAATGATAGATTTTTGCCGGATAAGGCAATAGATTTAATAGATGAGGCAGGCTCAAAAATCCGTCTGAAATCAACAAAGGCACCGGAAGAATTCAAGGAGTCGGAAGAAGAAATCGATAAAAAAGAAAAAGAAAAAGATTTAGCGGCAAAGGCTCAGGATTTCGAAAAGGCCGCAAAGTTGCGCGATAATATTAACGATATGAAAAAAGCACTTGCCGAAAAGAAGGATGAGTGGCACAAGAATAATGCCTTTTCTTCGGAAATGACGGCTGAAAGTATAGCGGATATAATTTCTTTATCGACCGGTATTCCGGTTTCGAATCTTACAAAAGAGGAAAGCGAAAAGCTATTGTCTTTGGAAAGCGAACTTCATAACAGAATAATCGGACAATCCGACGCCGTTACTGCGGTTTCCAAAGCAATCAGACGAGGCAGGGTAGGGCTTAAAGACCCTAAACGGCCGATTGGCTCATTCATATTTTTAGGACCTACGGGTGTCGGAAAAACGGAACTTTGCAAGGCACTTAGCGAATGTATGTTCGGCAGTGAAAATATGATGATAAGACTTGATATGTC
>DEWC01000088.1 GCA_002363095.1 Ruminococcaceae bacterium UBA3220 | reverse complement strand
AAAAAGCGCCCTTTAAGAATAATCTTAAAGAGCGCATACGGTAAATATACAGTTATCCGTTATCGGAGGACAAATCATCAAAAATATCAGCAACTACAACATTAACTTTGGTTACGGCAGTATCGGTGCTCGTTTGAACCTTTTCTTTAACATTCGACTGAATTTTTTCCACCGTTTCGCGGAGTTTTGCCGATTTTTTGAGAACAACAAAAATATCGAAGCGAAGGGTTCCGCCGCTGTTTTCTACCTTTACCGCCTTAAAAACATTCAGATTTTTAACGGCACCCTTGATATCAACGGTCTTTTTTGCAAGGTCGGCAACACCCTCTACCTCACGGGTTGCAATTGCCGCCATTTTTTCAAGAACATCATCACTAACGGATATTTCAACTTTGTTTTCAGACATCAGCCGTTTCCTCCGGATTCCTTTTTTCTTATATTTTACCATATTTTTTAAAAAATGCAACTATTTTACCGTAACAATTTTTATATTTGCAAGATCAATGCCGGTTTGTGTTGTTACAGCCTCTTGTATTTGCATGGTCTGAGCGGCATTGAGTCCATCCGATTTAACAACTATGCTCGCGTCGTTAGGTGTCAGAACCGCAACGGCATTCTTGAAGCCCTTGCCGATAAGAATTGTTTCGATATTATTTGCTTTTTCAAGGTTTAAGGCTATTGCGTTTACCGTTTCCAAAACCGTTTTTTTATCAGCGTCGCTGAGTTTATCGGTATCGAGAAGTTCCTTAACCTTATTCTCCGCTTCGGTGTACGCCTTTTTTCTTGATTCTTTTGCCTGCTCAAAATAATCGCTCTGTTTAACTCCCGAGGAAGATGTTTTTACCGCGGTTCCCGAAGTCTTGCTGACATAGGTTGCTTCTCCTAAGTACTTGCCCGTCTGCGAGAATTTGACATTCAAAACAATGGCGGCTCCCAAGCATAAAACCATAAGGAACGCGATAACCTGACCCTTTGTAAAAACTTTACCTTTGCTCATAAAATCACCTTTTTATAAAAATTAATTTCTTCCGGTTATGTAAATTCGTTTTTCGGTAATGTCAAGCGCCGCCATAACCGCAGCCTTTATTTCGCTTGACAAAGCCTCGCTATCACCGCCAACGCAAACAATTGCAACACCTCTGATTTCAGGCATATTTTCAGTAACTATCAGCGCCTTTTCTTCACCTGAGGAAGTCCTTACGGTAATGTGATTTGATTCATTACGACTGCTTGACTGCACGGCTTTTTCGCCGTCGGTCGTACTTGAATCGGTTTTGGTGTCGTCGGCATACGAATACCTTATACCGTTTCGGAGCGTAACAACCACGGTGGCATTTTTATCACCGGTTATCCCCGTAACTACGGAACGAACATTATCCTCCATCAGTCTTCGGTATTCGTCGCAATCAAAATTCTCGCCGGTTTTGAGTTTGTTTTGTTTGAACTTTGGCAAAAGTGAAGAAAGCCCGATAATCAAAATTCCGACAAGTCCGATTATAATAAGAAATTTAGGTTGTTTTATCTTTTCTCCTAATCCTTTAATGTTTAATTTAGCTGACAATTTCGATATCATAGGCGTTACCATTACCGATAGCGGAGACGACTTTCTCCCGGTTTTCATTTGTAAAAACCTGTATCTTAGTAATAGTTATGCTTCCCTCCTCCGTTTTATCCGTAAAAATCACTATTTTTTCAAATTCAATATCGTTCATTTTAAGCGCCTGTTCGAACACTGCGCCCATAACCTTCTCCCCTCGCTCGCTTTCGGCATATTGGGATTTATTGCTTCGGTTTTGAAAATTGATGCTTAAATTAACCGAAAAAACGCCTATAAATGCCGAAATTAAGGTCAGCACGATAATATATTTTACTGTTTTGGTCATCCTTCCTTCGGGTATAAGCATATAGATGCCTCCCGTTGCGACGCATACGCCGCAGAAGGAAATTGCAAACGATGAAAACTCCCTCATTTTATCCTCCGCCGGACAGCCCGATAATAATTGCTATAGAAAAGACAAATACACCGCCGAAAAACAGCGCTATTGACAAAACAACCGATAACAGCGAATTAACAGCCGACAAAAGCCCTGCAAGTTCTTTTTGAGAAAATGTTTCGGCTATTACCGTTGAAATTGAAAAAACCAGTTTGAACAGAAGTGTTAATATAATTACCGGCAGACATACAACAACTATGCTCAAAACAGCATAAACGCCTACCGAAGATTTTATCAGCGACATTGAAGAATATACCGTATTTGCCGCTTCACTTAAACTTCCGCCGCCTATCGGAACAAATGTCCCGACAACAAATTTTGTGGTCTTAACAGCCAGATTATCGGCAGCCGCATTAACGGTCGTCTGCAACCCCGTAATCCCGACAAAAGCAGAAAAAACGACCGTAAGAATCACTACCGAGGCTTTTTTCAGCGCATTTCCGATTTGCTTTATAAATTCGAAAGGCGTTAACGAAGAAGCGATGCCGAGCCCCAAATATCCCCCCATAATCGGCATAACATAATCGGTGGCGATTAACGAAAGTCCCTGGGTCATTCCGAGAAGCGCCCCGCAAGAGACGGCGGCTGTTGAAACCCTCCCCGACATAAAAAGAGTTGTCTCCAAGACGGGCACAAACATCATAATGATAGTGCAAACGCTTTTGACCGTTGTAACGAGTGTTGAAATAAGGCTCCATACATCGTTAAGTATTATGACCGACACCACCGAAATTGCCGTAATCCCCGCGGTTTTGCCAACACCGATATGCGATTCGCCGCCTGTAAACGCGGCGGTAATAATTATGATACAAATCAAAGAAAAGAAAATCCGCACCGGCTTCAAGGCAGTATCTTTAACAGTATTGATTATTTGTCCTAAGAAGTTATCTGTCGTTACCCGATTTACCCAGTTCTTTTCCTTAATATCTATTCCGTTTTTTTCAAAATAGTCATTATTGCTTTCTGCCAAAAAGTCTTTCATTTCATCGGAATCGACAATAGAATATGCGCTGTCGTAATCATTACGGGCTTCGGCGTTTACGGTTATTCCTCCGAACGGGATAATAATCACAAACGCAAATAAGGTTATTATCACTGCCTTTTTCATACGCCGACAAACCCCATTGCGGTTTCCAAAACCGTTGTCAAAACGGGTACCGTAAGTACAAATATCGCACATCTGCCGGCAAATTCGACTTTTTGTGCCAGGGCGGTTTGTCCGAAATCCCTGCAGGCATCACCGCAAAATCCCGAAATATAGGAGATAACCAGCGCCTTTATCACTACCGTGAAACTGTTTCGGTTTCCGGAAGAAATATAATACATATTTTCAAGTATTTTCACGCTTGGATAAACCTTGACAAGGACAACCGTTGCTATGACTGCCGAAACCGAAACGGTAAGCAGAAAATTATATTCAGGGCGATAACTTTTAAACAAAATACAAATTCCAAGCAGGATGATAACGATAGCCGAAATCTTTAAAAACTCGCCAATCATAGTCCGAACAAGCCTTTAATTTCAGCAAATAATTCCGAAATCGATTTTACTATCATCAAAAGCACAACAACAAGCCCCGCAAGTGTGGTGAGCATCGCCTGTTCCTCTCTGCCGAAGCGAACGAGCAATAAATTCAAAACGGTTACGATAATCCCTATTGCCGCAATCTTAAATATAAAATCAACATCCATTTAATTCACCTTTTTTTCTTAACGAAATTCATTTGTTCAAACTAATAACAAAACAATTGTCAACCCTCCGCCTAAGCCGAGCGTATTCCATATTTTTTTGTTTGTTTTATATTCTTTCTCCGCATCAGCCAAAAAGCCCTGAAAAACAGATTGATAAATCGATATTATATCGCATTCTCCCTGCGAATCGCTCTTTCCGAGACTTAACGCCATTTCGTTAAGCTTATTCAACTGGCTTTTTTTAATGTGTTTTTCCGATATAAAAAAGCGGTTGTCCGAAAAAACTATGTAATCGTCGCAAAACAGTCTCCTTAAAAGCGGAAACAACTCCCCTCTTTTAAGCCTGATTTCTATCGAAAGTGTTTCGAGTGCGATAACGATTTTTTGCAGAACATCCCGTCTTATTTTCGCGTTATAAGATTTATAAACACCGAATTGAATACCGCAAAACAGGATGATTATACTCCCGATAATTTTAAGAAAAATCAAACAATCACATCCTCAATCTTTACCTTTAACGGCGTTTCCCCTATCCTGCCGGAAAGCAAAAATACATTTTTTACCGCCCCCGATTTTAAAAGCCCGGAAACGACCTTTCGCGATTTTATATCCTCAATACAACCTATATGTGCCGTTGTTACAACTTCGACACCGGAATTGAATCCGTCCATTACGCCACTAAGTTCCTTTTCGGTTCCGAGTTCGTCAAACGCAATCACCTGCGGGAACATTGTCCTAAGCGCCGCCATTATCCCGAACGCCTTATCATTAGTTATGTACACATCGGTATTAAATCCCAAATCATAACGCGGTTTTCCTGAATATGAGGCGGATATTTCACCTCGTGAATCTATAAGCGAAACCCTTTTTCCTTTGTTTGAGATTTGTCTTATAAAATCCCTCAAAACAGTTGTTTTCCCCGACCCGGGAGGCCCTAAAATGACAGCGCCGCCACCGCCGTATTCGGCAGACAAACCATCGGCGCACCCGATAAATTCTTTAGCAATTCGTATATTTATCCCGGAAATATCGTAAATCATTCCCGTATTTGAGAAGCTGCCCGAAATACCGGCTCTGCATCCGTTAGGCATTCGAATGAAGCCTTCCTTAATCTCTTCTGCGTGTGCATAAACAGAGCGGTTTGTAATCAACGAATATGTTATATCTATATCTTCTTTCGAACAAATATAGGCGTTGCCAGGATTATATGATGTTTGTCCGTCATTAGAAACAAAAACCGATTTTCCCGTTACGGTTACCGCGAGCGGCAGACCGTTTCTTATCCTTATTTCCTGAACCTGATTTTTTATGTCTTCTATAAGCAAGTCCAGCCTTGAAGAAACCGATTTTGAAATACTGTTCAAGCAATAATCCCATGCGCTCTCCGTTTTTCTCACTTCCTTTTTCTTTACTAAAGAATATGACGGGTTTGTCCGATTTAGAACAAATTAGGGCATAAAAAAGCCGGACTATAAGTCCGGCACAGTCTTTCGATAAACCTGTTGTTATGGTGTGGCGCCGTTCTCGGCGCCATTTTGTTTTTCCGGCGACAGGT
>DEWC01000039.1:19253-28223 GCA_002363095.1 Ruminococcaceae bacterium UBA3220 | reverse complement strand
TATTATTTTAAAAGGAGAACCTATTATGAAAAATCTTAAAAAACTTTTAGCTCTTACACTCGCAGTTTTGTTTGTCTTTTCGCTTACCGCTTGCGTTAAGGATTCTGATAAGACAACCGTAAGCGAGGGCAAGTTGACAATGGCAACAAACGCCACATTCCCCCCATATGAATATATTGAGGGTAACAAAGTAGTCGGTATTGATGCTGAAATCGCGGCATTGATTGCAAAAAAACTCGACCTTGAGCTCGAAATCAAAGATACCGAATTCGATTCTATTATCCCCGGTGTTCAGAAAAACAAATACGATATCGGTATGGCAGGTATGACTGTTACCGACGAGAGAAAGCAACAGGTTAGCTTCTCCTCTTCCTACGCTAAGGGCGTTCAGGTTGTAATCGTTACGGAAGACAGTAAAATTAAAACAACCGATGACCTTAAAGGAAAGAAGATTGGTGTTCAGCAGTCTACCACCGGAGATATATATGCTTCTGATGATTTCGGCGAAGACAATGTTACAAGGTATGGCAATGGCAATATGGCTGTAGAAGCTTTGAAAGCCGGTAAAGTTGATTGTGTTATTATAGACAATGAGCCTGCAAAGGCGTATGTTGCTGCCAACAAAGGACTTAAGATTCTTGACACTTCTTACGCTGAAGAAGAGTATGCTATTTGCATCAACAAGAACAACAAGGATCTTCAAAAGAAAATTGATAAAGCACTGAAAGAATTGATTGATGACGGTTCTGTACAGAAAATCATTGATAAATATATCTCGGCTGATGCAGAATAATTTTCAATAATTATTAAGGGCGGTTGTAATATACCGCCCTATTTCTGATTTTTCGGAGTTTGGTAATGGAAAGTTTTATAAATTACTACAAAGAGTTTTACGCGGATTTTTCGCAACAGTTTCAAACGGTTTTCATAAAAGACAACCGTTATATGCAAATTGTCAAAGGCTTCCAAATAACGCTGCAAATAACTATCGGTTCGCTTATTTTGGGTGTAATATTAGGTGTTATTGTTGCCGCAATAAGGTCAACTTATGACAAAAACAAAGAAACACTTAAAGCAAAAGGCGGATTCGGTTATATATCCCTTTCAATCCTTAACTCAATATGCAAAATTTATCTTACGATAATTCGCGGAACCCCGGTTGTAGTTCAGTTGATGATATCATATTATATCATCTTTGCCTCTATTGAAAACGGAATTCCGATTGGTATATTTGCCTTTGGAATCAATTCCGGCGCATATGTTGCCGAAATTTTCCGCGGAGGAATTATGTCGATTGATAACGGTCAGTTCGAAGCGGGAAGAAGCATAGGCTTAAACTATATTCAAACGATGTGGTACATCATCATACCTCAAATGTTTAAAGCTGTTCTCCCCACCCTCTGCAATGAGTTTATTGCACTTCTGAAAGAGACTTCGGTTGTCGGTTATGTCGGCGTTACCGATATAACAAAAGCGGGTAACGCTATTGCAGGTCGTACATATAACTTTTTCCTTCCGCTAATAGCTGTAGCTTTGGTATATCTTGCCATTGTAATGATTCTTACCTCTCTTGTTTCCTTGCTCGAAAGGAGGCTGAGAAAGAGTGACCACTGATAATAAACTAATCGAAGTAAGCAATCTTCAAAAATCATTCGGTAAAATTGAAGTCTTAAAAGGAATTAACACAAATATCAACAAAGGTGAAGTTGTTGTTGTAATCGGTCCTTCCGGTTCAGGAAAGTCTACATTTTTAAGAACACTCAATCTCCTTGAGCTCCCTACCGGCGGAACCATTAACTTTGAGGGTGTTGACATCACCGACCCTTCTACCAATATAAATCTCCACCGCCAAAAAATGGGGATGGTTTTTCAGCAATTCAATCTGTTCCCTCATATGACCATACTTAAAAATATGACACTTGCGCCAATTAAACTACTAAAAAAGTCAAAGCAAGATGCTGAAAGTGATGCAATGAAGCTTCTCAATAAAGTAGGTCTTGCCGACAGAGCCGACGCCTACCCTTCTCAGTTATCCGGAGGTCAAAAACAGCGTGTTGCAATTGTCAGGGCTCTTGCTATGAATCCTGATGTTATGCTTTTCGACGAGCCGACTTCGGCGCTTGACCCGGAAATGGTCGGTGAAGTTTTATCGGTTATGAAGGAACTTGCCGAAACGGGTATGACGATGGTAATAGTTACCCACGAAATGGGTTTTGCGCGTGAGGTTGCAGACCGTGTTCTCTTTATCGATGAAGGCGTGATTATGGAGGAAGGAACTCCCGATGAGATTTTTAACCATCCAAAGTCACCACGGCTTCAAGACTTTTTAAGCAAAGTTTTGTGATTAAAAGCCCGGCCCTCTAAGGGTCGGGTTTTTACCTCTTAACGGTGTTTTATATGAGCAGTTAAGCCAATAATTACCTGCTGTATAAAGACATAATTCTCATATACTAAACTTGCAAACGCAATTAGTATAATAGGAGGAAACAATTATGTCTAAAAGTTCAACATCAAAAAAGTCTCAGCCAAGCCCCGCAAATAAGAGAGACGCCCTAAACCGTATGAAAATGCAGGCAGCCAGCGAAGTCGGCGTAACATTAAGAAGCGGTTATAACGGCAATTTAACCTCAAAACAGGCAGGCTCAATTGGCGGCCAGATGGTTAAGAGAATGATAGAGGCATACAGTAACGGTTCAAAATAGTATTGCCGAAAAACGCTTACCGGTTATCCGATAAGCGTTTTTATGATTAAATCAGCGAATTTTGGTAATACTGATAATGAAAGAGGTGATAATATGTTTGATAGGATTTGTCTTATACTCTCAATTATCGGTTGTTTGAACTGGGGTTTAGTGGGACTTTTCCAATACGACCTTGTTGCGGCAATTTTCGGCGGGAGCGATGCAATAATTTCAAGAATTATCTATACGGTAATTGCTTTGGCGGGAATTTGGTGCATTTCCCTGCTGTTCAGAGAAAGAAACGAAATGATTACCGCACAATAAGAAAAAAGTCAAGTCTCAGGGCTTGACTTTTTTAATACTTTATTATTTAAGGCGCCTTCCCGAACTGTATGCATATAAAAAATCCCCTATATATACCCGAAAACCTTTTCCTTTATAATAACGGTTGTAATACTTTAGTTTTCCAAGCAAAGACAGGTATACAGAAAACTTTTTAAAGGTCAGAAAATCAAGTCGTTTTTTCTCAAAGGCAATAAATCTTTCTATGGTTTTTGAAGTCTTTTCATCAAGAATAATGGAGAGAATATACTTATGTCCTTCAATTGACTGAGCAATCCCGGATATTCGCTTTTTAATATCCCTGACCCTGTTTTTCTTATTCATAGCCGAAAGTGAAACATTATCAAGATGATACCTGTAATGTACCAGCCTTTTATTAAGAATTGCGGTCTTTCCGTAACAACAACCGAGCATACATAAAAGCCAATCATGTGCCAAAAGAGATTTCAGGTCAATTTTTTTTATATATGGCTTTATCTCGGACGAAATGCATAAACTGAAACCGCGAACATATGAACAACCGATAAAACTGTCTGCTGTAAGATATTCGAGAGAACCGTCATTCTTGTCACTCAAATATGTTACCCCGGACGATTTAATAACTTCTGAATTTTCATTGATAACATCATATCTCGAAGACAAAACCATTATTTCGGGATGAAATTTCATGGTGTCGACCATAATTTTCACCTTTTCGGGGAACCATTCATCATCCTGGTCGCATATAAAAATATAGTCCCCGTGGCATCTTTCAATAGCTTCGTAGAAGTTGAGGCAAAATCCGATATTATTCTCATTTTGAAAAATATGCCACGCATTATCCAAGCCGTTATCTTCAATGAACCTGCGGCAAATTTCGACTGTATTATCTGTTGAGCGATCATCACAAATGACTACTTCGTCAACGGGTAAGGTCTGATGAAGTATGCTTTTTAACTGTTTTTCAACAAATCGTTCGCCGTTAAATGTCGCTAATGCAACCGATATCAAATCATTTCACCTTCATAAAGAGTTTTTGAAATTTATATTTGAATATATAAGATAATCGGCAAAATACAAAAACCAAAAAAGTATTTTTTGTATTCGCAACCACCGTTATTATTTTAGACGATAAACCGGAATGGGAAGCGTTTTTCGCGGCATTTCTGAATTCGCTGTTATTTATTTCTGATTTTATAATTTTGTAAATCTCGTTCTTTTTCAAGGACAAAAACGCATCGATAAATGCTGAAAAAACGCTTTTTACAAAATAAAAATCACAGTATTTGTCTATACCACGGGTCGTTCTTTTTAAAAGCTTTGCCCTTTGTTTAACAGTTGCGAGTTTTTGAGGATTAAAGCGCCTTGTTGTGCTGCCCATATGCAAAATATAATGATAAAATGCGACATCGCATATAACGAATCTCGGGGAATGTTCAAGAAGTCTAAGATTAAAATCGGTATCCTCAAAAATTTCGTTTTCGGGGAGTTTTACACCGCTGTTTTCAATAAATTCACGCCTATACAGTTTATTGCAGGCACAATCTATCAAATTTTTTGATTTTATTTCAATCATTCGCGAGTTGATTTCATCACCGATATAGAAACCGTCTTTCGCCGAAACAATCTTGGAACGGTCGCCGTTTTCGAGAATGTAACCGCACATTACAATATCCGCCGTATTCTTTTCGGCAACTTCAATCATATACGAAAAAGCGCCCGAATCAATGCGGTCATCGCTGTCAACAAAGGTCAAATAATCGCCTGTGGCAACACCTATGCCAAAATTGCGACAAAATGCGGCGCCGTGATTATCAAACGAATAAAGCGATATTCGCTTATCCGAGTTGGCAATAGACTCACATACAGAAAGACTGTTATCCGTAGAACCGTCGTTAATCAGAATAATTTCAAAATCGGCAAATGTTTGAGCCAACACCGAATTTACCGAGTTCGCTACTGTCTTTTCGGAATTATATACGGGAATTATAACACTGATTTTCACCATATCAATACAAGTATTTGCCTTCAGCAGCCCTCTTTAAGTGCTGACCGTATGGCGATTTTCCGTATTTTTCAGCCGACTCTAACAGTTTTTCTTTGTCTATCCAGCCATTTAGAAAGGCAATTTCCTCAACAGCCGACACCATAATTCCCTGATGATTTTCAAGAAGCTTTATATATTCAGTTGCTTCGCTTAAAGCGTCCATCGTCCCCGTATCAAGCCAAGCATATCCCCTGCCCAATGTTACAACATTAAGCGTACCGTCTTCAAGATACATCTTGTTAAGGTCGGTAATTTCAAGTTCTCCGCGCTTTGAGGGTTTTACCTTTTTCGCAAAATCCACGACACGGTTGTCGTAAAAGTAAAGCCCGGTAACGCAGTAATTGGATTTCGGATTTTTCGGTTTTTCCTCAATCGAAATCGCTTTGCCGTTTTTGTCAAACTCAACTATGCCGAATCTCTCAGGGTCTTCAACATAATATCCGAAAACGGTTGCGCCGTGTTTACGCTCAGCCGCCTCTTTCAGGTGCTTTTTAAGTCCGCTTCCGTAAAAAATGTTATCGCCGAGAACCATTGCGCAGGAGTCCCCCGCAATAAACTCTTCACCAATCAAAAACGCCTGTGCCAGACCGTCAGGCGAGGGTTGAACCTTGTATGAAAGATTTATGCCGAAATTAGAACCGTCACCTAACAGCCTTTCAAAGTTTGGCAAATCAGTGGGTGTGGAAATAATGAGGATATCTCTTATTCCGGCAAGCATCAGGGTTGAAAGCGGATAATAAATCATCGGTTTATCGTAAACCGGAAGAAGCTGTTTTGAAGTTACCATAGTAAGCGGATAAAGGCGTGTTCCGCTTCCGCCCGCCAAAATTATACCTTTCATAAAAATCACCTTATCCTTTCGTTTCAGACTATTTCAATATTATTGATTATAACATCCTTAATCGGTTTGTCGTTGGAGCCGACTTCAACGGCGGCAATTTTTTCAACGACTTCCATCCCTTCGATAACCTGACCGAAAACAGTATGACGGAAATCAAGCCAAGGTGTGCCGCCAAACTTTTCATAGGCTTCTACCGTTTCGGGCGGAAAATGGTCGGGAAGTTCCCGCATTTGCTCAATCATATTAGCAGGAACGGATTTTGCCTGTACTATAAAAAACTGGCTTCCGTTTGTGCAAGGACCTGCGTTTGCCATAGAAAGAGCACCATAGAGATTGTGAAGTTCGGGGACAAATTCATCTTCGAATTCTTCGCCCCAAATTGACTCTCCTCCCATTCCCGTACCGGTCGGGTCGCCGCCTTGAATCATAAAATCATTTATAACTCTATGAAAAATAAGTCCGTTATAGTAATTATTCTTTGAGTGGGTAACAAAGTTTTCTACCGCCTTGGGCGCTTTATCAGGAAACAATTTGATTTTTATGTCACCCATATCGGTATGCATTATTGCTATTATATCTCCTTCTTTCGGAGGTTCAAGTTGAAGCATATTATATTCCTCGTTCTTTCCAAAACGCAAGCAAGCGTTTCATATTTTTGTTTATAATATAATACCAAACTTTGCCTTAATTGGCAAGAATTATTTGTCGGCAAAATATTCGATTATTCTCTTTGCGTTTATATCGCTGATACCCTTAACCGTTTTAAGTTCGGATTGGGTCGCATTTTTAATATTTTCGATGGTTTTAAAATAAATAAGCAGTTCTTTTGCCTTCTTTTCCCCTATCCCTTCAATATCAAGAAGCTGTGAATAAATCATTTTTTTGCTCCTTAAATTCCTGTGATAGGAAATCGCAAATCGGTGAACTTCTTCTTGTATTTTGTTTAAAAGCGTAAAGGCCTGACGGTTGGATTTAACCGTTATATCCCCGCCGTTCGCGGCTATTGCCCTGGTCTTGTGCTTTGAATCCTTAACCATACCGAAAACCGGAATGTCGATTTTATGATTATTAAGAACCGGCATAACCGCGTTAACCTGACCGATGCCACCGTCTAACAAAATAAGGTCCGGAATAGTAGTAAAGGCTTCATCCTCCCCTTTTTCGTACTCGAATAGCCTTCTGTTCATAACCTCAGCCATAGAACGGTAATCATCAGCTCCCATAAAACTTTTTATCTTAAATCTTCGGTAACAGCGTTTTAACGGTTGACCGTCCTTAAAAACAATCATTCCGGCAACATTTTCATCACCCGAAGTATGAGAAATATCATATGATTCAATAATTCTCGGCACCGCTTTAAGTCCAAGCAGTTTTGAAAGTTCATTCAGCGCCGACATTTCTTTTCCGCTTGATTTTGATTTTTCGGTAAGATTATCGCCGGCGTTTTTCAAGCACATCTCAACAAGTTTCTTTTGTTCCCCCGCCCTCGGAATTACAAAATTAACCTTCTTGCCCGATATCTTTCCGAGCCATTCGCAAATTAAATCTTTATCCGAAAAATCGGAATCAAGTAATATTCTTTTTGGGATATTGTCACCGCGTGAATAATATTGCTCAAAAAAAGCGCCGTAGAGTTCGTTCTTATCAAAAACGGAATCGACAAAATAATGGTTTTTGTCGTTAAGTCTGCCGTTTCTGAAGTTAAAGACGCTGACGCAGGCTATATCGCCCAAAAAAGCCGACGCAAAGACGTCCTGGTTATCATAAGAACACATAACAACCTTTTGCTTTTCGCCGAGTTTTTTTATTGCGGAAATCCTGTCGCGCAGTTTTGCGGCATATTCGAATTCGAGCGCGTCGGATGCCTTTTGCATCTTTGCGGTTAACTCGGGGATTATTTTTGTCGCATCTGAGCTTTTAATAAATGATATTGCGCTGTCTACCGTCTCATTATATTCAGCGAGCGATGTTTTTCCGCGGCACGGCGCAAAGCATTTTCCGATATGAAAATTAAGACACGGCTTTGAGTATTTATCAAAATTACGACTGCAATCCGGAAGTTTAAAAATGCTTCTTACGCAGTCAAGTGTATCTTTGACAACATAGGATGAATAATAGGGGCCTATATATGTTGCTTTATCGTTCATTTGATGAGAAAATTGTATCTTACGCCATTTTTCATTTGTTATTTTTATATAATGATAACCTTTATCATCCTTTAAAAGAATATTATACTTAGGCTGATGTTGTTTTATAAGCGAGCTTTCAAGGACTAAGGCTTCAAACTCACTGTCGCAAATAACGTATTCAAAATCAGCAACATTCAGCACCATCTGCCTAACCTTTTCGGTGTGATTATTTCCACTGCCGAAGTATTGAGTTACCCTGTATTTAAGTTGTTTGGCTTTGCCGATGTAAATTATTTTTCCCGATTTAGATTTCATTATATAAACACCGGGGAGTTTCGGAAGTCGGTTGGCCTTCGATTTCAGTACTTTTAAATTTTCATTTTGCAAAATAATCACCTGCCCGACAATTCATTATATAAATATATTATTATACTTTACTGTAAAAATCAATAAAAAAATCACCGCAACCGAACCGGTTACGGTGATAAAAAATATAAATTGAAACTTAAGTTCCGGCATTCAACTTTTTTACAAGAGCGGATTTCTTTCTTGCGGCATTGTTCTTATGAATAAGACCTTTAACGGCAGCCTTATCAATTTTAACAATAGCAGTCTTAACCGCTTCGTTAGCATCGGCAGCCTTACTGTCGATAGCCGCGTCTGCCTTCTTAATAGCAGTGCGAAGAGCGGAACGATAAGCTTTATTACGCTCATAATTTGCATTACTGATAGCAACGCGCTTCTTTGCGGATTTAATATTCGGCATTGTGCCACCTCCTAACATCTTTATACAACAAAATGTATAATACCACAAAGATTCGAAAAATGCAAGCAATTTCTTAATATTTTTCAAAAATCTTAAAAAATTTGTTGACAACGGGAGTTCTTAATGATATAATATACGGGTCGCCAAAAGTGGCGTCATACAATGCGAGTGTGCTGGAATAGGCA
>DEWC01000039.1:0-19158 GCA_002363095.1 Ruminococcaceae bacterium UBA3220 | reverse complement strand
GTCTCGTCACTCGCACCAAATCTCATCTCACCGCCTTTGCGGTGGGGTGAGATTTTTTCTATGTATTGTGGCGAGACTTGAAAAGGGCGGTTTTGCCGTTAGGTAAAATTGCAACCTTCCGGTGGACGGTTGCAAAGCCCGCGTGCGTGCCAACGCCGGTAGGCGTGTGGGCAAGTCTCGTCACTCGCACCAATTAATCCAAATCAGACCGTTAGGTTTGATTTGGATTTTTTTATTTATATTGTGGCGAGACCCCGAAAGGGCGGTTTTGCCGTTAGGTAAAATTGCAACCTATTATATAAAAAGAACATCCGATTTTGTCGGGTGTTCTTCCTTTATAATATGATAATTATTTTTAATTTGCGGAATTATTTATTCTGTGATAAAAACTCACGGACACTCATTCCTGTATTGTTTTTGAAAAAATGCAGAAAATACGGAACTGATGAAAAGGAAAGTGTATCGGCGACCTGCTTCGTGCTGTCCCCGTTAAGGAGCATATCTTTTGCGTATTGTATTCGCAAATCATTATAGTACTTCTTGATACTCTTTCCCGTTTGTTGCTTAAATGCGTTTTTGAGAGTCGTTGCACTGACGCCGCAAAGATCGGCCATATCCTGAATTTTCGGTATGTCTCTGACCGAATGTATTGCCATCAGGCGCATAACTTTTCCGTAGATAAGCGCCGAAGTATCATTTGAAAATACTGTTGCCTCGGTTTTGCAAAGGCACATTTTTACTATCGCTTCAAGTAGTGAAAGTGCGGGTGATTCAGAATCTGTGCCGTGATCTTTAGCTTCGCTTATAAACATTCTGATAAGATGCATTTTTTCACGCTGAAATTGATGGTATACGGGTAGCATTGCGTCGGATATTTTCTCGTCGGTTTCAAAATGAACCGTAACAAATTCGGCATGTTCATCTTTTCCGAGTTTATTATAATGATAAGAATTTGCGTTCCATAGCAAAGCGTCCCCGGGGAAAAGACGAAAACTTTCATTGTCAACGGCAACCTCCATGCTCCCGCCGACAACAACATTTATCTCGTATGTATTGTGGTTATGCCTTTCAACACGATAGTTTTGGGTATCCAAGCTTACAAAACTGAAAAAGTTAATTTTTGTCAACTTCATTACCTCTCGCCTGCCTATCATCCTATTTATTGTATGGTAAGTGTTACCCGAAACCGTGTAAATTATACAATAATTTTATCATTTGGTCAATATATTATGTCTAAAATGTGCTATTTTTTGCCCGAATTCGTACTTTAAAGTGCAAATGAAGTGTATTATAATGTAAGTGTAAAAATTTATTTAAGGAGTGTTTTTATGAAAGCAAAGAAACTACTATCTGTCTTTTTGGCTTTGTGTATGGTCTTTTCTCTCTTTGCAGGTCTTACTTTCACTACCGCTTTGACGGTAGCGGCTGATGCATCTGCAACGGCAACAACAACGGCTATACACATCGGACCATCGTCAAGATACGGCAACAATGTTCCGGCCGGTATCTTCTTACCCCTTGTAAATGAGGGTAAATACAGCGATGGTACGATCGCACACATTACCGCGAAAGTAAAAATGTTTAATGGCACTAAGCCGTATGTTCAGATGGCTCGTGCCGTAACAGGCGTAGCCGATTCTACTAACAAACTCGTATCCCTTTACCAGGGAAGCGGTATTTCAAGCAACTGGAACGGCAACGATACTTCCTCTGTTACAGGCACCACATTTGAATGTGATGTTAACTTTAAGGATATACCCGGTACCGGCAACTGCTTTAAGGGTGATATCTGGAACGGTTCAAACCAAACCCGTAAATCCGATATTCCCGGCAGAAGCCAACCTATATGGGGCGGTATCTATATCGGCAACGGCGTTATCAATGATAACAGCAGTATGCACTCTGACAGCAACCTTGCATTAGATTTTGTCATTACCGATATCAGCGTTACCATTAAGACCCTTAAAGGCGGTTCGGGCGGCAGCGTTGGTATGAAGCTTGCTCCTGCGGAAACCAAACTCGACACAGGCAAGCTTTATTCTTTCTTTGCGGGTTCGGGCACCGGTACGGGTTCTGTTGCGGACAGAAGAGTAAAGAACCATCCGCTTCAGGCTACTCCCGGTATATGGAGCGCCGTTTCGGTCGATGAAGACACAGTTCAGCAGGTAACCGTAGCCGACGACCTCTTTACCGGTGGCACCCATACATATACTAAGCATGCTGAGACCGATTATGAAATCGAATACTATACCTGCTCAGATTTCGGAAGCAATGTAAAATTCGAGAAGGTTGGCAACTGCTACAGCAGACTTCTTAATGACGACTCTGCTAAGAAATCGTTTGTTATCAAATCCCGTGCCGGAGATACAACCACCGGCAACAGCAGTAAGAACGCCGCTTATTCGAACATCTTTATTCCTCTGAATGTTCATAAATTCTTCTCAGCGTATAACGCTTCCGATTGGGGCTGTTCTTCGAGTAACCTAAAAGAAAACGGCGGAAGCTTTAAGTTAAAAATTTCTCTTAAAGCAAAGCGCCTTTCGGGTAGTGGTCAGCCGATAGTCGGTAAAGCTTACGCTTATTCGACTGCCAGCTCTACCACAGAAGAACCGCGCTTGGGCGAGCCTATTCCCTCTCCTGCGCGCGCTTACAATAACGACTACGGCGCACCCGCTGAGACGGCTGTTCAAAAGGATTATATAACATCTACATATAACGCTTCAACCGGCGCGTTTGAGGCGGTACTGAGAATTGAATCTCAGGAATACGGCCAGTTATCCAAAACCGGTATCAGCACCTATATTACAATAGGTCAGGCTGAGCATACAAACGGCGCTTTTGATGCTGTTGCCGCCGATTCTTCCTTTATAATCAGTGATATTAAATTCACGGTTTATGCTATCGGCGATTCCGACACCGTTTTGTTCGATGGCAAAAACCAAGCCCCGAGTATGAGCGCTGCAAACTGTGACGCCGATACACGCTATAAATTCTTGGGACCGTGGGACAATACCGATAAAGTTGAAAATGCACTTGATGTTGCTATGCGTCATGCACCGCTTAACAAGTTCTCGGTTGAAGGCGCTGTTCAGAATGTAACGCTTATTGACGACAACATCTGTAACAGAAGCTCCTGCACCCTTACTAAGCATGTGGCAACAAGTTCGACCCGCGAATATTATGAATGTAGCACCCATAACAAGAAGTATGACGATAAATTTGCTTCTAATGAGATTACCGATACAAGTGCTACACAAAAGATGATCACGGTTAATACGACCTCCAACTATCGCGGTGCCTTTATTCCGCTTGATACCGACGGTTGGGTCGGCAATAAAGACTTTATCTTTAAATGCACACTTAAATTACTTTCCGGCGACAGTGTTCCGAGACTTTCGGAGTTTAGCGCCGGTTACTGGGGCGATGGCACATTTGCCCCCTCAGACAGAACGAGCGTTGCCAGCAAAAACGACGTTGTAACAAAATGGATCGACTACGATCAGTCAACATATACCTACACAGCCGCGTTTACCATGTGGCGTGCCGATCCTTATGATAACGCACAGTTCAAATACTATCAAAATACAACCGGTTCCCATACCGCTATCATGCTCGGAAACTATACTCCGGTATCGGGAGAAACCCCCTCAGGCGCCAATTTGATAAACAGCACATCGTTTGCCTTTACCGACCCTCAAATCTATGAGGCAACCAATGCCGCAACAGGTACATACACCGGCAATAATCTTTGCGCTCCTATCACCGATAAGACTGCCGATTTCTCCACCGCATATAGTTATTCAAACTGCACACAAATCGGTGGCAGCGGTGAATTCTCCGACCATAATTCCGGTACCGTAATGACGGCACCGCTCAACAAGTGGAGCAAGTTCGGAAATGACGCTATATCTCTTGACGGTATTCCCGAATCATATTTTGAGGTAAATCACGAATGCACTCACACTTCCACAACGGTAATGCCCGCGTTGGCAGCCACCTGCGTCGCTACAGGTCATGCCTCATATACGCGTTGTAATGATTGCGGTGCAACAATCGGTGAATATGTTGAATACCCGATAGATCCTACCAACCATGTTGGCGGAACCACAGTTGTTAATGCTTACGCGGCAACCCTTGTTGCCAACGGTTATACCGGCGATACAATATGTAATTCCTGCGGTGCGGTTGTATTGGCAGGCTCAAGTATTCCCGCAACAGGTAATTTCGGAGCAAACAAGATGTTTGTCATCTCGCCGAATGCTTCCGGTGGAACAAATTATGCCAATGTATTTATTCCGCTTAACTTTACACAAACTGCCGGAACAGAGCTTAACGGTGACTGCTATTTCAGGTTGACCTTCAAGGCAAGACTTAATTCTGATCAGCTTCCTATCGTCGGAGTGGCTCGCTATGCTTATTGGAACGGCGGTGCTCAATCCGAATACAATTACGCCAACAACAATCAGCAGTCTCATTCCGATACTGTTCTGATGTCAAGTTATGACCCGAATACCCTTACATTTACCGCCATCATTAAGTTATATCTTACCAACAAACAGGCAGGAACAGGTATTCATTCATATATTACGATAGGTAATGTTGAGCATAACAACACCTATCATCATGAGAACAATTTCCAAACAAGTTTTGCATTTACTGATCCGAAATTGTATGCTTTTGACACAACCGCAAACGCGGTTTACGGAGGCAACCTTATTATGCCGGTTGCCGAAGATACCGTAGTCTTGAGCCCCACATATCAGTTCGGCAGTAACGGATATAATGCGGAAGACAGTTTTGTAGCCGCTCCTGCTAATAAATGGTGCATCGACACCACCGCATCTATGATTTCCTGCCAAGATATCCCGACCGGCTATTTTGATGCTCCCGAAATCATTGAAGGCGAACCTAAAATGCTTCGTCTTGGTGGTGCAACCAGCGATACTAACCAGCAGGCTTTATCATTCGAAACACATCTTGAATCAAGTAAAACTTACCAGTTTGACCTTGATTACCGCGCTTTCGGCGGCGTATCTCCTTATATAAATGTTCAGACTGCAGAGCAAGGCGGAAGTTATTCCTCAAGCCTTGTAACCTATACAAATACCGCTTCTAATGTTGATGGCGCTCATAAATCGGTTCGTTTCACAATGCCCGCTAACGCCAGAACCGGAGGCAACTTTAAGGTATATATCGGCCAGAAATATCCGCTTAAAAACAACGGTGTTGTTTACTTTGCCAACGCTTCGCTCCGCGAGGTTTCCGGAAACACCCTTGGAACAAATCTGTTCACAAACGGTGATTTCCATGCCGGTTCTACGGGTATGGTTAATTCCTTGACAGCCAACACGGTATTTACAAACTGGACGCAGATTGATGTTATGGATTATCCGGCTGTTGACCTTCTTCCCATCCCGTCAGGCTTCTTTAGTGGCACGGCAGTAACCGGTGATGATACCATAGCTTTGCAGATGAACGGCGGTAACTATAACGAATTACAGTTCAAGAGCGAACTTAAACCCTCTACCTATTATCGTCTTTCCTTCAATTATCGCAACGCCGGAAAGATGCCTCGCCTTGGCATTACTGCAAAAGGAACGGTTACCTACACTAAGTTGAGCGACAATTCATCCGGTTCACACCGTATAACCTATGAAATCTATTCGGATGAGGCGAACACCTCTTACAGCGATACCGATCCTAACACAAGATTCCGCCTGAAATTCGGTGCTGCAAGCAGTGCAAAAGAACTCTTTATAAACCATGTTGAGCTTTATGAACTTACCGGTTCGAGCGGTGCTATCGTTGGTGCGAATATGTTGGGCAACCTGAATGCTATTCTCGGAGATAATGTTTACGGCTCGCTTGATACTATCGGCGAAACCACTTCGGTTACCCTCACACAAAACAGTTCAATCAATGTTAAACGTGATCAGGCTAACGGATGGTTTGCCGCCGACGCTACCACTTCTTCCCTCTCGGCCTCGGTAATTAAATTAAAGAACAATTTCTTCAACTACTATTCTTATTCCGGTCGTCTTACTAACATTGTAAACGGACTTTTAGGCAGATCTGAATACGATTTAATAAGCCCGGACTACGATGTTAACAGGGATACCGGTTTCAACATAATCGACCTTGTTTGCATGAAGAAGCTGGCAGCAAACGCCGAGAATACCAATCAGCTTACAATTAACGGCAATGCTGTTTCGCAATACCGCTTCATGAACGAAGGTGCAAAGAGCAACGCCATCTCATCGATGGATTCGGTTATCGGCGATTATGCTGATGTTTCTCTGCCCACCGTAACCTCTGCCCCGTCAGACGGCAAGGTAATTCGCGTTGTTGCAGACCACACACTCAAACCCGATAAGTGCAAGGTTTTTGTCGATGGAAACACACTTACTATTTCATGTTACCGTCAGGAATTCACCGATAAGGCTATTGACAGCTTTGCTTCCCTTCTTACCGGAAACAATGTAAGCCTGTTGTCGGGATATTCAAGAGAATTTGATGTAGATAAGATTGCTTATTCCTCCACATCCGGCACAAAGAATCTTATTTGCGATACCAACAGAGATGCGATTTCCTACTCTGTCGGCGATACCGCCAGGGTTCGCATTGCGGCGATGGATATCGCTAATGCCAAGATACTTACAGGCGTTTCCTACTTCAAACTTCATACCTATAATGAGGCTACTAAGGCAACTACTGACACCTATGTAACACCCACAAACGGCGTTTACGAGTTTGAGGTTACAGCAAACAAGGCGGGCTTCGTATTCTGGTATGCTCTCGCCTGCGATTCGAGTAAGAATCAGATTTCTTCCTTCGCAACAATTGATACTGTAAGCAGTGTAAACTACAACATTGCGGGTAGCGTAGGATTCGGCGTTGATTCTATCAATGTTTCTACCGCAAAACCCTCCGACTTCAATTCCTACTGGCAAGGTATTGCCGCGGGTATCGGCTCTACCTCAGGCGCTACCTTGACCGAAACGAGTGCAAATAGCGGATACAAGGCATATCTTGTTAAAATTCCGTGTGGCACCGATATTAACGGCAATCAGGGTTACGCTACCGGTTATCTCACCTATCCTTCAAGTGCTTCAAGTACCTCAAAGATAAAGATGAAGGTAACCTTCCAGAGCTACGGCGTATCAGCACCGAGCAAGACATATGTCGCAAATACCGCCGTCTTCAATGTTTGCGCGCATAGTATGGATATTACAAGCAGTTCCTCCATCAGCGCTTACGATAGTTATCGCAATTCAAAAGGATTTAACTACACTGCAAACACCATTGATGGCACCTACTTCTATCAAATGATAAGGCGTGATTTGACTGCCGCCAAGTTTATGGTAGACTACTTCGGCAGCTCTGGTAATAACTACTGGAACGGTACCGACTTTGAAGCAGCCGGTGCAAGTATGGGTGGCTTCCAGAGTACAGCAGTCGCCGCACTTCTCAAATACGCCACTTCCGGCGGTGAGGGCATTTCCTTCCTCAATATCGAGATTCCGTATATGTGCGATTTGAACGGTGAGGCAAGTGCTAACGGCAGAATGCCGAGATACTGGGGTGCAAGATACACCAACACCCTTAAATACTTCGATACCACATACTTTGGTACTATGGTAACCTGCAAGACCGCAATTTTCGCCGGTTTGGGCGATTCGATTTGTCCTTCATCGGGAACCATGTCGCTTTACCACGCTATTGCCGCCTCGAACAAAACCATCACCTACAGGCAAGGCGCAACACACAGCAGTTACGGTAAAGGTACCGAATTTGTAAGAAGTGCAAGCTGATTAAAATCATTGTTTTGATGAATTAGCCTATCTTACATAAAAGTTTACCCGGGCAGTTAAACCTGCCCGGGTAATTTGTTATCTGCATTTACAAAACCGAATTTTAAAACTACCGGACTTGCAATAATAGTTATAAATAAACATATATTTTACCGAAGGAAGGGTGATATATATGTTTTTATCAACCATTATTAGATTTGCAATAAACCTTTGTTATTTTGCACTTCATGTAGGCAATCCGGGGTCATTCCCCCCTGCTTTATCGGCAAAAAAAGAGGCGGAGTTACTTGAACTGTTTCAAAAAGGCGACAAGACGGCAGGTGATAAACTAATCGAACATAATCTTAGACTTGTTGCACATATCGTGAAAAAGTATTATACTATAGGGTATGACCAGGACGATTTAATATCTATCGGCACAATAGGACTAATAAAGGCTGTCGGAACCTTTAAAAATGATAAAAATATCCGCCTTGCGACCTACGCTTCAAGATGCATTGAAAATGAGATTTTGATGTATTTCAGGGCATCCAAAAAATCCGCTCAGGATGTTTACATAAATGATGCGGTAGATGTTGACAAGGACGGAAACTCGTTAACGCTTATAGACATTATCCCGGACAAAACCGACATAGAAAATGAAATTGTAACTAAAATCAGAATTGAAAATCTGAACAGCATTTTCGACAAAGTTCTTTCAAAGCGCGAGCAGATGATTATCAATATGCGGTACGGAATAAACGGCGAAGCCGAATATACTCAGCGCGAAATAGCGAAAAAACTCGGAATATCGAGAAGTTATGTTTCAAGAATCGAAAAATCCGCACTCGGGAAACTAAAAAACAAAATGAAGGAGTAAATATGGAAGGAAAAATAATTAAACCGATTGCCACAATAAAAACCGATTACAAAGAGAAATTCGGCATCCCAAGACAGAGCGGCAGGGTCAGGACGGCAAAAGGTATTATAAAACTATTACCGCCTTATAACGACCCTACGGCAATTCGGGAATTATCGGAATTTTCACATTTATGGCTTATATTCGGTTTTTCCGAATGTGATTATAAAGAATTCTCCCCTACCGTTCGTCCGCCACGGCTCGGAGGAAATACCCGTATCGGAGTTTTTGCTACGCGCTCTCCCTATCGCCCGAACGGACTGGGACTTTCCTGTGTAAAACTTGAAAAAATCACCGATAACGGCGAGTTGACTGTATCGGGTATCGACCTGCTTGACAATACGCCAATATACGATATAAAGCCGTATATCCCCTATGCCGACAGTATACCCGATGCTAATGGCGGATTTTCGGAGCAAAACAAAAAGCACCGCTTAATAATTAAAAACGGTGCAAAAACTCTTGATATTCTCCCAAAAGATATGATAGCGACGGTTATCGACAGTATTTGTGATGACCCGAGGCCTTCTTACCATGACGACAAACATCGGGTATACAATATGAGATTTTCCGATTATGACATTCACTTTACCGTTGAGGGCGAGGAAGTGACAATTACGGGAATTGACATTAATATTTCGTAGCAAAAAGATTATCCTCTCGCAAGCTCCTTTATAACCTCCCCTGCCATAATAAAACCTGCCACCGGCGGCACGAAAGGGTTTGATGCGGGGGTATTCTTGTTTTCGGGAATTTTTATCGGAGGTTCGGTCGAACATACGACCTTTAACCGTTCAATACCGCGCTTTCGGCATTCGTTGCGCATAATCTTTGCAATCGGGTCTGTCGAAGTTTTAAAAATATCGCTTATATAGAATTTTGTCGGGTCGAGTTTGTTGCCTGTTCCCATACAGGAAATAAGCGGTGTGTCCGATTTATTTGCTTTCTCGGCAATCGAAAGTTTTGCCGAAACGGTATCAACGGCGTCAATTATATAATCATATTCTGAAAAATCAAAACTGTCGGCATTTTCAGGTAGAAAGAAAAGCTTTATTGCGTTAACAACGCAATGTGGGTTTATTTCAAGTATTCTGTCTTTTGCAACCTCAACCTTCGGTTTTCCGACAGTGCTTTCAAGGGCGATGATCTGGCGATTGATGTTGGTAATATCAACAACATCATTATCAACGATATCAATGTTTCCTATCCCTGCCCGTGCAAGGGCTTCGACTGCATATCCGCCTACTCCGCCGACGCCGAAAACAACAACCTTTTTTTCGGACAAAATTTCGGTTACACTGCTTCCGAAAAGCATTTCATTTCTTAAAAATCTATTATCCATATTTTTTCCTTTTTTCAAAATAAGTTATATATAAGATATGTAAATTTTATCACTAAACCCATTCTCTTGTCAAGAAATCTTGAAAAAGTATGGAACTTATTATATAATAAGATATATTTAGCGTTGAGGTATGATATGAAAGTGTACTTTCACACTCTCGGTTGCAAGGTAAATCAGTACGAGACCCAGGCGATGAGAGAGATATTCGAAAAAACCGGATATGATTTAAGCGAAAACGATGCAACTTCGGATGTTATCGTTATAAACTCATGCTCTGTAACTTCTGAAAGCGACAGAAAAACACGGCAACTCTTAAGAAAATGCCGAAAAACAAACCCTGACGCAGTTATTGTTCTTACAGGATGTATGGTGCAGGCTTTTCCGGAATTATCAGGCAAATTATCCGAGGCGGACATAGTTACCGGCAACAAGAATATATCAAAAATCATTGAATATGTAAATGAATATTTGATTTCAAAACAACGAATAACCGCGTTTGAGAAGCATTTTTCGGGCGATCCGTTTAACACGCCTGAAATATCCGATTTCGAAGAGCGTACCCGCGCGTTTATGAAGATTGAAGACGGATGCGACAGATTTTGTTCATACTGCATAATACCGTACGCCAGAGGAAGAGTTCGCTCTAAAAGTCTTGAAAAAATCAAAGCAGAAGCACAACACCTTGCGGACAATGGGTTTTCGGAAATCGTTTTAGTCGGAATAAATCTTTCGGCATACGGAAAAAATGAGGACTTTAATATTTGCGACGCGGTCGAAACGCTCAATAAAATCGGTGAGATAAAACGAATTCGTTTAGGTTCGTTAGAACCGGACCATATAACCGATGAAATGTTGAAACGGCTTAAAAGCATAAAGAAATTTTGTCCTCAATTCCATTTATCACTCCAATCCGGTTGCGACCGAACACTTTTGCGTATGAACAGAAAATACGACACCGCTTTTTACCGCGATTTGGTTAACAGAATTAGGCGAATTTTCCAGGACTGCTCAATAACTACCGATATTATGGTCGGATTTGCCGGCGAAACCGAAGATGAGTTCAACGAAAGCCTTGATTTTGTCAAAAGCATTGGCTTTGCGCGCGCGCATATATTTCCTTATTCGCGCCGCAGCGGCACCCTTGCCGACGGTTTTCCGAATCAGCAAACCAATGCCGTTAAATCTCATCGCGCGAAGCGGATGAGCGATGTAGTAAAAGAAAGCGAGCGTAATTATATTGTTTCTCAAATCGGCAAAGAAAAACCGGTGCTGTTTGAAGCACCGGAGAAAGGCTATGCCGTTGGTTATACAGAAGATTATATAAGGGTAAAGATAAAAACCGAAAGAAACCTTACAAGGCAAATTCTGCCCGTAAAACTAACCGAACCGTTTGATGACTTTTGTATCGGAGAAATCACTCGGGATTTCTAATGTTTAATAGATGGGTGATGCCGGGGATACTTTCACCTTGAAGCGCCGATGTCGGCGAAAGAAGCGCCCCTGTCGACATAAAGAGTATATTGTTAAAATCCCTGTTTTCAAACCTATGCATAATATATGAGTTCAGCACCACTGCGCTGCAACCGCAACCCGAGCCTCCGGCATTTACATCCCGGAGGTTTTTATCATATATCATCTGACCGCAATCATTGTGTTTGCAACGGATATCTATATCGTCTTTTAGGAGCAATTCATATAATAATTTCGTGCCTACAAAACCCAAATCACCGGTAATAATTATATCATAATCTTCGGGCGAAGTGTTTGTGTCGTAAAAGTATTCTTTTATGGTGTCCGCCGCGCTCGGAGCCATAGCTGCCCCCATATTATTCGCGTCGCATACTCCCCTGTCGACGATTTTTCCGAATGTTACTGAATTGATATAAGGCTTATCTCCTTGAAGTGAAAGTACCGCAGCCCCGGACCCGGTTACCGTTCTTTGGGATGTCGGCGTTCTCAGAGCGCCGTATTCAAGCGGAAATCTGTATTGCCGTTCTGCCGAACAAAAATGCGATGATGTTACCGCAACGGCGTTTTTGGCTATTCCGCAATCAACAAACACACTTGCAAGAGAGAGCCCGAGAGCCATGGTTGAACAGGCGCCGTATATTCCTACATAGGGAATGTTTTTATCTTTTAGTCCGAATGTGCTCCCGATACACTGATTAAGAAGGTCGCCTGCAAAAATAACATCGCAGTCCTTTTCAGATATTCCTGCCTTTTTAAGAGCTGTTTCAACGGCAATTTTTTGAATTCTGCTTTCCGCTCTCTCAAATGTTTTTTCGCCGAATCGGATATCTATGTCAAAGCGGTCAAATTCATCGCCGAGAGGACCTTCCCTTTCGGTCTTTCCTACCACCGAGCCGTATCCCGTTATTGAAGGTCTGTTATTAAGAAAAATTGTACTGTTTCCTATTCTTTCAGCCATTTAAAGCACCTCAGTAAAAACATAATAAATAACGCCGTAAATTACACTCGCGAGAGTACCGTAAAGTATAACCGGACCGGCTATACTGAAAATCTTGACCCCTACACCTTGAATAAATCCCTCCGGTCTATATTCAATTGCAGGCGAAACTACAGCGTTCGCAAATCCGGTAATCGGCACCAGCACACCGGCACCGGCAATCCTTGAAATCTTTTGGAACAGTTTAAGTCCGGTAAGAATTGCCGATACCGTGATAAGCGCCGCCGCTACGAGGATTGGCACGTTTTTTTCGCCGATTTTCAAATGGATGAACAGCAATCTTAAAAGTTCCCCGATTGTGCAAACAACGCCTCCGAACGCAAAAGCGCATAGAAAGTCTTTTGCTTTTTTTGAATTTGGCGATGCATTTTTTACCATTAAATTATAATCTTCATTTTTAATATACATAAAAACACCCTCTTTGAGTATTATCTCAAAGAGGGCATTAGATTATTCTTGTTATTTTATCATTTCGTTAAAATCTTCTTCATTAATGACCTTTATGCCGAGTTGATTTGCTTTTGTCAGTTTACTGCCCGTTTCTTCGCCCGCCAAAACAAAAGAGGTTTTCTTTGAAACCGAGGAAGAAACCTTTCCGCCGTTCGCTTCTATAATTGCTGTTGCTTCCTGCCTTGAATAGTTAGGCAATGTTCCTGTAAGCACAAATGTCATCCCCGCGAAGCGGTCGTCAGAAACAGATGATGTTGATTTCATATTAAGACCGAGCCTGCCTAACTCATTGACGGTTTTTGCGGTGTCTTCAAGGGCAAAAAAATCAAATAGTGATTTAGCCATTATCTTGCCTACTCCGTCGATTGACTCAAAATCATCTACCGAAGCCGAAAAAATATCGTCGATACTCTCAAATCTTTCGGTAATGAGTTTTGCCGCCTTTAAGCCGATATGACGAATTCCGAAAGCAAAAATCAATCGGCTTAAATCGTTTTCCTTGGATTTTTCAATCGCGGATTTAAGATTATTCACGGTTTTCTCACCGGTACGCTCAAGCAGTGCGACCTTTTTGTAATCAAGTTTATAAATGTCGGTAATATCCCGAATCAGTCCCGCATCGACAAGTTGTTCAAGCACCGCGGGACCGAGCCCCTCGATATCCATGGCATCTCTTGAAGTAAAGTGTATAAGATGCCTTAAAAGCTGCGCGGGACATTCAGCGTTTGTGCAACGAATTACCGCCTCGCCGGGTTCGCGTGTAACCGGAGAATTGCAGGAAGGACAGTTTTCAGGCATCTTAAAAACATCTCCGCCGCAATGCTTTTTAACGCCCAACACTTCAGGAATTATCTCCCCTGCCTTACGCACGGTAATCGTATCACCGATAGCAATCTTTTTGGAGTTTATAAAATCTTCGTTATGAAGCACCGCGCGTGAAACAGTGGTCCCTGCCAAGAAAATCGGGTCGAAAAAAGCAGTCGGAGTAAGCGCTCCTGTTCTGCCGACATTGATTTCAATTCCCCGCAGTACCGTATCTTTTTCTTCGGGCGGATATTTATACGCTACAGCCCATTTGGGATATTTTGAGGTGCTTCCGAGCTTAGAGCGATAACCGATATTATCAACCTTTATTACGGCTCCGTCGATATCATAAGGCAAATCGCCGCGATTGTCACCAATCTTTTTTATTTCCTCAATCGCTTCGCCGGTCGTTTTACAACGCTTGTATGAAGGCAAAACATTAAAACCCAATTCCTTTAAAAAATCAAGTGATTCAATATGCGAAGTAAACGCTTTATCGCACCTTTGTATATTAAAAACAAAAATATCCAGATTTCGTGTTTCGGTTACCGCGCTGTTTTTTTGTCGCAGTGAGCCGGCGGCGGCATTTCGCGGATTTTTCGCAGGAGTTTCACCCATAAGTTCCTGTCTTTTTACAAGATTTAAAAAACTTGATTTAGGCATATATACTTCGCCTCTTACCTCAAGTTCGCCATCGTATGCAATTTTTTTAGGAATTGATTTTACTGTTTTGAGATTAGCTGTAACATCTTCGCCCGTTTCTCCGTCTCCTCTTGTTGAGCCTCTCGTGAACAAACCGCCTGAGTATTCAAGCGAAACCGAAAGCCCGTCAATCTTTGGCTCAACCGAAAACACGGTTTTTGATAAATCAATTTTTGAGCAGAATTCCTCAAGTTCCGCAAAACTGAAAACATCCTGAAGACTTTCCATCTTTACAGAGTGCCTTACCGGAGAAAAAAGATTGTTTGCGTTTCCGCCAACCTTTTGCGTCGGAGAATCATCGGTAATAAGCTCGGGAAATTCTTTTTCTATCAGTTTCAGCTCACGCATCAATGCATCGTATTCGAAATCTTCGATTTCGGGAGCGTCTTGATTATAGTAAAGGTTATTATGGTATTTAATTATTTTTTTAAGTTCCCTGCATCTGTTTTTTGCATCCTTAAAATCCATTTTTAACCACCTGTATCTTTATTTTGAAATCTTAGCAAATGTTTGAGGCGTCTGACCGGAAATGATTGTTTCCGAAATAATAACGGTTGTTTTTGCCGTATAACCTTTTTGTCTGCCAAGAATAAGTATAACGCCGGAGAGTGTAACATCAAGCACAATTCTATGTCTTGTTTGATTTACGCCGACGCTTTCGAAATCGCTTTTAAAATCAATATTACAGCCGCTCGAAATTTGAGAATTAAAAGGTACTCTCGGACCCGCGCCGCCGAAAATGTTATTTAAAATGATTGTTCCGAGGGGTATTCTTACCGTGTATAATTCTTCTTTCGGTATTGATTTATTGATTTGAAGCAGTATTTTTGATTTCAAAAGATTAGTATTTTTTGGGTCTATTTCAATGCCGGTTATCTCCTGATTTGCGTTCCTTGTAATATGAGCGATATCGCCGTATTCCGTGTTTTCTTCCGAAAGAACCTTTAATACAGCCTCGTTTGCCTTATTCTGTAACTCTGTTTTTGCATTTGAAACTGCGAAATCCGAAACGGCGTTTCGAATCCATAGTATATAGAAAAAGAGGAATGCAAGAACGGCAAAAAGCAGAACGGACCATGAAATAATTATAACCGAAATTTTTCTGTTTACCCTCATAGAACACACCTTCCCCTTTAGTATATGAATAATAAAGGGAAAGGTTAATTATATGCTATTATCCGTAGTATTACGAAGCCTTCTTTTCTTCATTATTTGAAGAAATCATACCAAGCGCGGTTCCGGGATGAGACTTGCAAACCGAAGGCAGTCCGTTTTTCTTGTACCACCCTATCGCGGTGCTCGGGCATTTATCCGTTGCAAGATCTCCGGTATGAGTGCAGTACTTATAGCATCTTACATCAGGGCTTATTTCAAAATCCTTTGCAGGCAGGTCTTTATGGACCTCCTTCATAACATTACCCCAAAGTTTCCATGCAATGTTTTCAGGTTTAACATCCCTCGGTGTGTCATATCCGCACCAGCAGGAAGCAACATAGTAAGGCGTTCCCCCGACAAACCAAAGGTCGTTGGCGTTGTTGGATGTGCCGGTCTTGGCATATATCTTCATATCCTTTGAAATGATTGACCTGATTCCCGCGCCGGTTCCCTGACTGTTGTCAACCACCGTTTGGAGTATTTTGTTCATAACCGTAGCGGTATCAGAAGCGATGGCGTAGGTTGATTTTTCTTTATTTTCAAGCACAACATTGTCGTATTGGTCGCAAACCTTGTAATAAAGGCAAGGAGCGTAGTACCTGCCGTCGTTGCCGAAAACCGCGTAAGCCGCCGCTGATTCAAAGGTGGTAAGTCCGCCGTTTGTACCACCCATACCCAAGGGAGACAAGTTTTTATCTTCCTCATTAAGAGTGGTTATTCCGAGCTTTTTCGTAAGAAAGTCGTAGCAAAAGTCCGGGGTAAGCAAATCAACAATCTCGACAGGTACGGTATTCATTGAGCGCATAACCGCAAATTGTATCGTTTTGCTGTCCCAATGACCGCCGTACCAGTTATTGGGCTTCCATGTTTTTCCACCCAAATTATATGTTTTGTTGAAATCGGGAACTATTGTTGAATAGGTTGCAATCTTTCCTTGAATTTTGAGCTTTTTATCAATCGCTGGCGCATATGCGGCAATCGGTTTCATTGTTGAGCCCGGTTGTCTTACTGCTTGAATCGCACGGTTATATCCTAAGTTTTCGGTTTTTTGGCCGATACCGCCCGACAGAGCAACAACATGTCCCTTATAATCAAGAATGGTCATTGAAGCCTGGATATCACTGCCTGAACTCGCATTTATACCGTATGCCGAAGGATTTGAAAAGACTTTATCTACATAGTTTTGTAAATTCGGATCGATTGTGGAATAAATCTTATAACCGCCGTTATAAAAATCATCCGAGGCGCGTTTCATATCATAATTCTTCTTTTCGGCGATTTCTTTTGTAACCTTTGATATGATGGCATCAACCGCATAATTATTAACGGTGCTCTCTCTTATCCTCGAATTTTCGGATATAAGATTGATTTTTTCTTTTTTTGCCTTATCGTATTCTTTTTTCGAAATCAGACCTTGGGTATACATTTGTTCAAGTACGGCGTTACGGCGCCTTTCGTTAGCCGCCGGATTGATATCGGGAGCATAATTCGCGGGACTCTTCGTAATTGCGGCAATTGCCGCGCATTCGGCAAGGGTCAACTCGTTTACATCTTTGCCAAAATAATAGTTAGAAGCAACGCCGACACCGGAAAGATTATGACCTAATGCTATAATGTTAAGATAACATTCCATTATGGTATCTTTGGAATAATGACTTTCAAGATATCTTGCCCTCATTATCTCGCGCAGTTTTCTGCTTGCCTTTTGCTCATCGTCGTGAGTAAGATTTTTAACGAGCTGCTGCGTTATTGTTGAACCGCCTTGATTAGTATCGTAAAAATGAAAGAACATATTTGCAAAAGCGGAGGTTGTACGCTTCCAGTCGACACCGTAATGGGAATAAAAACGCTTATCTTCGATGGCTACAAAAGCGTTAACGAGTTGTTGAGGGATACCGGTATATCCTTTTTCTTTTTTTCTTGCCGCATCAGGATTATACTCAACCCATATTCTTTTGTAATCGCCGTGTAACCGTTGATATTCAACAAACTCGCCCGTTGCGCCGTCCTTAACATAAATAGTTGTAGTAAAGTTTAATTTAAGGTCATTAAGGTCCTGAGGCATCGTAGGGTCAATCATGGTAAATGCATAAAGAACAAATGCACCTATAACCATAGTTACCACGATAACCCCGATTAAAAATGTAGACAAAACTATTTTAATAATTCTTTGCTTTGAGGACTTGTCTTTATTCTTATTCCTTTTGTTTTTTCCGCCTGTGCGTCTTGTTGATTTACGGTTTTCTTTGGAAGCAAAGCTGTTAAGGTCAAGCGCGCCGCTGCCTGAAACCCTGCTTTTTTCGAAAGAACTCAGTTCTTCGGAATTACTGCTTATATCCTCAAATCCGGTAACCGACGCTCCGGAACTGCTCTTTATATCTTCAAAGTCGTTATTTTGAGGCTTAGAACTGCCGGATATATCTTCAAAGTTGTTTTGCTTTTCCTCGTTTGCGTATTTACTTAAAAAATCGGCATAAGAACTCTCTTCGGACGAATCTTCAAAATTATCTTCGTAGTTGTCGTTATAGTTACTCAAAACAGCACCTCCGTCAATTCTCAATTACACTATATTTTACCACATTATTTTGTTTTTTAACAGTTACAATTTTTTAATTTATAAATAAAACTGTATGTAATAAATTGAAATTATGCTTGAAAGTGTAAAAAAAACTGATATAATAATTATATCGCACAGCAAGATTGAGGTGATACATTTGGAAAATAACGCTACTTCGGCAGGAGTTGAGTTGGGCGGTCTTTACAATACCGCCGAGATTAAGATACTCATTTGTTATATTCTGAATTCAATAAAACAACCCGTCCCGGCAACGATGCTTATAAATGAGTTGCACTTCGCAGGTCTTGCAAACGGATTTGAGGTCAGCGACGCCATTTCTTCTCTCGCGCAAAGCGGTCATCTGAAAAGCACAGACGGCTCAGATTCGTCTTATACGGTTACCGAAAAAGGAAGTCTTGTTGCTGAGGAGTTAAAAACATCGATTTCTTACACCGTAAAAGATCGCGCCTTTGCGCTGACAGTCAAGATGATGGCGCGGTTAAAAAATGCCAAGCAAACCGATTTTGAGGTTATAAGAGAAAACGGTGTTCCTTATATCGTATGCTCGCTTAAAGACGGGAGTCTTACGCTTATGAGCATAAAAATTCTTTTATCCGACGAAAGTCAGGCCTCGGCTATCAAGGAACGGTTTTTAGAAAGCCCCAACGAAATCTACTTCGATATTATTGAAAAGTTAACAAAATAAATATTAAAGCGGTTGTGAAAACACAACCGCTCAGTTTGTCGATAAACCTGTTGTTATGGTGTGGCGCCGTTCTCAGCGCCATTTTGTTTTTCCGGCGACAGGTGCGGCGGAAAAACTCCTTATAGGCGAAAACCGCCTATAAGAGCGGTTTTCAAGGGTGCGTGGGTGGTATTGGCGGGAGTAGAGTGCAGTCAGAAAATCTCTGATTTTCTGCGAACGGCATTCCCGTCCAAGAGCTTGTCGACTTTTTCGACAAGCTCAGCCGG
>DEWC01000081.1 GCA_002363095.1 Ruminococcaceae bacterium UBA3220 | reverse complement strand
AAATTATCGGAATTATCGGGCATACGGGCTCCGGAAAGTCAACCCTTGTTCAGCATTTTAACGGTTTGTTAAAGCCGACTTCCGGCACTGTTTTGTTTAACGGAAAAGATATTTGGCAAGACAAAAAAGAAATGAAGAAAGTAAGATTTCATATTGGTCTTGTTTTTCAGTATCCTGAGTATCAATTGTTTGAAGAAACTGTTTTTAAGGATATAGCATTCGGACCTAAAAATATGGGACTGACCGGCGAACAGCTTAAAAATCAAGTTGTTGAAACCTGTGATATTGTAGGTATATCGTCCGATAAATTCGATAAATCACCATTTGATTTATCAGGTGGTGAAAAGAGGCGCGTTGCTATCGCGGGAGTTATGGCGATGAGGCCCGAAGTTATTGTTTTTGACGAACCCATTGCCGGTCTTGACCCGGTCAGTCGTGCTTCGGTTTTAAAAATGATAGAGGATTACAGAACTTCTACCGGGGCTACCGTTATAATCATCTCGCATAATATGGATGATATGGCTCAGCTGACAGATAAACTCCTGGTACTCAACAAAGGAAAAAAGGTGCGCTTTGATTCAACAAAAAATGTTTTTAAAGATGCCGAGTTTCTGAAGTCAATCGGTTTGAGCATTCCAACGGTCGCGGAAGTATTTAATTGCCTTCGTAACAAGGGAATGCAGCTTCCCGATGATGTTTTCACAGTTGATGAAGCGGTATCTTGCCTTTGCGGTTTAAGCGGAAATAGAGGTGGATACCGTGATTAAAGATATTACCTTCGGTCAGTATTACTCTGCCTCTTCGGTAATACACAAACTTGACCCGAGGCTTAAAATAGTTTTAACCGTCTTGCAAATTGTTTTCATATTCATTGCCGACAACGCGGTTTCACTAACTCTGATGATTGTTTATTTTGCCTTACAGGTTTTGCTTTCCAAAGTTCCGGTTAAGATGTATTTAAAAAACCTTAAAGCTATTATCCCGATTCTTGTATTTACCCTTATATTCAATCTGTTTTACGGAACCGGTAATGTCGTATTTAAGTTTGCGTTTATAACGATAACCGATGAATCGCTGATTCGTTCTTCGTTTCTTATTTTACGAATTCTGATATTGATTATGGCAGGCGCGTTACTTACCTATACTACCTCGCCGAATGATTTGACCGACGCCATTGAAAAATTATTGTCCCCGCTTCGTTTTTTAGGGCTTAAAAGCGCCGTTCATACTCTCGCGATGATGATGACAATCGCACTTAGATTTATACCTACTCTTGTTGAGGAAACCGAAAAGATAATAAATGCTCAGAAGGCGCGTGGCGCCGATTTTGAGAGCGGTAGTCTTAAAAATAAGATAAATGCCTTAATTCCGGTTCTTATTCCGCTGTTGATTTCCTCTGTCAGGCGCGCGTACGAGCTTGCCGAAGCGATGGAGTGCCGTTGCTATAACGGTTGCGAGGGACGGATACGAATGAAACAGTTTCACTTGTCCCTTTCAGACGCCGTCGGTTTTATGGTCTCGGTTGTGTTTTTTGCTTCGGTTATTGTTTCAAATATCTATTTTAACGATATTGTTTGGAGTTTTTGATTTGAAAAGATTGCTCATAAAAATTGCTTTCGACGGCACACACTACCACGGTTGGCAGTATCAGCCTAACGGCGTTACAATACAAGAAACTGTTCAGAATTCCCTGCGAAAAGTTTTGAATAAGAGCACAAGTGTTACGGGCTGCAGCAGAACTGATGCGGGCGTTCACGCTACTCAATTCTGTTTCCACATTGACTGTGATGATACAATTCCCGATACCGCCTTTAAGCTCGGCTTAAACTCATGCCTGCCAAATGACATTGCAGTGATTGATTGCAAAGAGGTTAATCCTGATTTTCACGCAAGGTACAGTTGCAAATCAAAAAGATATATCTATAAATTTTACATCGGCGGCCGCGACCCTTTTAAAGACCGTTACGCAATGCGACTGCTTGCCAAGCCGGATCTTCTGCTTATGAACAAATTTTGCTCCGCCGTTGTGGGAACCCACGATTTCAAAGGCTTTTCATCTTCTCGCAGAACGGTTGATGATACCGTAAGAACTGTTCTTGACTGCTCCGTTTATTTTAAAGAAAATCTGTTGCTTTTTGATATAACTGCCAACGGTTTTTTATATAATATGGTAAGAATCCTTGCCGGCACGGCGCTTGAAATCGGTTACGGAAAACTGCCGGTGGACACTGCCGAAAAAGTTTTTGTCAATGGCGACCGCAGTCTTGGCGGTGAAACGCTTGTTGCAAAAGGTTTGTTTTTAGAACAGGTTAATTATTAAAAAGGTGATTATAATGCCGGATTACAAAAAGAAAAGAAAACACTATAGCCCAATAAGAAGGAAAAATCGTTTTGTTGAAGATGAGGATTTTCCGATTAAAAGAGGCTCAAAAGACAAAAACGGCGAAGTTTTCGAAAGAGCAATTACTCCGCCCCGGCTTGTTAAAGGAAAAAAACAAAAAAGAATTGCCGGATTTAAGGTTATTACTGTGACTTTTGCCGTAATCGCCATAATCGTTTTCGTTCTGAAACTGATTTTTCCCGTTGGAATAATCGAAATGGCAGGGCATTTTTTCAAAACTCTCGGTGTCGGTAATTATCCGGTTGAACTTGCGGGTAATGAGATTATTGATACAGTAGTTGAAGGGGACCATTATTATGTGCTTACTAACACCGATGTTTATTTGCTTACAAATAACGGAAAGGTTATAAGCAGTTTTTCTCATCATTTAACCGATCCGGTTGTTAAATCCTCAGCAACCCGAACATTGATTTTCAGTCAGGGAAAAAATGATTACGATGTTTATGTAAACGGAGAAAAAAAGTATTCAGGTACCGCAGAGAGCGGTTTGATTTGCGGAGATGTTTCCGATAGCGGTGTTTACGCCGTCGCTTCCTATTCGAAATCTTACGCCTCAACCGTTTCAGTATACAGTTCAAAAGGCACTTCGCTTTATAAATGGAACTGTGCAAATGATTACATCAATTCTGTCGCACTCTCAAATAACGGCAAAAAAATAGCCGTATCAACTTTTAATACATCCGGCGGTAAGGCATATTCAAAAATATATATATTTGATTTTAAATCATCTGATTCCGAAAAGACTATAACAATCGAGGGCGAAGCAGTGTATGAGTTAATTTCCTGCGATAAAGGTTTTTATATTACCGCCGGGAAATCTGCTACATTTGTTGATTGGAAAAATAAAAGCCAATCTGTTATTAAAAATGAATATGACCTTAAACGCTTTGTAACCGACTCAAGGCTTTCTGCCGCGCTTTTCTCGCGTGCAGACAATGAAAATGATAACCGCGTCAGTCTTATTGATAATAACGGCAAAAATATTAAAAACATTTCTGTTTCCGGAAAGATTAAGGATATTTCCGTAAAGGGAAAATGCGTTTATGTTCTCGGTGAAAACAGTGTAACCCTTTATAACGAAAAGGGTGAAAAGACCGGTCAGATAAAATGCAGTGATGTTTGCCGGCGCGTTGTTGCTCTCGACCCATCCAAATTTTGTTTAGTTACGGATAATGCCATTTCTTGCGAAAAAATCAAATAGACGGTGTTGCTTTATGAATTTTGTAATTGATTTCATCTTCCTTGCAATAATAATCCTAACGGCTTTTATTTCTGCTAAATACGGTTTTATTCGTACACTTGCCGAACTGATAGGTTTTGTTTTCATAATTATCATAATCAATTCGGTTTCGCTTCCCATTGCCAAAGCAGTTTACGAGTCACAAATTGAAAAAGAAGTTCTGAATTATTCCGGCAGTGACGACAATAAAGTTATTCTGCCGGCAGAGGATTTTATTAACTCTTTGCCTGAATATCTTACGAAGGATAACGGAATTTTTTCTGTCGATAAAAAGGCAATTGCAGAATGTTATGAAAAAAATATAACCGCGGGACAAAAGTCTATTGCAGTAAAAATCAATAACGATGTAATTAAGCCTGCAACTGTTAGAATTCTGTCATTCTTTGTGTCCGCTGTTCTGTTTATGGTTTTAAATATTGCCGTGCATATACTGGCAAAAATTCTTAATGATATAGTCAGCCACACTTTTGCCAAGGGAATAAACCAAAAACTGGGTTTTATTATTGGAATTATCAAAGGGATTGTTATTTGTATTGTGCTGTGTCTAATAATGCTGCTGTATACTGCTAACACTAATAAAGGCATTTGGGCTTTCGGTCCTGATGACATCAATAGTTCTTACTTTATACGATTTACCAAGACGATACTGCCGAATTACGGCATATTCTCTTACATTTTTTAATATCTTAAGGAGTCCGCACTAAAATGAAATTATGTTCAAAATGCAAAAAAAGGCCTGCGGTTGTTTTTATTTCAAATCCGGCAAATGCCAACAGTGAGCCTGAAGGTTTGTGCCTCGTTTGTGCAAAAGACCTTGGAATTAAGCCGGTTAACGATATGCTTAAAAGTATGAATATGTCAGATGAGGACATAGAAATGATGAGCAATCAGTTTATGGAGATGTTTTCTCCGGAAGAAGAGGACGATTCTGAAACCGCCTCACTTGAAATGGGAACAACTCCGGCAATTCCGTTTCTAAACAATCTCTTTGGCAACGGAACGGTAGATGAACCTCAACATGAGAAGTCAGGCGTAAAATCCGGAAAAGGCGAGAAACAAAAGAAGAAAAAGCGAAAATTTCTTGACCTTTACTCCGAAAATCTGACTGAAAAAGCAAAATCCGGAAAGCTTGACGCAATTATCGGAAGAGAAAAGGAATTAAACAGAACTATCCAGATTTTATCGCGTAGGTCAAAGAACAATCCCTGTTTGATTGGTGAACCCGGGGTCGGAAAAACGGCGATTGCCGAAGGTTTGGCGCTTAAAATAGCCGCGGGAGACGCTCCTGCGCGGCTTTTAGACAAAGAAATTTATCTTCTTGATTTAACGAGTCTCGTTGCCGGAACGCAGTTTAGAGGCCAGTTTGAAAGCAGGGTAAAGAGCTTAATGAGCGAGGTCAAAGATGCGGGAAATATAATCCTTTTTATTGACGAAATCCATAATCTTGTCGGTGCAGGCGATTCCTCTGAGGGCTCTATGAATGCCGCTAATATTTTTAAACCTGCCTTATCGAGAGGGGAATTTCAGGTTATAGGCGCAACAACCTTTAAGGAATACAGAAAATATATTGAAAAAGACGCGGCTCTTGAACGCCGTTTTCA
>DEWC01000009.1 GCA_002363095.1 Ruminococcaceae bacterium UBA3220 | reverse complement strand
GTTGCCGTTTATAACCACTATAAGCGCATCAATAATACAACTGATGTCGAGCTGACAAAAAGTAATGTTTTAATGCTTGGTCCTACCGGAGTCGGAAAAACTTTGCTCGCTCAGACACTTGCGAAAATCATTGATGTACCCATTGCAATAACCGATGCCACAACATTAACCGAAGCAGGTTATGTCGGCGAAGATGTTGAAAATATCCTTCTGCGCCTAATTCAGGCGGCGGATTATGATATTGATCGTGCCGAGCACGGAATAATCTATATTGACGAGATTGATAAAATCGGGCGCAAGAGCGAAAACGCGTCAATAACGCGTGATGTCAGCGGCGAAGGCGTTCAACAGGCGTTGCTGAAAATCATTGAAGGGACCGTCTCCAATGTTCCTCCGCAGGGGGGAAGAAAGCATCCTCAACAGGAATTCATTCAGGTTGATACTACAAATATCCTGTTTATATGCGCAGGCGCTTTTGACGGTCTTGAAAAAATCATCGAAAAAAGAACGGTAGGGAAAAGCCTCGGATTTGGCGCCGATATTAAATCGTCCAAGTCTGTTGAGGCACAGGAATTGATTGAGCACGCTACCCATCAAGACCTTGTTAAATTTGGACTTATTCCGGAACTTGTAGGCAGGCTTCCCGTCATCACCACCTTGAAACCAATGGACAAAGACACGCTTATAAACATTATGACCAAGCCTAAAAATTCGATTATCAAGCAGTATACCGAATTATTCAAAATGGATAAGGTCGAGCTTGTTTTTGAAAAGGAAGCGCTTGAAAAAATAGCCGAGTTGACCATAGAGCGTAAGACCGGCGCCAGAGGGCTTAGGTCAATAGTTGAATCTGTTCTTGAGGACGCTATGTTTGAAACGCCGTCTGACAGTTCCGTCAAAAAAATTATAATTACTCCTGATACGGTTACATCCGGCATAGCGGTTGTCGAGAGGTAAACCAAAGGCGCTCGTTTATTGAGCGCCTAATTTTGCCCGTAATTTATGATTGACAATATTGTAACAATGTTATATAATGATAAAAAGTCTTAAGGAGGGTATATAATTTGGATGTTTTTATTAACAATTATTTACCGTATGTAACATTAGCCGCGGCAGTATTGGCTTTGCTCTTCGCCGCTTTGAAGGCAAAGAGCATTCTTAAGTTTAGTTCCGGCGACGAAAAAATGAAAAAGATTTCTTTTTCTATAAAAAAAGGCGCCAACGCTTATCTAAAACGCCAATATACAATAGTTGCAGTATTTTTCGCATGTATGTTTGTGATTCTTTGCTGTATGGCTGCGGCAGGACTTCTTACATGGTTTGTCCCGTTTGCCTTTGTTACCGGCGGATTTTTCTCAGGGCTTTCCGGTTTTGTCGGTATGAAGATTGCCACCGCTTCAAACGCACGAACAACAAACGCTTGTAAAGAAGGTCTTAATAAAGGGTTGCGTGTCGCGTTTTCGGCAGGTTCCGTAATGGGCTTTACTGTTGTCGGACTTGGTCTTCTCGATATATCTATTTGGTTTATCCTGCTGAAATTTGTATTTAATCTTAAAGCATCGAATATTACATCTGCTATGCTTACATTTGGTATGGGCGCTTCGTCAATGGCGTTGTTTGCCCGTGTAGGCGGCGGAATATTCACAAAAGCCGCCGATGTCGGCGCTGACCTTGTCGGCAAAGTTGAAGCCGGAATTCCGGAGGATGACCCGAGAAATCCAGCCGTTATTGCCGATAATGTCGGCGATAATGTGGGCGATGTTGCCGGAATGGGCGCTGACCTTTACGAATCCTATGTAGGTTCCGTTATTTCCGCGTCTGCGCTTGGTGTTGCTGCCTTTGGCGGTGATATTAAGGCTATGGCTTTACCGCTCGTTTTGGCGGCACTCGGTATCCTTTGTTCGATATTCGGGACTTTTTTGGTCAGAACAAAGGAGGGCGCATCACAAAAACAACTTTTGGGGGCGCTAAGCAAAGGTACTAATACAAGCGCTGTTTTGATTGCGGTTCTTGCGTGTCCGCTTACCAAAATTATTCTTGGCAGTTATAAATACTATTTTGCCATTCTTGCCGGACTTGTTGCCGGTGTTCTTATCGGACAGGCAACCGAGTACTTTACTTCCGACAGTTACAGACCGACGAAAAAACTTGCCGATACCTCTAAAACCGGGTCTGCTACCATTATTATCGGCGGAATAAGTCTCGGTATGCTTTCTACTGTTGTTCCGATTGTAATAATCGGCGCCTGCATCCTGGTCGCTTATTATGTCAGCGGAGGCGGAAATGAGGCCGCCCACGGTCTGTACGGTATTGCTCTTGCTGCCGTAGGTATGCTGTCTACCCTTGGAATAACCCTTGCTACCGACGCATACGGTCCTGTTGCCGATAACGCCGGCGGTATCGCCGAAATGTCAGGTCAGGAACCTAAAGTAAGAGAACGAACCGACGCTCTTGACTCTCTCGGTAATACTACTGCCGCCACCGGTAAAGGATTTGCAATCGGTTCGGCTGCCTTAACCGCGCTTGCTTTGATTGCTTCGTATATTGACAAAATTAAAGAGGTTGCGTCAAATTCCGGTAAAACTGTCGACGCCGTCTTTGATTTGATGAACCCGGTTGTTTTGGTAGGCTTGTTTATAGGCGCTTGTTTGCCCTTTGTTTTTGCCGCAATTACGATGGATTCGGTTGGCAAAGCGGCGCAGTCTGTTGTAGTTGAGGTTCGCCGTCAATTTAAGAGTATCAAAGGTCTTATGGATGGAAAAGCCGACCCCGACTATGCGAAATGTGTTGACCTTTGTACAAAGGCAAGCTTGAAAGAAATGATACTGCCTACTATTGTTGCGATTATAACCCCTATCACCGTTGGTCTAATTCTCGGTTATCAGGGCGTTGTAGGTTTACTTGCCGGCGCAACTGCTTCAGGATTCCTGATTGCAATATTTATGTCAAATTCCGGCGGTGCATGGGATAACGCGAAAAAGCATATTGAAAGCGGTGTTAACGGTGGTAAGGGAAGCGATTGCCATAAAGCCGCGGTCGTCGGAGATACGGTTGGCGATCCCTTTAAAGATACATCGGGTCCTTCTATAAACATTTTGATTAAGCTTCTGAGTATGGTATCGATTGTTTTTGCCGCACTGGTCTTTAAAGTACATCTTTTATAATATTGCTGTTTTCATTTTAAAAGCCTCTTGTTTTTGTTCAAGGGGCTTTAAATTTTGCTTGCAATATATTCTGTAACATTATATAATATATATGGATTAATGTATCTTAATGAGGTGTATTATGAATAAACAACTTTACGATTTTATTGTTAACAAGAAACATCATCAGTTTCGTCATACCGTGGATTGGGACTTAGGCAGGGAATACTCCGAGAAAAAAATGTCTCCGATTGAGCGTATGTCAGATAGATTTGAAAGAATGTGCCGTGAAGAGACTCCCGTAATCCTTGACGGTGAGCAAATAGTTTTCCTGCGTACCGTTTCTAATCTTCCTGATTGTTTTACCGAGGATGAATGGTCGGCGATAAAAAGTAAACATTATGTGCACGAATTAGGATATATGTCCAATCTTTCTCCGAATTATTACGATACCATATCGGTTGGCCTCCTTGAAAAAAAGGAAACGGCTGATGAATACGGGAAACGGGCGATTGATAACATCATAAAACTCTCCGATAAATACCTGAATGAGGCGAAAAAGCAGGGGAGATCTGATATAGTTGAAATCCTTTCACAGGTTCCTCGTTATAAAGCCCGTAATTTCCGTGAAGCGCTCCAGTTTTTCCGTATCCTTCATTACGCTTTATGGCTTGAAGGAAATTATCATAATACTGTCGGTCGCTTTGATAAATATATTTATCCGTATCTTAAAGCGGACCTCGAAAAGGGCGTTTACACTCCCGAATCCGCTCTTGAACTCCTTGAGGACTTTTTCCTTTCTTTCAATAAAGACAGTGATATTTATGTTGGTGTTCAGCAGGGAGATAACGGTCAAAGTATGATGCTTGGCGGTTTGGATGAAAACGGAAACGAAGTTTTTAACCTTTTATCAGAACTTTGTCTTAAAGCTTCCTATAATAACAAACTGATAGACCCGAAAATCAATTTGAGAGTTTCTAAAAAAACTCCGAAGGAGAGATATACTCTCGCCAGTCATTTAACAAAGGCGGGTCTCGGCTTTCCGCAGTATTCGAATGACGATGTCGTTTTACCTGCGCTCCAAAAGTTGGGGTACGAGTATAACGATGCGGTTAACTACACCGTTGCCGCATGTTGGGAATTCATTATTCCGAATGTCGGCGCCGATGTTGCCAATATAGCTGCTATGTCTTATCCAAAAGCTGTTGATACTGCTTTTCACAGAGATTTAATTGACTGCGAAACTTTCGATGATTTCTTTAGCGCCGTTAAAGGTGAGATTAAGTCTTCTTGTGACGCAATCAGAAATAACATAAGGGACCTTTGGTTTGTTCCTTCGCCGTTTATGAATGTTTTGATGGATTGTGATATATATAATGGCGGTAAGTATAACAACTTCGGCATACACGGCACCGGAATTGCCACCGCTGCCGACAGTTTGGCGGCAATTAAGCGCTATGTATATGAAGAAAAAAGCATTTCGAAGCAAGCGTATATAAAGGCGGTTGATGAGGACTTTGCTAACGATCCCGAATTGTTGCATAAATTGCGCTACGAGACACAGAAGGTAGGCAACAATGACGATTATGTTGATTCGCTTGTTGTTGAATTACTTGACGCTTTTGCAGACAGTCTTGAAGGATACACTAACTGCCGTGGAGGCAAATACAGGGCCGGCACCGGCAGCGCAATGTACTATTTATGGCATGCTAACGAAATAGGCGCGTCACCCGACGGCAGAAGAAAGGGTGAGCCTTTCGGAACTAATTTCTCGGTTAGTTTATACGCCGATGTCAAAAGTCCGATTTCTGTTGTTGCTTCTATGTCTAAACCGCATTTTGAAAGAGCAATCAACGGCGGACCTTTAACACTCGAGTTCCACCAAAGTTTGTTTACCGATGAAGACAGTGTTGAAAAAGTCGGTATGGTTGTAAAAACCTTTATCGACAACGGCGGTCATCAGTTGCAGTTAAACACCGTTAACCGTGAAGTGATGCTCGATGCTCAAAAACATCCTGAAAAATACAAGCAACTGGTTGTTCGTATTTGGGGATGGAGCGCGTATTTTGTTGAACTTGATAAGGAATATCAGGATCATGTTATCGCAAGGCAGGAATACGCTGTATAGCAAGCTTGATGAGGTTATAATATTATGGATTGCAAAAACAAAAGAATTCTTTTTATGGGCGATAGCATTACAGAACTCGGCACATCTGAGCGTGGTTGGGTAAGATATTTCAATGAAATGCTTACTCCTGAAAAGTATGTTATTACCGCCGTAATCGGCGCGCGCCTTGCTAATGAGAGCGATGTTCAGTTAAACGGTCAGCCTCTTTTTTGCGGTGATGATACCGACTATAATCAAAACGTTTTGCTTAATCAAATCGAGAAAATTAAAAACGGGATTTCTTCGGGCGAAACGGACTATGATTATTTCGATATTATTATGATTGCCGCAGGCACTAATGACCCTTTTTCGGCGGAAAAGTGCGATATTTCTTCCATTGAGAAACAATTTACCGCCCCTGATGGCACCGTTTTGCCATCGGAGTGTGTTGACCGTAAGACATGGGCGGGCGCCATGAGAATTATTTATGAGGAGTTGCGCGCGCTGTATAAAGATGCACGAATATTTTTCTGTTCTCCCGTTCAGGCGGCTGAACAGCGCCGTAGTTACGCAAGCATTTATTATAAGCGAAACCTGATGAAGGAGATTTGCTTTCGTTTGTCTGATGTCTATTTTGTAGATACCTTTTCCTGCGGTATATGTAACATTTATGAAGTTAATAAACAAAACGGCAGAGATTTAATCGACGGGTTGCATCCTAATGTTTCAGGCGCACGAAAAATCGGGGAATATAACGCAAAAGCGGTAGTTGATATCATAGGGTAATATGCAAGGAATTATTTTTGATATTAAAGAAATGGCGGTCCACGATGGACCCGGAATAAGAACAACAATTTTTTTGAAGGGTTGCCCGTTGCGCTGCAAATGGTGTCATAATCCCGAAGGATTATCAGCACAGCCCCAACTTATGTACAAAGAAAACCGTTGTTTACACTGTAATCTGTGCAGAAAAGAATGTAATCACCCCGAGTGCAAGCCGTTCGGTCGTTGTCTGCATATTTGTCCCGAAAACTGCATTGTTGTTTCCGGACAAAAGATTGATTCGAAGGCTCTTGCCGCTAAGGTTATATCCGACGCCGCGATTTTAGGCGAAAATTTCGGCGGTTTTACATTCTCGGGCGGAGAGCCGCTCATGCAATATGAATTCTTAAACGCATTGATTAACGAACTTCAAGGTTATAATCTTTGTATTGAAACTTCGGGTTTTGCAAAAAGCGAAATCTTTTCCGAAGTAATCAGAAAGCTTGACTTTGTTATTATGGATATTAAAATTGCCGATTCCGGTTTGCATAAACAGTATACAGGCGTCGATAACGGTATAATTCTCAAAAATTTCGAAATTCTCAAATCAAGTGAAAAGCCGTTTATTATACGAACACCTTTAATACCGGGAATTACCGATACAAAAGATAATCTTGCAGGAATCGAAGATATTATCGGTGATTCGAAATGGGAAAAATTGCCGTATAATAAAATGGCAGGAGCCAAATATAAGATGCTCGGAATGGATTTTCCGCTTAACTTATAAAGTAAGGAGGGGACTAATTTGAAAAAAATATTCGCAATTATTTTATCATTTACGATGGTTCTTAATGTTTTTGCCTTTACCGTATCTGCGGAGTACGGAGAGAACGACTGGTCTAATTTAGTTCCTCAGCAAGACTTGACAGAAGAACAATACGATGAGTATGTATCGATACTTGACGCGCATATTGAGAGCGAGTATATCGGAGATCTCATAAATAACCCCTCGCTTTCTGATTGGCAAAAAGCGCTTATAGTTCATGACCGTATTATTGAAAACTGTGAATATGATTTAAGTCTTTCAAAACGCTATGCGATTAACACTTTTTTCGACGGAACATCGGTTTGTACCGGCTATTCTTACGCTTATAAACGCTGTTTATATCTGCTTGGCATCAAATGCACCTCTGAAACATCCGATGTTATGAATCACCTTTGGAACATTGTATATTTGAACGGTAACAAATATTTTGTTGATTTGACCTATGACGATCCGACATATGATATGGACGGTCGTGTTTCTCACGATAATTTTCTTATATCTTCTAAAGATTTTTGCGAAACACATGCTGACCGAGGCTTTGACTATGATTCTTTAACCGGTCAGTTGTATATAAATTCTGTTCCGTTCACTGGAAGCATCACAACAATAATTATTCCTGATGATTGTATTGAGCAAGACAATCCGTCTTATAATAAAGATAAAGGTGATTTGCTACAGTTCGATACCGTTAATAATCAATATGTGATTTTTAACCCTGCTGTCGTTAACTGGTGTGAAACTTGCAAATGTGTAAGGCCGGATACCTCTTTAGATGAAAATGGCCGTTGCAGTGTTTGTAAAAACGATGTTATTCATACGAGTATACTCAAGCGCAAAAAAATCGAATTTGATATGAGTATTTCGAATTCTTTTAATTCTAACGCGTTTTGGAACTCTTCAACCGCTTGCATACAGCATCTTAACAACGAAATATATTATATAGCCGTTCAAACTTCGCAAAAGGTTGTCGGTAACAGTACGGTTACCGTTAACGAGGCAAAACTTATGAAATACGGCAGTTCAACTCCGATTGCCGATTTAACATATAACTGGCCCGTTGCGCAGTATTCCTATTATCCGGGAAGTTTTTCGAAACTATCTTCCGACGGCTATTGTCTTTATTATTCCGATCTTAACAAGATTTTTAAGTATGACCCGACAACGGGACAAATTTCAACCGTTTATACACTATCAAGTGATGAATACGGTGAGTATTACCATATTTTCGGCTTTAGGTTCAGCAAGTGTAAGCTGATTATGGATGTTACCAATGATTTGTCCTGGGATGCGAACACAAAGAGCGAAATCCAAAAAATCGTTAGCGTCCCGCATTATATCGGCGAACCCGGTCAGATAACATGGTCAAGCGATACAGCACAGCATTGGCACAAGTGTCTTATATGTGGTGAAAAACTTGATGTTACCGCTCATTCTTTTGACACGCAAATACATTCTGACGCAGAGTCTCATTGGTATGAATGCACCGTGTGCGGCGTCAAGAAGGACATTCAAGAGCACCAGTACTCTGATAATTGCGATACTGACTGCAATATTTGCGGGGAAACCCGTACCGCACCGCATTATTTCAGTGATACCTGGACAAATAACTCGAATTATCACTGGCGAACCTGTACCAATTGTAATGAAATTACAGATTATGCCGCACATACCTACGATGACGGCGTTATTACAAAACAGCCCACCTGTATTTCTACCGGGATAAAAACATTTACCTGCGTTTGCGGAAAGACTAAAACGCAAACAATCGGCGTTACCGCTCATACTCCTGTCATTGATAAGAGGGTTGAGCCTACCTGCACAAAAACGGGACTTACCGAGGGCTCTCACTGTTCGTATTGCCAAAAAGTTTTGGTTGCTCAGGAGGTTATCCCGGCTAACGGACATACACCGGTGATTGATGAACCCGGCACCCCCGCCACCTGCACAGAATCCGGTGTTACCGATAAAACCCGCTGTTCTGTTTGCAATGTGATTTTGTCGACACACAAAGTAATAAACCCGCTTGGGCACAATTACAGCACCGAATGGGATAAAGACGGTTTATCCCATTGGCATAAATGCCTGAATTGCGGAGATAAAAAGGATGTTGCAAATCACATTTACGATAATTCCTGTGATACCACTTGTAATACCTGCGGCTATGTTCGTACTACAGCCCATACTTATAACAACTCCGTTTGGTACAGTAATGCACAGACACACTGGCATACCTGTTCGGTTTGTAACAGCAAAGTGTACGAGAATGAACACATTTTTGATAACGCCTGCGATACAACCTGTAACACCTGCGGATATGTCAGAACAATAACACATTCATACAAAACCGTATGGTCTAATAACGGGACACAGCATTGGCACGAATGCAGTGTTTGCGGTAACAAAAAAGATGTTGCCAACCACATTTTTGACAATTCCTGCGATACAACCTGTAACGCCTGCGGATATGTCAGAACAATAACCCATTCATACGATACCGTTTGGTCAAGCAGTGACACACAGCACTGGCACGAATGCAGTGTTTGCGGAGATATGAAGGATATTGCAAACCATACTTGGGGACCGGGCGTAATAACCGTTGTTCCTACACCTGACACGCCGGGGACGAGGACATACGTATGTACTGTTTGCGGCAGAGAAAAGACCGAGTCTGTCCCGTTTGTCGGAATCGGCGGAAACATCACAAGTTTCGGCAATGAGGATGCTCCCGTAACCTTAACTCTTTATAAAAACAATTCCGATAATCCCTTGCAACAACTTACTGTTTACGGTAATTCGACATCCTATATGTTTATGAATGTTGCGGATGGTAACTATCTTATCGGTGCGTTAAAAGAAAACCATATAGAGCGTTTTTACAGTGTTACCGTTTCCGGCGCAACAGTTACTCAAAATATGAAAATACATCTTTTGGGTGATATTAACGGAGACGGCGCGGTAAATGAGAGCGATTATCTCTCCGCCAATTCTCATGTCAGGGGGATTACCGTTCTTACCGACTATCAGTTCCTTTGCGCGGATATAAACTGCGACAACAAGATTTCCACCTATGATACCATGCGAATAAACTCTCATGCTAAGAGCAGGAATTTGTTGTGGTAACCGGATTTTTGTCTGTATATTAAAAAAATTCTTGACAACCGGCAATAATATGATATAATACTATTTGACAATGAAGAAGAATGTTCCGTTCTCACCTTAGTAATTAAGATTGCAAGGTTAATTAAATTTTCAATTTTTTGATTATTTTAAACGCGGGCATTTTCTGTCTGCGTTTAAATTTTTTGCGGAGGTGCGTCCCAATCAGCAGTAAAGAATTAGCAATTAATGACGGTATTAAATTTAAAGAGGTTCGAGTAATCGGAAGCGACGGTTCGCAACTTGGCATTATGCCTACTGCCAAAGCAATCGAAATAGCCTACTCAAAGGACCTTGACCTTGTTAACATTTCACCTAATGCCGTACCGCCGGTTTGCAAAATTATGGACTATGGAAAGTACCGTTTTGAGCAGACTAAAAGAGAAAAAGATGCTAAGAAAAACCAAAAAATCATTGAGATAAAAGAAATTCGTCTTATTGGCGTAGGAATTGATACTCATGATTTTGAAACCAAAGCAAAGCATGCGATAAAATTTCTTCAGGCGGGCAACAAGGTTAAATTTTCCATCAGATTCCGAGGCAGAGAACTTGGACATCCCGAGATTGGTCTTGACCTTATGAATCGTTTTGCTGAATCTTGTTCTGAGGTCGGCAACGTTGAAAAAGCCGCAAAGATGGAAGGCCGTAACATGCTTATGTTTATGGCTCCGAAATTGAATAAATAAGGATTTTTTTACAGGAGGACAAAAATATGCCTAAGATTAAAACACACAGTGGCGCAAAAAAGCGCTTTAAGCTTACCAAAACCGGCAAGGTTAAAAGAGCACACGCTTTTAAGTCACACATTCTCAACAAGAAAACAACCAAGCGTAAGAGAAATCTTCGCAAAGTCGTATGCGCCGATGTAACTAATGTTGCAAAGGTTAAGAAAATGATTCCGTATAAATAAGCGGAAAAAAATTAGTGGAGGTTACTCATTATGGCTCGTGTAAAAGGTGCATTAGCAACACGCAAAAGAAGAAAAAAAGTTTTAAAACTTGCCAAGGGTTATTTTGGCGCAAAATCTAAGCTTTTTAAGACCGCTAAAGAGGCGGTTATGAAATCAGGCAACTATGCCTATATAGGTCGCAGGCAAAAGAAACGCGATTTCCGTCGTTTATGGATTACCCGTATTTCTGCCGCGGCTAAGATTAACGGTATGAACTATTCCACATTTATGAACGGCCTAAACAAGGCCGGCGTTCAGATTAACCGTAAAATGTTGGCTGATTTAGCAGTAAATGATGAGAAAGGTTTTGCTTCTCTTGCTAAGACGGCGCAAAAAGCTCTCGAAAAATAATTATTATCGCCCGAGTATATCTCGGGCGAATTTTGGTATTTAATAACGCGTTTTTTATCGGTTAAAATCGTAAGGGGGGTTAATTTTATGTCGAAGTTTTCAGAGATTAGCTCGAAAGATAATAACTATCTAAAATTTGTCGATAAACTTCAAACATCTGCAAAGGCTCGCAGTGAATACAACCTTTTTGTTCTTGAAGGTCTTCGTATCTGCCGTGATGCTGTTGACTGTGGATTATCGGTTGAATACACCTTTGTTTCCTCGTCGTTTTACGAGAGAACCCCTAAAATTGCCGAAAGTTTTTTTGAAGGCTCAAAACTCAATTATGTTGTTAAGGACAGCTTATTCCTTAAAATATGCGATACAAAATCTCCCCAGGGGATTATAGTTGTTGCCCAAAAGCCTTCGCTTAATTCAAAAATTACCGAAAACGGCAGGTATGTTGCCCTTGATTCGGTTCAGGACACAGCCAATCTCGGCGCTATTGCGAGGACCGCAGAGGCACTTGGGATTAACGGGATAATCATAAATGAAGGTTGTTGCGATCCTTATTCTCCTAAATCCTTGCGTTCATCTATGGGAACGGTCCTTCGTATGCCGATACTATTTGCTGACGACCTGCCAAGATATTTAAATGATAACAATTTAACCGCCGTATCGTTTGTTCTTGATGATAACGCCGTACCTATTGACAATATTCAGTATTTGCAACGGGATGTTATAGTAATCGGAAACGAGGCTAACGGCGTCAGCACAGCAGTCAAAGATGCTTCGCGCCTGCTTGTGACCATACCGATGGCGGGAAAGGTTCAGTCTTTAAATGCCGCCTCGGCAGCGGCTATCGCAATCTATGATTATACAAAAAAGGCGCGCTTATGAAAGACTATTCAAGAGTAAATTCGGTATTTATTGCCAACACCTTTAAACCCGGTTCCAAAAAGTCCGGTAAACTTATTGAAGATTTAAAAGATATTATTGATTTGGATTTTTCCGACCTAAAAATACACTCGCAACTCTCTGTGGAGTTAAAAGAAAAATTCAGTTTAACTGCATATCAGTCGGCAATTGACACAGTGGATTATTGTATAAGCAGCGGTTACGGCATATTATCGTTTGCCGACGAAGACTACCCAACTGCTCTTAAGAGTATTGAAAATCCGCCCGCCGTGCTGTATTATCGCGGTAAGTTTCCTGATTTTAACAATTATCCTTCTGTTACAATAGCCGGTCCGCGAAGGCCCACCGAACTGGGGCAGGAGCTTTCTTACCGTTTATCAAGCAGATTTTCTTTGAGGGGTATTACGGTCGTCAGCGGCGGAGGAACAGGTTGTGAGTTTGAAGCGCTGAAAGGCGCAACGGATTCAAGAAAAACCGTAATAATTCTTCCTTGCGGTATTGACTGTGATGTTTTAAAGTATAACCCCGGTATTACTCGCGACATTCTCGAAAACGCCTGCGTAATAAGTGAGTTTGCACCAAAGACACCGCAACTTAAATATAACTATATTTTGCGTAACAGAATTTTGGCTGCTATCTCCGACATTACTGTTCTTATTGAGGCGGCAGAGGGGAGCGGTGCTCTTATAACCGCTGAGAAGTCGCTCGAATTCGGAAAAACCGTTTATGCCGTTCCGGGAAATCTTTTGCAAAACGAGTATAAGGGTTCGAATAAGCTTTTTTTAAAAGGTGCTAAACCTTTTGTTGACGATAAGTCTGTTTTTAACGATTTCGAAACATTGTATCCCGGTAAAATAGGTGCGGAAAATGAGATTACCGAGGTAAAAGGCAACAAAGTTACTTCTAAGTTTGAAAAAAATAACATAAAATCGCAAGAAACACTTTCAAAAGAAGCAAAAATGTTGTATAATCATTTAGATAGGCAGATTTTTTCTGTTGAAGATTTTTCTTCGCTTGAACTAACTGCAAATGAAATACTTTCTGCGCTTACTGAACTTGAACTGGAACAGTTCATTTCGGCATTACCGGGTGGAAAGTATAAGATATTATAAAGGAGTTTTATCATGTCAAAACTTGTTATTGTTGAGTCGCCGACAAAGGTCAAGAGCATCAAGAAATATCTTGGTAGTGACTATGAAGTTATGGCTTCAATGGGCCATGTTCGAGACCTTCCGAAATCAAAACTCGGTATTGATGTTAACAATAATTTTAAGCTTGAATACATAAATATGCCGGATAAAAGAGAGTTGATAAAATCTCTCAAAGACGCAGCGGAAAAAAGCGAAACCGTTCTTCTCGCTACCGACCCCGACAGAGAAGGGGAGGCAATTTCATGGCATCTTGCTCAGCTGCTGTCCCTTGACTTAAATCAGGCTAACAGGGTAACATTCAATGAGATTACAAAGTCCGGTATAAACAGCGGAATTAAATCTCCGCGCACACTTGACCTTAACCTTGTTGACGCACAGCAGGCGCGTCGCGCTCTTGACAGAATAGTGGGTTATAAACTTAGTCCTTTTCTTTGGAAAAAGGTTAAGGGCGGACTCTCCGCAGGGCGAGTTCAGTCTGTTGCTTTAAAATTAATTGTTGACCGTGAAAGAGAAATTGAAAAGTTTGTGCCGAGTGAGTTTTGGAGCATAGACGCCAAATTGTTATCAGGCAAAAAAACTTTTGATGCCAAGTATTACGGAAATGTTGACGATAAAAAACCCGCTGTAATTTCTTGCCGTGAAGATGCGGATAGAGTATTGAATGAACTCACCGATGCGGATTATATTGTTTCAAATGTAAAAAAAGGTTTGCGCCACAGGCAGCCCGCGCCGCCGTTTATTACTTCAACTTTACAGCAGGAAGCCTCAAGAAAGTTTAATTTTACTGGACAAAAAACGATGCGTATTGCCCAGCAGTTATATGAAGGTGTAGATGTTCCCGGCTATGGAGTAACCGGTCTCATCACCTATATGCGTACCGACTCGCTAAGAATTTCAGAAGAGGCGCGAGCCGCCGCAACAAGTTTGATTTCAAGCATATACGGAAACGAATATGTTCCTGATAAACAACGCTATTTTAAGTCTAAAAACGGTGCTCAGGATGCACACGAAGCCATACGACCCACTATTGTTGAATTAAAACCGGAGGATGCGAAACAAGCGCTTTCAACCGACCAGTATAAACTTTACAAATTGATTTGGGAGAGGTTTATAGCATCATTGATGACCGATTGTTTGCAAAACACTCAGTCTGTTGATATAACCGCCAATGACCATTTGTTCAAGGCAACCGGTTACAAGGTTCATTTCCCCGGCTTTACCGTTCTTTACGAAGAGGGAAGTGATGACGCTAAAAACAACGAAGGCGCCCTTCCGGATATGTCGAAAGGCGATATTCTTAAACTTAAAAAAATTGTTCCAAATCAGCACTTTACCCAACCTCCGGCAAGATATACCGAGCCCACCCTTATCAAGGCACTTGATGACAACGGAATCGGAAGACCTTCAACATATGCTCCGATTATTTCCAATATTCTGCAACGCTCGTATATTGAACGGGAGAAAAAATCGCTTAAACCTACATCCTTGGGAATGGTTGTATCCGACCTTATTGGTGAGCATTTCAAACCTATCGTTGATGTGAAATTTACCGCCGGTTTTGAAAAAAAACTTGATAAAATCGGATTAGGTGA
>DEWC01000045.1 GCA_002363095.1 Ruminococcaceae bacterium UBA3220 | reverse complement strand
AAACCGCGAAAAGTTGGTAGCAAACCGAAACGCAGCGAGGGCGTTTACAAGCGAGCAGTTGAGGTTTAAGCGAGACTTTTTGCGGAGAGGAGGAGCAGTGGAGTGAGTGCAGGATGATTTTTGCAAAAAAATCGTCGCAAGCGATACGGAACTTGCGACGACGACGTGGAGCTGAAGATGGGACTCGAACCCACGATCTGCTGATTACGAATCAGCTGCTCTACCATCTGAGCCACTTCAGCGTGCACAAGTTATTATACAATTATCTTGCCGTTAAGTCAAGGCTTTATTTGGAGGAAAAATGGAAAACAAAAAAGAAACCATCAACAGTCGAATAGCTTCATATAGAAAACTTGCCGGTTTTACGCAAGAGGAGGCCGCCTCCTTATTGAATATGAAGAGAAGCGCATACGCAAGAATGGAAAAGGTGGGGAGCCCCACCCCGGAGCAAATAAAGCAGATTGCCGAGCTTTACCGCATTTCGGTGGCGATGCTTTTGTACGGTGAGGATTTTGCCCTCAATTCGGGTAACGGTTCGGCAGGCAGAGTGACTCTGAAACAACCGAGCGACAGGGATATTTTCCCGCTTACCACAACCGAAATCAATGCCATTCGCTTATTGCGTGAGTTTAACGAAGAGGATACAAAAAAGGTAGTTGACCTGATAAACGAGATTTACTCGACAAAGATTGTTAAGAAATGTTGAAGTCAAATTCCCCGGAGCGCTCTCCGGGGAATTTTTATACCGTGCGTTGCAATACGGTTATATTATATTATAAATATACAATATTTACTTGAAAATAAAGTGAAAATATGGTATCATCTAAAATGTATAGATATGCTGAAATAATCGTGCGAACGAAATGCTCTTGCTGAGACTTTTGTTGTTTTTAAGGAGAATAAAAAGTGTCGTTTCCGTTAGAAAATATAAGAAATTTTTGTATAGTTGCCCATATTGACCACGGTAAATCAACCCTTGCGGACAGATTGCTTGAACTTACCGAATCGGTTGCTTCGAGAGATATGGAAGAGCAGATACTTGACAGTATGGACCTTGAAAGAGAACGCGGAATAACAATAAAAGCGCATGCTGTAACTTTGTATTACACCGCAAATGACGGAATTAAGTATGAACTCAACCTCATTGATACGCCGGGACATGTTGATTTTAACTATGAGGTCTCCCGTTCGCTTGCCGCCTGTGAGGGCGCGATACTTGTTGTTGACGCTTCTCAGGGTATCGAGGCGCAGACCTTGGCAAACACCTATCTCGCCGTCGACCACGGGCTTGAAATTTTGCCGGTTATCAATAAAATTGACCTGCCGAGCGCAGAGCCGGACAGAATAAAAAACGAAATAGAAGATATTATCGGTATTCCCGCCGATGATGCGCCCTTGATTTCGGCAAAAACGGGGCATAATATCGATAGCGTTCTCGAACTTATCGTAAACGGTGTTCCCGCTCCGAAGGGCGACCGAAACGCGCCTTTAAAAGCCTTGATATTTGATTCTTATTACGACCCCTACAAGGGTGTAATAGTTTATTTCAGGGTAGTCAGCGGAAAAATCAAGGCGGGAGACCGCATAAAGATGATGGCAACCGGCGCCGAATTTGATATTGTTGAGATTGGCAGAAAAAGCGCCACCGATCTTGTGCCTTGTGAAATACTTGAGGCAGGCGAAGTCGGTTATCTGGCGGCTTCGATTAAGACTGTTTCCGAAGCGCGTGTGGGCGATACCGTCACAAGCGCTCAAAACGGTGCCGATGAAGCTCTCCCCGGATATAAGAATGTAAAACCGGTGGTTTTTTGCGGAATATATCCTGCGGACGGGGCAAAGTATCCCGATTTGCGCGAGGCACTTGAAAAACTTCAACTTAACGACGCTTCTTTGCTTTTTGAGGCCGAAACATCCAAAGCGCTGGGCTTCGGATTTCGCTGCGGATTTCTCGGACTTTTGCATATGGAAATCATAGAAGAACGCCTTGAAAGGGAATATAACCTTGATATTATCACCACCGCCCCAAGTGTTGTTTACGAATTCAAACTTCAAAACGGTGAAGAGGTGTATGTTGATAATCCCACAAATTATCCCGACCCGGCAACCGTGGCTGAGGCGCTTGAACCGGTAGCAAATGTTCATATCTACGCACCGAGCGACTTTGTCGGAACGATAATGCAGCTTTGCGAGGAACGCAGAGGTGATTATATTGATATGAAGTATATGGGAGACCGCGTCGATATTCACTATGTTATGCCTATGGGCGAAATAGTATATGACTTTTTCGATGCTCTTAAATCCCGTACAAAGGGATATGCGAGTTATGACTATGAACCCGCGGGATACAAGAAATCATCTCTTGTAAAACTTGATGTAATGCTTGCGGGGGAAACGGTGGATGCGCTTTCGTTTATAGTTCATTCTTCAAATTCATATCAGCGGGCACGAAGAATTGCCGAAAAATTAAAGGATTACATTCCGAGACAGTTGTTTGAGGTCCCCGTTCAGGTAGCGGTCGGCGGCAAGGTTATTGCAAGGGAAACGGTTAAGGCTATGCGTAAGGATGTTCTTGCAAAATGCTACGGCGGCGATATTACTCGTAAGAAAAAACTTCTTGAAAAGCAAAAAGAAGGCAAAAAGAAGATGCGGCGCTTAGGCTCGGTAGAGGTGCCGAAGGATGCCTTTATGGCTGTGCTTAAACTTGATGAATAGAGGTATTGATATGACAGACAGAGGTAGACAGGCCGTTAAGCGCAGAAGAGTTTTTTTGATTTCTTCGGCATTGATTATCGGCATAATTCTGGGAACAATAAGTTTTGGTGTTTCGCGTTTGTTTACACCTAAATCCGATAACAACGAAAAAAAGGAAACCAAATCGTCAAGTGTAAGCAAAACTGTCAAAAAAATAAAGAAAGATGAATCCAAAAGCGAAGAGACCTCCTCAAAACAGGTTACAACACCGAAAACAAACGGAAATAAACTTAATGAAAAGTATTCCAATTTGATGCTTGTGAACGCAAAAAATCCGCTCCCCGATAATTATGACAGCGAGATAAGAAAAGACCTTGTTGAAATCGAACCGGAATTAAGAAACAATAATTATGTTACCAAGATTCACAAAAGTGTATATCCCTATATAACCGCTATGGTAAGAGCTGCTCAGGCAGACGGAGTCGATTTAAAGGTCTGGTCTCCGTTCCGAAGTTATGCAGACCAAAAAGCGCTGTTTGATAAACAGGTAGAAAGGTACGGCGGCGATGAGGATAAAGCCGCTACAATTGTGGCACGACCGGGCACAAGCGAACACAATTCCGGTATTTGTGCGGATTTCAATATGGCTGATGACGCATTTGAACAGACGGAAATGTTTAAATGGCTTTGTGAACACGCAGAAGAATACGGTTTTATTTTAAGATATCCTAAAGACAAGCAGGACAAAACCGGAGTCATTTATGAATCATGGCATTGGCGCTTTGTCGGCATCGAAGCGGCAAAGAAGATAAACAAATCGGGCTTGTGCCTCGAAGAATATCTTAAAAAGAACAATATAAAACAAGAAGTATCTGTTGATAATTTTTGATTTTTAATAAGGAGAAATACAATGGATTGCAAACAGTTCTTTGACAAATTAAACGGAAAGAAAATTGCCATGTGCGGTATAGGAATAAGCAATACACCTCTTATTATGAGTTTTCTCGATAAAGG
>DEWC01000100.1 GCA_002363095.1 Ruminococcaceae bacterium UBA3220 | reverse complement strand
TTTTTCATCGATGTATTGCATAAAAGTTTTCCCTTTCTTTATGGCCTTACTTTCGGCTCCCTTATGTAAAGGGAGCTGTCGGCGTATGCCGACTGAGGAATTTCTCCTTCTTGTATCCGTTCATTCACAATTTTATCAATATATTCGCATACACCAAAAAAAATTGCCGTTTACATAATTGTTGGGAATTCGAATGACCTCTAATCCAAATTTTTCGAGATAGGATGTTCTGACTTTATCTTTTTCAACACCGCTGCCAATATAGTGCTCGCTGCCGTCGAGTTCAATAGCGATTTTTGCTTTAGCACAATAGAAATCAACAATATATTTTCCTATGATTTTTTGCCTTATAAAACGAAATTTATAATTTCGCAAAAAATCATACCACAGCCGGCGTTCTTCTTTTGTCATGTTTTTTCTCAGCGATTTTGCAAACGGAACAAGTTTTTTGTTGTGTTTTCGCTCCATTATGTAAATCCTTTCTCGTCGGCTCCCTTGTGCAAAGGGAGCTGTCAACGCAAGTTGACTGAGGGATTGTTACAATCCTCCCACCGCAAATGCGGTCCCCCCTCCTTTACACAAGGAGGGCTGATAGGAAGACATTACCTAAATCCTCCCACCGCAAATGCGGTCCCCCCTCCTTTACACAAGGAGGGCTGATAGGAAGACATTACCTAAATCCTCCCACCGCAAATGCGGTCCCCCCTCCTTTACACAAGGAGGGTTAATATGTAAATATTGCCTAATCGATGCCAAATATTGTTTTGTACGCCACTTCCGCCGATTCGGGTTCTGTATTACAATGAATTATCCATAATTCGCAGGCGTTTATAAGGCGGTTTACCAATTGCAAGGTCTTTTCCAACGCCTCGGGGTCGCGCGGGATATAAACCTGTTTCATTATCCTCTCAACCGCGTCCGCCTTGTCGATTTTGGTAACGAAATTTGTTTCGCTCCGCTCGATAAAACAAATGTGTTTAAGGATGGTGCGTGTGTTGTTTCCTAAATTCTCTTTTCCGTTCCACGGCGTGCCGTAGGCATAAGGTATACCGAATTCGGTGCCCTCTGGTATTTCTAAGCCCTTTTGCTCGCAAAAATCCTTATCGAAAAAACGGATTATCGGCTTATCGCCGTTGATTATGGTCATTTTATCGCCCAAAAACTTTTGCCAGTTTAACATCTGTGTCGTTTTGCCGGTACCGGAAAGAGCACAAAAGACAATGCCTTCGCCCTCAATATCAAAATTCGCACCGTGTAGCAAAAACCCGTTTAGGGCGGGCAATCTTTCAGATATTTCCCTTAAAAACGCTCCCCGGCAGGCAACGCCGTTATACATATCCGGGTCGCCGGATTTTCCCTTTTGATAATTAAGCTTTTCAGGCGTCATTTCAATGCTTATGATAGGTTTGCCGTCGTTTTCATGACCCGCCATCCACCCGATAAATCTGTTAAAGGGTTGTGATGTCAGTTCTACATTCATATCGGCTATACGATAGTTTAATTTTTGCTTTTCTATGATTCCTCACCTTTTTCCGGCGTTTCTTTTAAGCCGCTTATTCCGCCGCCGTTCCTTTTTCCTTTAAATACTTTTTATAGGCGACTATCATGCTGTCGTCCATCGTCTTTAACCGCATCGACTGGTAAATCGCATCGCATCCGTGTGTCTGCGAGGGGCATTTTCCGACCCCTCCGCAATTCGGCAACAACGGGCAGGTTTTGCATCGCTCGGTTACCGTTCGCTGCCTGAAATAGTTTTTGATCTTCATATCCTCTTTATCGGAATAAATACTACCATACATCATTTCACCCTCGGAAAAATGCTCGCAGGTGCCGAGCTCACCTATGGGGGAGATTAGATAAGTGTCATCATCCTCCGCCATACAACGGGTGCCCATATCGGCATATCTTCTAAGGTCGATTATCTTATTGTTGCTTCTATCGGTAAGCTCCTCGATTTCTTGGAGCATATTTTTCATTTTCAGTCGCTCTTCATCCGTCTGTTTCCCTTCAAGGTCATAAAGAGCTATCGGTATTACGCTTAATTTCTTATGTTTGCCAAGCCGTTTGTTAAGATATAAAACGAGCTCTTTTATGTTTTTAAAGTTTTCAAAACCCACATTAAGGCGGATGAAAACTCTTATATCGGTTTTAAGCAGGGCTTCTATATTCCCTAAAACCGTTTCGAATGCATTTGTGTCGTCATAAATAAAATTCTTTGTTTTATTATATACCTCGGCGGTGCCGTCAAGGGTAATAACCGCGCTTTTAAGGTGCCATAAGTCTATGGCTTTCGGTATTATGTTTTCATTTAATAAATATCCGTTTGTAGTTGCTTTTGTGTTATAGCTGATACCTAAATTTTGAAGCTCACGGCAAATCGTGTCCATCGCCTTTTGATTAAAAAGCGGCTCCCCTCCAAACCATTTTATGGTAATCGCCTTGTTGGGCGCTTTTTGGCTTATAAATCGGGCGACATCCTTTGCTGTTTGTTCGCTCATATCTATTCGCCTCTGCCCATGCTCAAAACAATAGGGACAACGCGCATCACACTTTGTGGTGGTGAATATAACAAAATTCGGCTTCTTGGCGTGAACAGGAAAACAGTCATAAACCCTTTTAACCGATTCGATATAGGAAACATCAT
>DEWC01000018.1 GCA_002363095.1 Ruminococcaceae bacterium UBA3220 | reverse complement strand
AAGCGTGCTTTTTTCAATGATATCCGTTCCTAACCGGAACGGATGATATACGCTAATGCGTATGATATACCCTGCGGGTGTGATATACGCCTACGGCGCATGAAGGAACGGATATTATATCATATTTGCGTCAGCAAATATATCATGCGGTGTAAGCCGTATATCGTATTGTTTCGGCGATATATCATTATAATTCCCTTTCAAGAATAACCCCCGCGAAGCAAATGCTTCGCGGGGGCGTTGTTTTTGGCAAACAATACACCTTGCACATATCCCTTACTCTTTCTTGAATGTCCTATCCCATTCTGGGTCGTAAAGGGCTATAACGTCGCCATATTTATCAAATTTTATTGTTAATCTGTCCATGAGGTCGTCTCCGTCCATATAATCTATATCAATATATGGCTCCTGTCCGCTAAGAATAATTTCAAATTTATATTTTGTAGTATCAGTTGTGTAGTCACCAAAATCATCAATATTAAACCTCAAAAGACCTTTACCATTGCGTTCAAACGAATAGCTCTGCCGATATTCAGTAAAACTACCATTGTTTTCATAAACAAACTCCTTGCCGAACAATTGACTTGCGATTTCAGCCTTTTTATCTGCTTCCATTTTATTTCTTACGGGAATGGAAATCAAAAACGCCAAGAGCGCGCCGCACAGTAGAACAGTTATTATAATGATTGCAGTTTTCTTTTGCTTATTTTTTCGTTGAATCTTGTCTTTTTCAGTTTCTTTGCCAAAATCGTCTTCTTTTTCTGCCTGAAGTGATTGCCCGCAACCGGGGCAGACAACCGCTTCATCCATAATCTCTTTTCCGCAATGTGAACATAATTTCACTTTGTTCTCCTCCTATCCAAACATCGAAGCCATCGTTATTACCGCTCCTCCAATAATAGAAGACAATATAGACACAACCTCACCGATAATTCCCAAAATCAATCCGGTAGGCTTTCTTTTTTCGGTACAATCTTTAATTCCGAATATTATAGCATTAATGGAACAAATATGACCGACAATAGCAAGCAGTATCCCTCCAACTATCCCGACAATCCCCAAAGCAACAGTTATTTTGCTTGCAGCGCCTTTGGGTTCGTTGTAGTTGATTAATGTTCCTTGTCCTTGAGTGGCACACCCGCAACCGGGGCAGACAACCGCTTCATCCATAAGCTCTTTTCCGCAATGTGAGCAAAATTTCATAATTCATACCTCATAAATAATAGTATATGACATTTAGTGAATGTCATATCCGAAAGCATTATAACATAAAATTCTACTGTTGACAAGCAGTAAATGTCAAAACGAGGTAGAAATATGTTTATTAACAAAACTCCCGACAATAAAAATAACCTTTGCGGAAGAAGGGTTGCCGAATATCGCAAGAACTTAAAAATATCCCAAAGAGAACTTGCCGACCGACTTCAAATCAACGGATTGGATGTCGATAAAAATGCTGTTCAACGAATAGAGGCCGGGAAGCGGTTCGTAACCGATATTGAAATCGTTGTATTAAGCAGGGTGCTTAAAAAGACTATCGACGAATTATTGGATTTAAAATAAAACAGCTGGCAGATGTCAGACATCAGATATCAGACGATGAAACAAAAATGACCTTTCCTTTGAAATCTGATATCTGCAATCTGACATCTGGTTCGTAGGGGCAGATATTATCTGCCCGCCAATATACGCACAAACAAAACGGGCGGATGGTATCCACCCCTACAATATTGGACAATAGATGTTAGACGCAGGACAATAGACGATGGTGTGCCTCCGGCACGATCATAAAAAACTACAATGTGTCAATAATGATTTCGGGCGTAGCGATATATAAATCCGTTGTCGCCTTGCGACAACACCGCAATTATTCATTATTCATTATTCGTTATTCATTAAAAAATCCCGCAGGACGAAAAATCCTGCGGGGTTTTTATCAAAACTCGGGGATAAATCTTTTATCGGCGCTTGAAAGGTCTTGAATAAAGCAGTTTTCAAAACCGCTCGCCAAAATGTGCGATACGACCTTTTCGTATTCACGGCGGGTTATTTTTCGGTTTATTTCGGGGAATTTTTCGCATTCACCCATCGGGATATACTGCGCCATCAGGCTGAAATAAGCGCTTTTAAACTCAGCTAAAACGGTATCGAAAACCTTAATCGCCTCGTTTGTCGCAAGAGGCATAAGCAGGTGCCGTATTATTACGCCCTTTTGCATAACGCCGTCCTTATCAAAAACGCATTCGGGCTGTTTTTTAAGCATATATTCTATCGCGTTTTTTGCAACCTTCGGGTAGTCCTCTGCCCCCGAATATTTTTTTGCCCTCTCGGGCGAAACATACTTAAAGTCCACAAGAAAAACATCAATCAAATCGCCTAAAACATCAAGTTGCTTTTCGCCGATATATCCGCTTGTGTTAAGCAAGACGGGTATGTTCGGCTTGTATATTTCAAGTGCCCTTTTAACCGCAAAACAGTAATGGTCGGCGGTTACGAGATTTATATTATGCGCGCCTTTTTCTTCGAGTTCCTTAAAGATTTCGGCGAGCCTTTTTTCGCTCACCGTTTCGCCTTTAACGCCGTGGCTTACCTCGTAGTTTTGACAGTAAACGCAATTAAGCGAACAACCCGAAAAAAAGACCGTTCCCGAGCCTTTTTTACCGCTAATCGGCGGTTCCTCCCACATATGCAGTCCATATCTTGCTATTTTCGGATTTTCGGGGGCTTTGCAAAAACCGCCGAAGTTCATTTCGGCGGTTCTTTTAGCGTTACATTTTCTCGGACAAAGATTACAAATCACTTTTCTTCACCGTTTTTTCCGCCCGCTTGCTGCTTCTTCTTTTCAAAGACCTTGCGTTTGACGGTTATGGTGTCGTACCCCTTTTTAAAGGATATCCTTGCCGCAAATTCGCGGTTGCAGTTTTTACAGTAAAAGGACGAGAAAAACCAGCGGTTACGGTATTTCCACGGTTCCTTTTGTTCTGCCGTGTTTCCGCATTTGTTGCAATTAAAACTCAGGTCTTGTTTGTTTATGTATTTGCTGTTAATATCGTCGATAAATTCCGGCTTAAAGGCGAGGCGCTTGAAGAAATTGTTTTGAGAAGTGTCCTCAACCATCTCAAAAAACCGCTTTTTGTTGAAATATTTTTTCAAAAGCGCCGCACATACAAGACTGTCATCCTTGGCGGTGTGCAGTTCAAGCCCGTCCGTTTTTATGCCGAGTTTTTCCGCCGCGTCGGACAACGCTATCTGAGATTTTACCTCATGCCCCATAAGGCGCATCTCGCTTTGTATATACGACTGCAAATCGACATAGTATTCAATGTTGAATTTTATGCCCTTTATGAGCGTTTTTTCGTTATCCATAACGGTATAAAGGTCGGATTTGCTCCATGTCATGGTAACGGTATCCTCATCTAACCAGGCGTTATATTCAAGCACCGCGGTTGAGAGTGGAACGCCCGCCGCCAAATCATCTCTTGTTATTCCGGTAAGTTTTACAAATCTGTCGGACACCTTGTCGCCAACACTCGGCCGAACGGTGCGCTCAAAGGTGTCAATAACCTTAAAATTGTTATTAAGTTTTACGGCACCGATTTGCAAAATCTGATTTATGTATCGGTCTTTTGCCGGCAGATACGCGCTATCCCATTCAAGGTCAAGTATTGTGTATGACATTATTTGTTTTTTGCCTCAAATTTCATTCGGGCTTCCTTCCCTAAGATTTTTTTGCGAAGACGGATGTTGTTGGGGGTAATTTCAACAAGTTCGTCGTCTTTTATAAATTCAAGCGACTGTTCGAGCGATAAAACCGAGTGCGGAACAAGGCGCAAAGCGTCATCCGAGCCGGAAGCGCGGGTGTTGGTAAGTTGCTTTTTCTTGCAGACATTGCAAACTATATCCTCGTTTTTCGGGTTTTCGCCTACAATCATTCCCTCGTAAACCGGGGTGCCGGGTCCTATAAAGAGCCTGCCGCGACTCTGGGTGTTGAAAAGCCCGTAGCCGGTCGCTTCGCCCGTTTCGTGGGCAATGATAGAGCCGGTGTTTCGCTGCTCTATATCACCCTTATACGGCTCGTAGCCGTCAAAAATATGATTCATTATGCCGTTTCCGTTGGTATCGGTCATAAACTGCGAACGGTAGCCCAAAAGCCCTCTCGCGGGGATGGAAAATTCAAGGTGCGATGTTCCTCCCTCTCGCGTTCCCATATTTTTAAGCTCGGCGTGGCGCGAACCTAAACGCTCCATTACCGCTCCGACATATTCTTCGGGAACCTCTATCATTAAAAGTTCCATCGGCTCAAGCAATTTTCCGTCGGCGTCTTTTTTGTAGATAACGGCGGGCGGCGAAACCTGGAATTCATACCCCTGTCTGCGCATCGTTTCAATCAGTATCGAAAGATGGAGTTCGCCTCTGCCCGAAACCTTAAATGTGTCGGCGCTGTCGGTCTCCTCAACGCGGAGGCTTACGTTGGTCATCACCTCTTTAAAAAGCCGCTCTCTTATGTTTCTTGAAGTAACATATTTGCCGTCTTTGCCGGCAAACGGAGAGTTGTTTACCATAAAGTTCATCGAAAGCGTCGGCTCGTCAATCTTAACAAAAGGAAGCGGTTCAACGCAGTTTACATCGCAGGCAGTCTCGCCGATTTCAAGATTTTGAATGCCCGAAACCTGGACGATATCGCCCACCTTCGCGCTTTCAACCTCGCATCTTTTGAGTCCCTCGTACATATAAATGTTCGCGATTTTAACATTTGTCGAAGTTCCGTCCTTGTGGCAAAGCGCAACCGTCTGTCCCTTCTTTACCGTTCCTCTCACGACCCTGCCGACACCTATTCGTCCAACATAATCGTCATATTCAATGTTGGAAAAAAGGAGTTGAAGCGGCGCCTCAACATCGCCCTTCGGCGGTTCTATTTCCTTTATTATCTCCTCAAAAAGAGGCTTCATATCCTCGCCCTTAACATCGGGGGAGTAAGAGGCGTAGCCGTCTCTCGCCGATGCAAAAACAACCGGGAATTCTATCTGGTCTTCGTCGGCTCCGAGCTCGATAAACAAATCTAAGACCTCGTCAACAACCTCGTGCGGTCTTGCCATCGGACGGTCGATTTTGTTGATAACCACAACCGCTTTCTTGCCGAGCGCAAGCGCCTTTTTTAGCACAAATCTCGTTTGGGGCATACAACCCTCAAAGGCGTCAACAAGAAGCAAAACACCGTCTACCATTTGAAGAATTCGCTCAACCTCTCCGCCGAAATCGGCGTGTCCGGGCGTGTCGATAATATTGATTTTTATGTCCTTATATTTAACGCTTGTGTTTTTCGAAAGAATTGTTATTCCTCTCTCCCTTTCAAGGTCGTTCGAGTCCATAACCCTTTCGTTTACCGCCTCGTTTTCGCGGAAGGTTCCGCTTTGCTTTAACAACTGGTCGACAAGCGTCGTTTTTCCGTGGTCAACATGGGCAATAATAGCGACGTTTCTTAAATTGTTTTGAGTTTCGATTGACATTCTTTTACCGCTTCTTTCTTAAAACCAAAAGGCGAATTCACAGTTTTTCGCCATAAATTTCTTAACAATTTATTATAAGTCCGCAGGTCTGAAATGTCAAATAAAAAAACGGCACGAACATCTCGTGCCGTTAAAAACTTTAAATCAAATCTTTTGGGCAAAATCAAAAACCTTGGCTGGAAGTTCCGATTCGTCACAAGAAACGGTAAATGTAAACTCAACGTCCTCGATTTTTGATATTCTCTCCAAAAAGGCGGCTAATTCATCGTAATCTCTGCTTCCGATGCGAAGTGTTGCATCGCCGAAAATATGGGTTATATCGTTATTTCCTGCCTTAATTCCTGCGAGGAAACCGAAATATTCGCCGTATCCGCTGATTGCAAAGTCGCACGAATCAACCAGGCGCGCCTTATGTGTAACGGAGAATGTAAGAACATCGCCCTTTTCGATACAAACGACATTGCCGAGGCTTGTTTCGGCGGCGTTGTTAACCATCTCCACCAGTTTTTTGGTCTTTCCTGAGCCTTTTTTTCCGATAATGAGTTTTATCATAATATGTACTCCTTTATATTTTTTACCGCTTTCGGCTTAATTCACGCAAGCCTTTGCGGTTTATTCCGATAATTATTTTTGAAGCCTGGCTTCAAGGTTTGCCTTTTCGCTTTCGTATCCGGGCTTTCCGAGCAGGGCAAACATATTTTTCTTATAACTTTCAACACCCGGTTGGTCAAACGGATTAACGCCGAGCATATATCCCGAAATCGCGCACGCCTTTTCGAAGAAGTATATGAGTCTGCCGAGGTTTTCCTCGTCCGCTTTTTCAACCTCAATGATAAGATTGGGCACGCCGCCGTCGGTGTGGGCAAGAACGGTTCCCTCAAACGCCTTTTCGTTTACAAACGACATCGGTTTTCCGGCAAGGAAATTAAGTCCGTCGCCGTTTGTTTCCTCTTTTTCGATAACAACATCACTGCCGTTATCCTTAATGCTTACCACCGTTTCAAACATAAGACGGCTTCCGTCCTGGATATACTGACCCATTGAGTGAAGGTCGGTCGAGAAGGTAACGCTCGCAGGGAAAAGACCCTTGTTGTCTTTTCCTTCGCTTTCGCCGAAAAGCTGCTTATACCATTCGCTCATCATTGTAAACCTTGGCTCATACGAAACGAGCAGTTCAACCGATTTGCCCTTTCTGTAAAAAGCGTTACGAAGGGCGGCATATGTATAGCAGGGGTTCTTCTCCATATCGGGCTCGCTGTAATCGGTTCTTGCGGCGGCGGCGCCCGACATAAGTTTGTCTATATCGGCGCCGGCTGCGGCTATCGGCAAAAGTCCGACAGCGGTCAAAACCGAAAATCTTCCGCCTACATCGTCGGGAATAACAAAGCATTCATATCCTTTTTGGTCGGCAAGTTGCTTTAATGTGCCTCTCGCCTTGTCGGTTGTGCAGTAAATACGCCCTGCGGCCTCCTGCTCGCCGTAACGCTCTTCAAGAAGTTTTCTGAAAACCCTGAAAGCAACGGCAGGTTCGGTCGTTGTTCCGGATTTTGAAATAATGTTTACCGAAACCCTCTTGCCTTCGCACATTTTAAGAAGGTCGGCAAGATTAGATCCGCTTATGCTGTTTCCGGCGAAATATATTTCAGGGCAGTCCACCCTTGTTTGGTTATAATACTGACCCTTTAAAAACTCTATCGCCGCGCGCGCTCCTAAGTAGGAACCGCCGATTCCGATAACAATAAGAATATCGGTGTCTTTTTTAATTTTTTCCGCAGCCCTCTTTATCCTTGCGAATTCTTCCCTGTCGTAATCTACGGGGAGGTCGACCCATCCGAGGAAATCATTACCGAGTCCCGACTTTTCCTCAACCATCCTGTGTGCCGCTTCAACCTGCGGTTTAAGGCCGGCAAGATCATTTTCCTTAATAAATTTATCAGCAAATTTGCTGTTAAAATTAAGTCCCATCTATTATTGCCTCCAAAATATGACATCTTAATTTACTATATTTTACTATATTTCAAGGCCACTTTCAAGAGGAAAAAGACGAATTTAAAAAAAGTTTGATTATAGTTTAAAAAGCCCCTTGATAATCCATCCGAAAATTACCAAAACGCCGGTTTTTTTAACCTCTTTTCGGGCGGTTACCGGGAGTTCGCCGATTTTTTCTTTGCCTATGTATATTTCCGCCGTACCTATTTCATCCCCCTTTTTAACGGGAGCCGAAAGAGCGTCTTTTAAAACTATATTTGTATCCACCTTGCCTTTTTCGGCGTTTTTGACGATTTTTGTAATTTTCCCCTTTATTTCTCCCTGCGCCTGTTTTTCGGTGCCGTTATTAACCCTTACGCTGAGTTTATTATCCGGAAAACGCGGAGCAATCTCGATAAGCGAGTAGTTCGCGAAACCGAAATCAAGCATCTTTTTTGCCCCTTCAAACCTGTCGGCGGAGGTTTCGCCGCCCATCACTACCGCGATAAATTCGGTGTCTCCGCGTTTTGCCGACGCCGAAAGACAACATTTGGCTCCCGAAGTCGTCCCGGTTTTAAGCCCCGTCGTTCCCTCATAGAATCTTACAAGTTTATTTGTGTTGACAAGTTCGCTTTCGCCGTTCCTTACGCTGTCCATCCAAATTGTCGAATACCTCTTAATAAGCGGATATTTAAGAAGCTCGCGCGACATAAGCGCAACATCGTACGCCGTGGTTTCGTGCCCCTCCTCGTCAAGGCCCGTGGCGTTTTTAAAAGTTGTATTGTTCATTCCGAGTTCCTTTGCTTTTTGGTTCATTTTTTCAACAAAGGCCTCCTCGCTTCCCGCAACCTTTTCGGCGAGCGCCACAGTCGCGTCGTTTGCCGAGCCGACTACCGTTGCCTTTAACAGGTCGTCGACCGTCATCCCCTCGCCCGGTTCAAGCCAGATTTGCGAACCGCCGAGACTCGCGGCGTGCTCGCTCGCCGTAACTACCTCCTCGGGCGTAAAATCGCGTCTTTCTATCGCCTCCATTATTAGAACAAGCGACATAATCTTTGTTATGGAAGCCGGCTTCAGTTTTTCGTCGGGATTTTGCTCATAAAGGACTTCGCCGGTGTATTGCTCCATCAAAACGGCGCTTTTTGCCTTGATTTGCAAATCCGTTCCGGGCGAAGCGTAAACGGTAGCGCATTCTATCGGTTTGTCAAGATCTTCAAGGGCTTCGTCCGAAGTAACGGTCTTTGCGTAAACCGATGTTGACAAGCAAAGGCAAAAGCAAACGGCGACCCCCAAAACTCTTTTTATTTTCATATAACTCCTCCTTTGTTAAAGGGTATGCCGAAATTCCGCAAAAAATGTTAGAGTATCGCGGATATAAGCACCGCTCCCGCCGTCAAAAGCGCTGCCGTTTCCTTTGGCCTTGCGATTTTCATTGAAAAAAGCAACGCCTTTACCGAAAAGGCGCAAATAACGGTTTTTACAAGCGCCGAAAAGAAGAAAACGAAGCAGGCAATTCCTTCCATTCGGGTAAACAGTTCGCCCACAGATATTACACTTACGCTTTTTGGATATGCGTGCCTTATTTCGGAAGCCTCGGCAAGCGAAAAGGTCAGCACCCCGCTTAAAAAACAAACGGCGAGGATTACCGCACCGGCGCCAAGACCCGCGATTTCTGTTTTCAGCGAAGGCTTTTTGAAGTAAAACGCCGAAAAAACCGCGAAAACCGTCGGCGAAACAAAGCAGAGCAACAAATACTCAAACGTTCTCAAAACACTTTCGCTCGTTTTCGGCACAAAAAGAGATGATAAAAAATCGGCGTTAAAGTTGTTCCCGGAAACAAGGAAAAGAATTAAGACCGACAGCGCGATAAAAACAAGTGCGGGCGCCGAAAATTTAACAATGGCTTCGGGGCGTCTGAAAAGGGCGTAGATAACGATCCCCAAAAAAGCGACAACGCTGTAAATTTTTCGGTTTTTTATCAAAACTTCGGTAGAAATATAGTTAAGAAAGTGCTTTGATGTTTCGGCGCAAACAACAAGGCAAAATATGACCGAGATAATTCCCGCCACATAAAACAGCGCCTTGTTTATCTGCTTTGTTTTAAATTTTTCAAGCCATTTAAAGCATAAAAAATACAGTAAAACCGAAATCGAAAAAGCGACAAGAAAGACGGTAAAATCGCCGCTTTTTGCGCCCTTATAAGGTATAAGCAACCCAATGTTTCCGAAAAGCACCATTGCCGCCGCCGTGCCCTCGTAAAACCGCATATCTTTTTCCGTTTTCAAACACCGCCTTTTATTTTAACTTTGGCTTTTTCGGCTTCAAGCCCGAGCTTTTTCCCGTGCTTTTGAAGGAATTCATTACATTTGTTCGAAAACGCTTTTTTAAATCCGTCGCTTTCGTTTTTTACCTTAACCGACGCGGTAAATTCTTTTCCCCTGCGTTTAAATTTCGTGTTTACCACATCGGCGTATTCTTTGCCGAAATACACCTTTCCTCCGCTGTTTTTATTTATAAAAAACGAATATATAAGGCTATCTTCGTTAGAAAGATATTCCTTTTTTTGTGTGTTGTGGTAAACCGTTTCGCCTTCGATTATGATTTTGGCTTCATCAACCGCCAGAAACGGCAGTTTATAACATTTGCCCGTTTTGTACGCCGCAAACAACTCGAAAAATCGGTTTTCGTATTTTATGCCCGTATCCTTTTCGGTTTCCCTTATATTTCCGACGATATCAAAGCCTCTTGCAACGGCGGAGGGCTTTGATAGGGCGAGCAGTTTACGGGCGTTTTCACATCGCACAACATATACCGAAAGGTTTATTTCTTTAAGTTCCCTTGCAAAATTTATAATTTCGTCAAGCTGATTTTCTTTGACGCTTTCGCCGAGTACAAGCGCGGTGCAGTGGTCAAACATAAGGATTTTGGAAATTTTGCTCGAAAGCGAAAACATTGCGTTTTCGGGGGTTTTCCCTTGACCCGTTATTATCTCGGAATAGGCGTCGCTCCTTCGCTCACCTCCGCCGGTTGAGACGACTTCAAGCGATATTTCAATGTTTTCTCCGCCGTCAAACGCAACCGCGGTTACGATATAACATGCGTCGGTCTCACGGTAACCCTCACAACCGGGAAGCGTGAATATAAGCAATAACGCAACGGCCGCGCAAACGAATTTTTTAATCATCTTTTTCCCTTTGCCTTATTCTGTTTTTTGTTATCTGCGGACGGGTTTTCATAAATCCCCACGGCGCGCGGAAAACCGTATCCTTAATCCCGGAAAGCGAAAAGTTTCTCATAGAAACGGTATAGTCGACACCCACCGATTTTTGGTCTAATACCGAAATTATGACCACCGCCGAAACCAACATATAGCCGACAAGCCCCATAAACGAAGCCGCCAGCATAAAAACTATCCGCAAATAAAAAATAGCCCCTTTAAGCCTTGGTATCATAAGTTCTGTAACGCCGGCGAGGGCAACGGCGATAAGCATCGGCGCGCTTATAATCTTTGCTTCAACCGCCGCCTGCCCGACAACAAGGCCGCCTACAATACTGAGCGCCGAGCCTAATCCCTGCGGCGTTCGGCTGCCCGCCTCACGCAAAATTTCAAACACGATTATCAGCAAAAGGCATTCGGTAACCGACGAAAACGGCACTCCGCTTCGCAGTTCCGCAAGCGAGAGCATAAACGGCGTCGGCAAAAGACCGATATGATAGGTTGTAAGCGCAACAAAAATTGCGGGAATGCTCGTGCTTAAAAAGAAACAGAGATACCGTATCATCCTCCCCACCGAGCCGACGAAAAAGTTTACATAATAATCTTCGTCCGACTGAAAATTTTCGCCGAAAAGATAAGGGAGCGTCAGCACCATCGGCGTGCCGTCCACAACTACGGCGATACGCCCCTCAAGAAGCCGTGCCGCCACAACATCGGGGCGCTCGGTCGTCCCCACCGTTTTAAACAGCGAGAATTTCCCGTCTCTTATGATTTCGGTAATGTAGTTGCTGTCAAGCACCCCGTCAATATCTATTTTTTCAAGGCGGCGCTTTAAAACCGTGAGCGCCTGCCGGTTCGCAAGCGAATCAAGGTAGCAAATATACACCTCGGTCGCCGTTCTCCTGCCAACCGTCATTTTTTCAACATAAAAATCCGCCGTTTTTATTTTTCTTCTTATCATGGCAAGATTTAAAACCGCCGCTTCGTCAAACCCCTCGCGCGGACCCTGCAAAACGCGCTCGGCGCCCGGCTCCTCTATACTCCTTGTCGGAAAGCCCTTTGTGTCGCACAGCATCGGCGCGCCGAACTCTGAAATTATGAGGGTGTCGCCACCCTGCATACATTCTGTTGCGGCTGAAAGTGATATGTTTTTTTGAAGTCCGCTTGCGTAGAAGATACGGTTTTCGAGATACTCAACATCAGCGTTTTCGGGGATGTTTTTAGCCAGAATGAGCGGTTTTATAAGGAATTCTTCCACCTTAACGGGGTCCGCCATGCCCTCAAAAAACAAAACGGCAACCCTTCTTTCTCCGACCTTCAACACCCGTTGCCTTAACATCGCATCATTTTTGAATTTGTCTTTTATAAGGGAAAAGTCGGCATTGTAATCGCCTGAGAAGGACGAAATATCAAAACTGTTCAAACATTATCACCGTTTTTATTTTGCCCGAAAAACGCTTTTTTATTGCAAAAAAATGGGCGGTGCGAATTAGGGAGTTTATGTCTAAAAACGCGCCTTTTGGCAAATAACTTCTTCAAAAATGACCGACATACGACAGTATGCCGGTCATTTTATTCATTGTTCTTTACTCAAAATCCATCGTTTTTAGATGCTAAGCAGTTTTGTGCGTGGCAAAAATCTGCCGACGCGAAGTGAAAAATCGAAGGTATACTGTCGTATATTGAGATTTTTCACAAGTACAAGGCGCTTTTTGCCGCCCAAAACCATAATAATCCCTAATTCGCACCGCCCTCGGCGCTCTTTTTACGGTTTTCAGATTTTTATAGCCCCCGTGCCCGGTCCCGTAGGCGGTTTCGGGGAGGAAAAGGCAATTTGGGTTTCGGTGTGTCCGAAATTGTTGATTTCGCCGATAAAAGTGTCCAGCGCCTCTGTAGATTCAAAAGCGACCTTTAAAAGGTGGGAATATCCGCCGGTTATACAGGCGCATTCGAGTATGTTCGGGTGATTCTCAATAAACGGATAAAACACCGGCTTTTGCTTCGGGTCCAAATCGAGTTTTACAAAGGCGGTTATCGGAAGCCCGATTTTTTTAAGGTCGATTTTCGCCGCGTAGGAGGTTATTATCCCTGCCCTTTCAAGTCTTTCGATTCTTGCGGCGGTTGCAGGGGAAGAGAGAAAAACCTTTTCGGCAAGTTTTTTGAGTGGTATTCTTGCGTTTTTTTGCAGTTCGCTTAATATTTGTAAGTCAATTTTGTCCATAATCTCGGCTCCTTGCGGTTTTGCTTAATATTATAAACCGTTTTGCCGATTTTGTCAATGTCAGGAGCGCCTATGTAGCGCAGAAATCAGATTAGCTCCATTTGCTCGCCGAAGTTTTCGTAGAGGTTTAGTATCGCCCTCCCCTTTTTTTTGGCGTAGTCCACGGTATTTTTTGTACCTCCGGCTGAACCGTCAAAATATGTCAAAACGCAATCCGTGTTGTCGACCATATACTTGTTTCGGACTTGATAGCACCCGCGGTAATACCTGTCCGAGAGCAAAACCACCCTGTCGCATTCCTCCAAAACGGCGTCGTAGCGAGCCTTCCAATCGGGCGGAAATGCGCTTGCCTGCTCGGTGTACGGTACGCAGGCGACAAGCGAAACGCCAAGGTCAGAGCGAAGCCTCTTAATATCAATGACCGCCTCCGCCGCCACAATATCGAATCCCCTCGCCATTCCCGAATAATAAACGGTAATGCCTTCTTCGGCAAGGTCGATAATATAGGCGTATAGTTTTCGGGTAAATTCGTTGTATTTTTGATTATCGGGCGAAAGAGAGAACCCGAATTTTTCCGGGCGATACCCCGTAAAGCAGCAACTTAAATTTCTTTCCATTTTACCTCCTACGATTTATCAATATTGCCTGTGCATAGGAGACGCCGTCCAGCACGCACGCAGATATTCTATCACATTTTCGCGAAATTTGCAAACATTTGTTCTTGACGCGGCAGATTTTTGCAAAAAAAACACCCTTTGGGCGGTGCGAATTAGGGATTATTATGGTTTTGGGCGGCAAAAAGCGCCTTCTAACTTGTGAAAAATCTCGATATACGCCAGTATACCTTCTTTTTTTCACTTCGCGTCGGCAGATTTTTGCCACGAACAAAACTGATTCTCATCTAAAAACGATGGATTTTGAGTAAAGAACAATGAATAAAATGACCGGCATACTGTCGTATGTCGGTCATTTTTAAAGAAGTTATTTGCCAAAAGGCGCGTTTTTAGACATAAACTCCCTAATTTGCAACGCCCTTACGGCTGCTTCTTTTTGCTTTCTCCAAATAATTTTACCTTTATTTTGCCAAGCGTCAGGCGCGTTTTGCACCACGCGGCACGGATATAATAACTGTGCAAAATCCAAAATGTATAAAGCTTATATTTTTTTGATTTATCCACATCACAGTATTTCCCCTCGCGGTAAAAGGACTTCATTATGCCGATTATCTCTTCGGGATACTGCTGTTCGATGAAATAATTGTTATCGCCCCTTATTATAACCTTGCCGTCCTTAAACCCGATAACGCGGTGCAAAATGAGGGTTATTCCGCGCTTGTCGGAATAGAGGACAACATCGCCCTTTTTAAGTTCGCGGTCAACCGCCGAAATGTTGATAATATCCCTGTGTTCACGAAAAAGCGGTTCCATGCTTCTGCCCCGCGTTTTGAAAGCGAGTTCGTCTGTATATAAAAGCGCATCCGCCGCATCTTCAAATGGTGTGCCCATAAATTTCTCCCTTTTATTCGCCTTGCGAATATTATTGAACCATTAATAGTTTCGGTGTTCCTAAAGCACGAAATATAACGTATGTGATTATTCCAAGAACTCCTTCGGGTCAAGCATTTTCCCGGTATATTGGAAACATAGTGCCTGTAAAATCGGAAACAATTCCGGTTGGTCTAAATATCTAAAAATACGAGGATTTGAATAAATCTTAACCCATCGCCTCATATATTCTTTGATTTCAGCGTCTGTTGCCTCGTATTTCAGTTCATCCGCACGATAAGGAATTTCTTTGTCGTCAAGGTATTCCTTAAATTCATCGGTGGGGCAATAAAAGAAAACTCCGCCGTCGTGATGTGTCGGATAGGGGTTTTTTGTCGCCTCTATAAAATACCAGTCTAAATCCCTGAATTTCACAAGGAACAACTGAATGTAAAGCCAGTTGAAGAGTTTTTCCGCCCTTTGAAGCATTACCTGCTTTGCTCCGTTCTTCAAAAACATCGTACCGAAATGCGCCAATGTGCCGAAGGTTGAAACAAAAACATCCGCGCCGGCGATAAGGCGAATTTGTCTTTCAAGCGGCAACTGTTCGGGATAAAAGACTTCAAAACCTCGCCGCCTGTAAAATTCTTCATAATACTCTTCGTTTATGCCGTCCGGAGCGCATCTCGCTCTTTTGAATTTCGCGCGGCTGAAATATATTTTTTTCGGCGTTTCCTCCGGATGTTTTTTCAAAAGCCTCTCGGCAATTATTTTGTGGGGCAACAGCAATTTTTCGCTGATTTTATTGCGGGAAATCCAGGTTTCATCCGGCACAAGTATTTTCTTAAAGATCGTCGGCTTTTCGATTATTTCATACCTTGATTTGTCAACGCCTAAAAGTCGCATTATATTATCCCCGTTTGTCTTTGCTGCTTCGTCGCCTCTGACATATAAAAAGACAAGTTTTCTTGGATCGTCCGGATTTTCAACCACCCACCAAAGGCGACTGAGGGACATAAGTAACAATATACCGAATTGCCCGAAGAAAAAGCCGCCGAAAACGACCGGTTCCTCGCAAACCGTCAAATCAGCCTCGTTAACACGATATCCATTCTTGCAATAAAAAATGTCTTGTTGGCTGATGGTAGACCGGTTAAAATCGGCGTCGCAAAGCCCACCTAAAACAAGGTTTTCCTCTTTTTTTGAAATAAGCGGTAGGGCGTAAACATTCTCATATTCCCGAGTTTCCGGGCTGAAGGTTTCTATCGTTTCGGTAAGCCGGTTATTGATTTTTTCGCGATTTTTTGTATATACTCTTTTCATTTTTACCGTCCCCCGCGATTGCGATAATCCGAGTCCCACCGTTAAAAGTCAAATTGGAAATTCTTTTTATCCTGACCGTCGGTAAATTTGGCGTATTCTTTTCCGACCGTTGCGATAAGTTTTCTTATTCTCTCATAATTGCAACGGTAGTTGTGTTTGCAATTTGCGCAGTCGCCCTTGCATTCGATAAGGTATTCATCGAGCAAAGCATCGTTTTCGAGATTTTTACAAAATTTATCGTATGTTTCCTTTTTGTAGAAGGTTTTTATAAGTTTAAGTATCTTGTCGTTTTCAACGCCTCTGGCGGCAAAACTCATCCAAAGCTTTATTGCCGAAAAATACTCCGCCATATCGCCATCTCCGGAATACTCCATCGCCTTTGAAATATAGCCGATGGCATCGTTTATATTGCCGCATTTAAGCGAAGCATAGGCAAAATGAAGATAGGAAAGATAAACGGCGTTGCCACCTTCAATAGGCAGACCCGAAAGATAGTTAAAACTACGCGACTTGGAGATAAATCCGTCTATCATTCTTCTATACATCAAGAGTTCGCTTAACTGCTCAACCGTTGCGCCCTTTACATCACGCATAACCTTTGCGGCTCTGTCGGCAAAATAGTAGTCGAGTATCGGTGCTTTAAGGCGTTCGCCCTTGATGTCGGAATATCCGGGCACTAAGAATTTATAGCAGTGAACGCCCAAAAATGAGTTGTTTCTTACATAAACATTAAGCCCGAGTTCCCTATACTTTTCAAGAATCCATTTAAGAAGTTGCTTGTTGTTTTTGTCCGAATTGTCGGGGAAAGAATCGGTGTCGTCCTTTTGATCGGTTCCGGCGAAAAAGTCAACCGTGAATAAACCGTCGCCGGTTTCAACCTGATTAAAAACATTATCAACCGTTTTTATCTCATTAAGATTTGTTAAAATACGCCCCGAGTGTCGGGATGTAAAATTATCAAGGTTTCTGCCTTGGAAAATCTCGGTCAAAGTGCGCTCTACCGCAATCTCAAAAACCGGGTCGGCGCCGACATTCACGATATATCCCTTTGTGTTTTTGTTTACTATTCTTGTTGCGATAACCGGGAATTTCTTGCCGCAGGAATAATCAAAAACCTTAACATCAAAAATGCCCTCGGCCTCGATTCGGTCAAGAATTTTGTTTACAACCTTAAAGTTTTTAAGTTTTTCCCGCGGGATTTCAGGCACCGGCTTTCCGCTTTTCAAAACCGC
>DEWC01000017.1 GCA_002363095.1 Ruminococcaceae bacterium UBA3220 | reverse complement strand
ATTGTTTTGTGCAGGCAATAATGACATTTTCTATTATGTTGAATTTGCCGGGATTTTATATATCAAGTTTTGTCTGTTCCGCTTTTCCGTTCTGGCGAAGGGTTCCCGAGGCGGGGAGATTCTTGGTTCTGTATCTATGCTCATCCTCCAAACTGCCCTTTACATAAATATCGGCGGTAAAGAGCCGTTGTCCCTTTTTCTGTGTCATCACCGCTATCCCTGCGTTATCACGGGTCGTTTTAAGCGGAATAAATGCGGTATTTACAAGCAGTTTTCTGCGATTTGTAGACACAAGCAGAATGTCGGTATCTTCGCTAAGATAATAGACGGTATGGAGTTTATGCTTGGCGCAATATGCCGAGATAAGTTTCTTTCGGTTGGTTTTTGTCGCATAAGACGAAAGCGGAACCTTTGCCATTCTTCCGTTTTCAAATATAAACACCATAAAACCGGAATAGTCCTTCGTCTGGACCATATAAACCGAGTTTTCACCCTCGTCGAAACTGAGTTTTCCGGCAACATATTCTCCGAGAACGCTTGCCTTTCCGTCCGAAAAATCAGAGACCTTCGCCTTATAAACCTGCGCCTTATCGGTAAAGAAAAGCAAATCTTTATCGTTTGAAGACTCGATAATCTGGGTAATCTCGTCGCCCTCTTTGAGTTTTTGCTCACCGCTCATTCTAAGCGACTGCGGAGTTATTTTCTTGAAATAGCCGTCCTTTGTAAAGAAAAGGGTTACGGGCGAAGTGTCCTCCGGCTCGATATAATCATCGTACGCCTGCGCATCCAACGATACTATTTTCGTTTTACGCTCCGTGCCGTATTTCTTTATAACCTCACCGAGTTCGTTGATAATTATGCGTTTCACTTTGGATTTTGAGGCGAGGATGCCCTCCATCTCCTCTATCTCCTTTTCAAGGCCCTCGATATCGGCAAGGCGCTTTAAAATATACTCCTTATTAAGATGGCGGAGTTTTATTTCGGCTACATATTCCGCCTGCACCTCATCAATCCCGAAACCTATCATAAGGTTGGGCACAACCTCTTTTTCCTCTTCGGTTTCGCGAACGATTTTTATAGCCTTATCAATATCGAGCAAAATTTTCTCCATACCTTTTAACAGGTGAAGTTTGTTTTTTGCTTTCGAAAGTTTGAAAAATACGCGTCTTCTTACACATTCTTCACGAAATGCAACCCATTCGGAAATGATTTCCTTAACGCCCATAACTCTCGGAGAACCCGCGATAAGGATATTGAAGTTGCAGGAAAAACTGTCCTGAAGCGGAGTCAGCTTAAACAGTTTTTTCATAAGTTTTTCGGGGTCGGTTCCCCTCTTCAAATCGATGGTGATTTTAAGACCGTCAAGGTCGGTTTCATCACGAATATCGCTTACCTCGGTTATCTTTTTAAGTTTTGCGAGTTCAACAACCTTTTCGATTATCTGCTCACTCGTCGCAGTGGGAGGGATTTCGGTAATATCGATACAGTTGTTAGACTTATCATAGGTATAAACGCTTCGTATTTTAAAGCTTCCCCTGCCCGTTTCATAAATTTTTTCGATATCTGCGCGGTCATACAGAAGTTCGCCGCCTATCGAAAAATCGGGCGCCAAAAGGGTGTCCGCGATATTGATATCGTTATCCTTTATATATTCAATGGTCGTTTCGCAAACCTCTTTAAGGTTAAACGAACAAATTGAGCTCGCCATACCTGCGGCTATTCCCAAATTAGTGTTAACAAGCACGGTAGGAAATGTTACCGGGAACAAAACCGGTTCTTTCATTGTTGCATCGTAATTATCAACAAAATCCACCGTGTCCTTATCGATATCTTCAAAGAGTTCGGCTGCTATGGGGGCAAGTTTTGCCTCGGTGTAACGCGAGGCTGCGCATTGCATATCCCTCGAATACGCCTTGCCGAAAGAGCCCTTTGAGCGGACAAACGGGTGCAAAAGCGCGCCGTTGCCCTCGGAAAGTCTTACCATGGTATCGTAAATCGCCGCGTCGCCGTGGGGATTTAACTGCATGGTTCTCCCCACTATATTTGCGGATTTAATGGTGGGTCCGTTTAGTAGACCCATAGTATACATAGTATAAAGAAGTTTCCTGTGCGAGGGTTTAAAACCGTCGATTTCGGGAATCGCACGGGAGACGATAACGCTCATCGCATACGGCATAAAATTGGTGCGCAAGGTGTCGGTTATATTCTGTTTTACAACCGTTCCCGCACCCGCGATATAGGCGTTCGCCTTACTGCTTTTTTTCTTTTTTTCTTCGGTTTGTTTCTTTTTCGGAGCCATCAAAAAACCGTCCTTAACACATCATTATTAAAAGATTGAAAGTTAACTTATATCGGCGTCTTCCATATAAAGATAGCCGTTTTCTGAAATATAATCTTTTCTTCCCGCGAGGTTATCGCCTAAAAGCAGGTCAAACATCTCGCCCGTTCTTTCAGCATCCTCCGGTAAAACCTCAACAAGCCGTCTCGTTTCGGGATTCATGGTTGTAAGGTTCATCATATCGGGCTGGTTTTCGCCGAGTCCTTTGGAGCGCTGAATTGTATACTTCATATCTCCGATTTTTTCAAGAATATCCTTTTTCTCGTTCTCGTCATACGCAAAATATGTTTTTTCCTTTGTGCCTATCTCATAGAGCGGAGTTTCGGCAATAAACACTTTGCCCTCGGTAATAAGCGTTGGCATAAGGCGGTAAATCATGGTAAGAATAAGCGTCCTTATATGAAAACCGTCAACATCCGCATCGGTACAAATAATTATTTTATTCCAGCGAAGCAAATTTATATCGAAGTTTGAAAGGCTTTTGTTTGCCTTCGATTTTACCTCTACGCCACAACCGAGCACTTTCAGCAAATCGGTTATGATTTCGCTTTTGAAAATCTTATCGTATTCCGATTTAAGACAGTTAAGAATTTTACCTCTTACCGGCATTATAGCCTGGAATGAAGCGTCGCGCGCGAGTTTGCAGGAGCCGAGCGCCGAATCGCCCTCAACGATATAGAGTTCTCTTTCGGATACCTCTTTGCTTCGGCAGTCAACAAATTTTTGAACCCTGTCTACCATTGAATTACTCGTTTGAAGGGTCTTCTTTATATTTATTCTTTCCTTTTCGCTCCGCTCGCGGCTGCGCTTGTTTATAAGAACCTGATCGGCGATTTTCTCGGCTTCCGCCTTGTTTTCGATAAAATAAATTTCAAGTTGATGCCTTAAAAACTCGGTCATCGCATCACAAATAAACTTATTGGTTATCGCCTTTTTGGTCTGATTTTCATACGATGTCAGGGTAGAAAAAGATGAGATAACAAGGCACAAGCACTCCTCAATATCCGAAAAGGTTATTTTGCTTTCGCCCGATTTGTATTTGCCGTTCGATTTCAAGTAGGAATCAATCTGATAAACAAAAGCGTTGCGAACCGCCTTTTCGGGCGCTCCGCCATATTCAAGCCATGATGAATTATGATAGTATTCCTTTAATGTTTTGGTGTTTGAGAAGGTAAGAGCGGCATTGATTTTGACCTTGTATTCGGGCTTGTCCTC
>DEWC01000106.1 GCA_002363095.1 Ruminococcaceae bacterium UBA3220 | reverse complement strand
AAAGATATTACTAAAAAGACGGGCATAAAAATTTAATAGTTGGCAATAAAATTTACGGCACCGATCTCTAAAAAAGGTCGGTGCCGTTTTTTGCGTTTATAAAAGTTTTTTAAGATTTTAAAAAATTTTTTCATAAAACAGGAATATTTTTTGCCTGCTTATCTCGTTATATAGTGGAGAGGAAAAAATTTCTTTCCGTTACAACTGAATAGAAAGAATGTCGGGTTACGTTCCCTTCGTTGCCGGAAGGCGAGCCGCCGGAGCTGAGCACCAAGAGCTCGTCGGAACAGGCTATATCAAAATCGCTTCCGCATATATGCGAAAGCTCAAATGCAACGCCGTTTCTCCTCTCCCCAAAAAGTCTAATGACTTTTCGGGGACCCCAGACCGATGAGCGAGCGATAAATCAGTATTACGGACAAAGCAGGAAACAGTATTGCTTTGCAGGCGATGACAGACGAAGGGTATAATGATACTTCTACAATATGTAGCTAGGGATTCGGATACCGTCCTTTAAGTTGGAAGTTGAGACTTACCGGGCGATATATGAAAGTTCGATACTGCGAACTTTACCAGCATTCTCCCTGAATAATACAGCAATGCTTTATTCAATGACCGAGGGAAAAACAAATACGGTCACAATTACATCGTTGCCAGCGTTATAAAATAACTGCTCCCATTTTTTCGGCAAATCATTTCAAATTTGTCGGAACATTTTACCGGTTTTACCTTGTACTGTATATGGAAATAGGTACGCAATTTAAAAAATGAATACTGCTATCAATTTTTATACAAAGCCGTTGCGGATATTTATTTACCTAAGAAACAAAATTTTCAGCTTGAGTACTAAATTTATATTTGCTAACGGGACAAAATGTCCCGTTACTACTTTTTATCAAACAATAATTTCAAAATTTATTTGCTATGCTCTCCTGTGGGTCAAAATGACCCACAGGGAAATCTTTTAATTGTTCAATATAGTGTTTCCAAAGTGCTCATTTTGAGCACTTGCCAAAACAAACTATAAAAGTACTGCTACTACTGCTACCAAGATATGAGGAAGACTTACAGTAAGGTAGGTCTTTTTTATATATAAAAATAAAAACAAGAAAGGAGACGATGCCTATGAGGGTATCAAAAGACTAATGGGACTGTTAAACAAATAGTTTGTCTCATAGTTTAGCAAGCAACGACTTTGGCAACCCAAAGTCCGACACAGGGGTGTCGTTTGTCAGGGGTAAAACTTCCCCTGAAACCCCTAATTAAAAAATGCCGCAAGGCGGAAAGGAAAATGTTATGCGAAAAAGAAACAATCAAATCAATGTCAGGCTTAATGACAATGAACTGCAAAAGCTCAACAAAAAAGTTCTTAAAAGCGGAATGTCGAGAGAAAAGTTTCTCCGTAACCTAATTGCTGGCGCCGAGATAAAACCCGCCCCACCGGTTGACTTTACAAACCTTATCCATGAAGTCAGGCGACTTGGCAGTAATGTCGACCGTCTTTTGCATTATGCGAACGGCAAGGGTTATGTAAGCAAAAAAGAACTGTCTGACACAATGACTGAACTTGACAACTTGGAAAAGACTATGTGGCAAGCGTTTAAGCCGGGTGAAGCATAATGGCGGTAACATCTGTCTGGCCGGTTAAAAACCGTGTGAGCGCAGTTATAAAGTATGCCTGCAACCCCGAGAAGACGACCGAAGAAGTAAAAGTTGAAATGCACTCCCTTAAAAATGTAATTGAATACGCCGCTGACGAAATGAAAACCGAAAAGTGTGAATATGTTACCGGTATTAACTGTCGCAAGGATAACGCCGTTCAAACTTTTAATGAGACACGCAAGCGTTGGGGACACGGCGGTGACACACGGGTTTGCTACCATGCCTATCAGTCGTTTAAGCCCGGAGAGGTTGACGCAAATAAGGCACATCAAATCGGGGTGGAACTGGCAAGACACTTGTACGGCGACAGGTTTGAGGTTTTAGTGGCAACTCATATTTCGTCCCACTGTATTCATAATCATATGGTCATCAATGCCGTTTCCTTTGCGGACGGAAAGAAGTTCTGTAATTACAAGTCGGATTACCAAAAACTCAGAAAAGCATCAGATGATTTCTGCTGGGCGCACGGGTTATCTGTTTTAAGAAAAGCTCCCATACACACGCCCGTAAGCAAGAACGAGGTCTGGATGCACAAGGCCGGCAAACAAACCCGAAGAGATATGATTATAAAGGATATAGATTATTGCCTTAAATACTCGTCAACCTATCGGGAGTTTAGTTTCCAAATGTTCGGGCTTGGATACACGGTAGATTATGAGCGGATGACTATAAAAGCAAAAGAGTGGCAAAGACCAAAACGCCTTAAAACGCTCGGATTTACGGAAGAAATTATGGAAGAGCGATTTGAAGAAAACGCCCGGGATGATTTCTTCTACAGTTTAGAGTGGAACACCCATCTGCCGTATAAGCCCAAGAAAGCACCGCTGACATCATTGTTAGAGGAACTCGACTTCACCGTATGGCATGCAAAAAGTCCTGAAAAAGTATTTATCGCCGCTGTATTCTATATCATAATATCAATTTTTCAGTTAGCATTTGAAATGGCAGATTATTTTATTCAATCTCACGAATTGCGGTATGAGATGAAAGACCTGAAACAGTATTTAAGCGACTATCACTTTATGAGAAACAACAACATTGAAACTTTAGCAGACCTACACAATGACATTCAAAAGACCAAAGCAGAAATATCAGCATTAGAAAGACAGCGTAGTGACATTGACAACAAGCGTCGTCGGGCGAAAACACCCAGCGACATTAACATTTATAAAGAAAAACGCAAGGAACTCACTAAACAAATTACACCCCTGCGGAAACGACTTAAACAAGCGGAAAAGATTTGGGATAAATCTCCGCATTTGTTAGAACTCGTTAAGCAGGAACGCTCGCTTGAAATGCAGGCGAGACAAAGAATTAAAAATAAAGAATGGAGCAGATAAAAATGAAAGAAAAAACTAAAGAAACTGCCGTAAAAGCAGTAAACAAAAAATCAAGCAAAAAGGATATTGACAATTTTGTAGACGCCTTACTAACAAAGGAACCGGCTGAAAAGAAACAAAAGCCGAAACTCGCAAATATCAAGCTTGAGAAATTGCATCCGTTTGAGGGACACCCTTACAAAATAGTGGATAACGAATCAATGGAGGAACTAAAATTAAGTATCGAAGAGAAAGGACTGTTAAACCGAATCATCGTCCGATCAATTGAAAACACAGATGAATACGAAATAATCTCCGGACACAGGAGAGTGCACGCCGCCGAGCTTCTTGGAATCAAAGAAGTCCCGGCGGTTATTCATTTCATCGACCGTGACGAGGCAACGGTTTTAATGGTCGATTCAAACTGCCAGAGGGAACACATCTTACCGTCTGAAAAGGCGTTTGCGTATAAACTCAAAATGGATGCGCTTAATCATCAGGGAAAAAGAACAGACTTAACTTCATCGCAAGTTGCGACAAAGTTAGATAGTGCAGAAACCATAGGAAAAGATTTCAACGAAAGCCGGGATACGGTTTATCGTTATATCCGCCTTACCAATCTTATCCCCGAACTGCTGGATATGATGGACGAAGGCAAAATTGCGCTTTCGGTAGGTGTGGAACTGTCGTTCCTTGACGATGAGCTTCAAT
>DEWC01000082.1 GCA_002363095.1 Ruminococcaceae bacterium UBA3220 | reverse complement strand
GCTGTTTTGAGATTGAAAAAAGGCTAAAAGAGATTTGCGATATCCCAATTTTCCACGACGACCAGCACGGAACGGCTATTGTTGTCGCCGCCGCACTTATAAACGCACTTAAACTTGTAAAAAAGCAAATAGACGAGGTAAAGGTGGTAATTAACGGCGCCGGATCGGCAGGTATCGCGATAGGCAAGCACCTTCTTAATATCGGCGTTAAAAATCTCACCTTCTGCGACCGTTTCGGAATAATTTCGGAAAACGGCAAGGATAATAACCCGGCGCAGGAGGAAATGGCAAAGGTAACAAACCTCGAGCATAAAACAGGCACTTTGGGGGACGCGCTTAAAGGCGCGGATGTATTCATCGGCGTTTCGGCACCTAATATCGTTAGTGAAGATATGATAAAATCGATGGCTTGCGACCCGATAGTTTTCCCGATGGCTAACCCCACGCCCGAAATTATGCCCGACCTCGCAAAAAAAGCAGGCGCAAGGGTAGTCGGAACCGGGCGCTCGGATTTTCCCAATCAAATTAACAATGTTCTCGCCTTCCCCGGCATTTTCAGAGGCGCGCTTGATTGCAGGGCTACCTGTATAAACGAGGAAATGAAGGTTGCAACATCTTTTGCCCTCGCCTCCCTTATCCCCGACAGTGAGATAACAGAGGATAATATAATTATGTCGGCGCTTGATAAACGGGTCGCGAAGGTAGTTGCCGAAGCGGTTATCAAAACCGCGCGCGAAACCGGCGTCGCAAGAATATAAATGAAGAGCGGTATTTGCAAATTATAACACGGTCATAAAATACCTCGGTGAAATTCACCGGGGTATTTTTTTGCGTTCGGTCGGGTGCGCCCGACTCTACGACACAGGCAATAATGATTTCGGGCGGGCGATATATAATCGTGCCGAAGGCACACCGAAATTATTCATTATTCATTATTCATTATTCATTGAAAAAATCCCCCCGCAAATGCGGAGGGATTTTTTGTTGTTTTGTGTTCGGGCGATTCGTGAATCGCCCCTACGAATCGGACATCAGAAATCAGATATCAGATGTCAGATTTCAAAGGAAGAATCAATATTGATTTAATTTATCAATATTTATCAGCTCTGTTTACCCATTTGACACGGGCGGGTGAGGTATCAAACTTAGCAACGGCAGTTTCGAGTGCGTTGGTGCCGCCTGCGTAGTCGTAGGCTGTTGTGTCGCCGTAGAAGTTGACACGGTCAGCGTCAGCGCCGGACTTCTGGAAGTAAGAGTTGCCGGTAATGGTAGTTCCCGGAGGTGTAGTTTGACCGGCAGCATCGGAAGTTCTGCCATTCCAGCTTGCCCATGTCCACATAATCATGCTAACCATGGTGCAATCGAAAATGTTATTGCGGATAGCAAGACCGGTGGTATTGAGGTACCAAGCGTTCTTGGTAACGCAGATGTTGGCAATTCTTAAATAGTCATATCTCTGGTTCCATGAATAGGTTTCGCCTGCGAAACGCATAATGTTGCCGGAAATATTTACATTGCTGATGGTTCCGTTGTAAGTTTTGGTGCTGCCTTCCTTATAAGCGGAGGTGCCTGTAGTAAAGAACTCGATGTTATATGCGTTGTTTGTAAGAAGGTTGTTGGTGAAGTTAACATTCGAGAATGTCGTGGCTACGTTAGTATAAGACTGGAATGTAATACCTGCGTCGAAGCAGTGATATACATAGCAGTGGTCAACCGTGAGGTTGGAGCCGCCGTCACCAAACTGTATGCCGTTACCGAGAGGAACATTTCCGTTCGGAGCGCCGCCTACATAACCGACTTCGCAGTTAGTAATGGTAACGTCATTCTTCTGATATGCGTTGATGCCGTGACCGCCGGCATACTTAACCGCGATGCCGTCAATCTGGCAACCGGAGCCGACATCGATAACAGGACGCTTAAGTCCTATTTCAATCCTGCCGTACTTGGTAGCCGGGTTCTGCGAGCAGTAAACATAGAGGTAACCGCCATCATCTCTGTAGTCCTCAGAGGATGCGGGATAGTAAACATCGCCTTCCTCTGTAAGCTCACCCTTAGTGTTAAAGGCAACATTGTTGGCGCCTGCGGCGCGGGCGTTCTTATCGTGGTTGCCCGCAAATGCCGGAGCCGCATCGTTTGCGTTATTGAAGAAGTATACAAGGCCGGGCATCATGGTATCATGAACGGTAGCAGAACCGCTGGGTTTAACCTTCCAGATGTTGCCGCCGTCATTGGTCCAAAGACCGGAGTTGGAAGCGCCGCCGTAGTTGTTGCCCGAACCTCTGATTTCAGGTTTAGCGCCTGAACCGTAGGTACCGACTTTTACATTGTTCTTAAGGGAAATTCCGTTTTCGTAGTTAGCAGGAACTCTCCATGAACCGCCGCGCTCCAAGAGAATCGTAGCGCCGGCTTTAGCGCTGTTCATAGCGCCGACAAGAGCGGTGCCGGAAGCGGCGTTGGAAATCTTAATTGTATCCTTACCGCTTACCTGAGATGCAGCTGTATCATAGCTGTTTGTGGTAATTGTAACTATGCTGCCTGTTTCGCTAAACTTGTTACCGGAGTTCATAATGGCAGTCTTAAGAGCGTTTGCCTCAACGCCGGCGCCGCCTTCGTCATCGGCTGTGCAAGCGTCTTTCTTAATCTTAACAAGGTCAAGAATCGTCATATTAGAACCGTTTATAGGAGCATAGTAAGGATTGGTGGTATCGCTATACGGGTTGTATCCAACGCTCTTATTAAGAAGGAGGTTGGTCATATAGGTTAGACGCTGGGCGGTTGTATAATGGTTAAAGAATGTATCGGAAACCTTATCAACCGAGCATACAGAACCCTGAGTAGGTGTACCGGAAGCCTGCCAGCCGTGGCCTACTACCTTTGTAGACGAACTGTTGTTGTCGTCCGCAATTGTAAAGTTGTTTCTCGTAACAGGATAAATATCGCTTGTAAGAATGGGGTTAATATCGCCAACGAGGTTAGGTCCTACGAGGGTGTTTCCAACCTTCTTTCGAAGCGATACGTTGGCAATATAGAATTCCTTGCCGCCCGAATAGTCGCCGACATTGAAGAGGAATCTGCCGTTAGCATCGGCGTCACCGAAGAGGCGGAATCCGGCTTGTGTTGTAATGGTGTACTTTCTTATAAACTTGCCGTTTTCAACCCTTGTGCCGGAGTCTACCATCGTGCAGTATGCGCTGCTGTCAGGACCCTGTAATTCAACAAGCTTGATATCGTCGTCTTTGCCGCGATAGTTGAAGGAGAGTTCATAGGTGCCCTCTCCTGCCGGTAAATCGCAGTCGAAACGGTAGTTTGCGTGAGCACCACCAACAAATCTGAGGGCTAAATCGTCGCCGCCCTGACCGTCGGCAGTAGTACCGATGTTGTTACCTTCAAAGAATCCTTCGGGGATATCATAGAGATATCTTGCTTTGTAGGATGTTATGGTAGGCTGGTCGTTAACCATGTTAGGATCCCAGCCGAACATAACCGTGTCGAAATTCGCGGGAGTGATTGAAGTCTTGGCAGAGCCGAAATAGAAACCGCCGTTCGGGAAACTGTTGTATCCTATGGCTCCTCCATCCTCATCAAGACGAACGAGGTTGAAGTTTGCAACATATACGGTTGTTGCCTTCTTGGTGCGTCCGTTTGCGTCGGCCTGGCCTATATAAATTCGGAAGTTACCGCCGTAAGTGATTCGGGCGTCCTCAGGCATTACGAAACGGAGCGAATAATGAGCGCCTTCTTCATGGTCCAAAGTATATCTGTTGGGTGACTCGGTGTCATAAGGATCTAAGCTTATATCACCTATATTGCTATAACCTGAGGATGTAGCATACTGAACCTGAATTCTGCCGTTACCGCCGAATACACGGTAATCAAAGTCTAACTGATACGGTTCGCCTGCCGAAAGGAATGTTTCTTTCGCAATAGCATTATAGTTTGAACCTGTGCCCGAGAACATAACCATCTTCGGGGTGTTTTCGTTGGAGAAGAAACCGTCCGGAATGTCGGAGAATGAAACATAAGAATCGTTTCCGTATTTGCTCCATTTATGAAGCGGAGCGGTCATAATGGTATTGTTGTTGCGGTCGGTCCATTCGCCTGCGCCGTTTAACTGCGTGCAGTTTGCATAAGCATACGACTGGTTGTTAGCGGTATAGCTGCTGATAGGAGCGCAGAGGTTATCACCTGTATAGGTGCCTGCCGCCGCATCTGCCGCCTCGTAGATTTCGGGGTCGGTAAAGGCAAAACCGGTTGCACTTCTGCGAGTGGTAACGCCCGGATTCTTACCGGAAGTGGGAATAAAGTTCGAAAGCATAATGGCAGAGTGAGCACCGGTATCGCTCTCGTAGTACTTAAACTGATTATAACCCTTAGGATCGGCACGCCACATACTGAAAGCGGCTGTGTAGGTCATTGTTTCGGGGTCATAATCTACCCACTTGGTTACAGTGCCGTTCTTTGCATCCTGGGCTGTAAAACCTTCTTCATAGAAGGTTCCAACGCCACCCCAATAACCGGATCTATACCGGGTAATTATCGGAAGTTCGTCGCCGAAAATCTTCATCTTGCATTTGAAGATAAAGTCTTTATATCCTACCCAACCGTCGTTATCAAGCGGGATGAACGCGCCGCGAACTCTTTCGCCGGTCTGCTTAATAACAACCATCTGCTTGGTAGCCGAGATTTCGTCTACAGGTATCGAAGCGAATTCGTCCTCGAAACGGTTGCCGTGGGTGGCGCACTCGTAGTATTCAATGGTGGTATCGGTAGCGGCATGCTTTGTAAGGGTGCAGCCGCTGCTGTTGCACTGATTTTTATCGGTAAGGAAAACATTCTGAACAGCGCCGTCTACCGAGTACTTATTGATAGGAGCGTGACGAACGCCAACATTGATAAATCCGTTAACCTTTTCGTTGTAGTCCCAAAGCTGTGTATACTGATACGGTGTTTCAACATCGCAGTTGGCTTTGGTCATCTTCGGAGCCTGGTTAGCGCCGGAGAACTTAACGGTATCGCTGTTGTTAAGTCCATAAACGGTAAACTTAATATCGCTTATAACGAATGTTGAGTCGGTATTAAGAGATTCAAGAGAGCTGTTAAGATGCTCTGCAAGACCTATCGAAATGTAAGCCGACTTACCGTTACGGGACATCTGTTTATAATAACCCGATTCGGTTGAAAGAAGGGCGGTAAATTCGCCGGTGGATGCATTATAGGAAGAAGAAACCCAATCAGACTGTTTAGAACGGGCGCCCGATTTCTCCAAGCCGTTGTTATACGACCTGTCTTTTCCGTATTCACGCGGAGCGCCAAACTCAGCATCCTTGTAGCTGGTGCCGCTTGCGCCGTTGGCGTTACCGTCGGCATACGCTACGCCGACAACCGGCTGACCTGTACCCGATATGCGTTTAGCCTTAAAGGAAACGCCGAATCTTACCGCCGTGCCGTCTTCTCTTAAGTCATTAGCGCCGCAGGTGTCGGCATTATACGCCGAATAGAATTTATGTATGTTAATCGGAACAAAGATATTTGCGATTGCAGATGACCCCTGGTTGGAGGTAAGTTCCTTGGAATCACCGGCATGAGACTTGATGATGAAGGCTTTTTTAGCGCTGTCGTCATCAAGATATCTGCTGTAGCAGTTGCCGATCTTCTCGAATTTTACATCATTGCCGAAATCGGCGCAGGTGTAGTATTCATAATCATAGTCGGTTTCGGCATGCTGAGTATAGGTATGTGAGCCGCCGTCAAATGTGTCGTCGGCTACGGTTACCTGGCGAACGGTATCTTCGTCGGAAGATACGATGTTCCATTTGTCCAATCTGCCGTTAAGCGGATGGTTTTTGGCGTCAGGTCTGTTACCCTGTTTTGAATCGCCAACAAAGTAAAACACTTCGCCTTCGTTGAGGGTAGTAGTTGCCGGAGCAAGATCATCGCCGACAGCTCCGCCCGAACCGCCACTTAAAGTGGTGATCCTTATATGGATATCCTTGATCAAGAACTCCATAGAAAGGTCGTGATAAGAACCGTATACGCTCATATCGTCGTTAAGAACGGTGTTACCGATAAATACGCCGCATCCTATAGGAGTTCCTCTGCCGGGAATGTCTGTTTTACGGTATTCTGTGCCGCCGTCCCAAACGCTTGAATAGAAGCAGTTTCCTTCACCCGGGATGTCGTCGAGTCGTACATAACAGTGGAAAACACCGTTTTCATCGATACGGGAAGTGTTATTATCCTGCCAATTTTTGTTTGTAGTACCGTTATTACTGTCGGCCTGATAGAAAACAACAGAGCCCGCGCTGGAAGAAACAGTGCCGGTGCTACTGCTTGTCGCTGTTCTCATCATCTGAACATACGGCTTTGTACCGCTTAACATCTTAACATCAGCGGTAATTTCAACGATTGTGTCGTCGCCGTATTTGCTGGATTTCTCAAGGGGTAAGAAAATACCACTCGGCACATTGCCCGCGTATCTTGTTGAAGGACCAACATAGATAGCGGTTGTTGTTGCCGTAGCCGTCGGTTCGTCGGCAGCCGAAGCAACAGTTGCCGCCGTAAACGGAATTACGGCGATGCAGGAGAATGCCATACAAATTGTAAGCACTACTGCAAGAAGTTTCATAGCTTTCACAAAATTCACCTCATAAAAATATTTTTTTGAACAACGATGCCAAAACAACAAATAATCCAAAATTATTCATTATTCATTATTCGTTATTCATTAATTAAGGTTTCGGGTTTTTAGGGTCCTCGCGCTCAAAAACAAAATCTGCCCACATCCCAAAACTGCTCTTGTCTTTTCGGCAATGATTCTTTGGCGACATCGCAAAAAAGCAACTATCATTTTTCTTGAAAAAGGCAAAAACAGGGAATATTTTGTTTTTTGAGGCTTAAAGCTTCAAAACCCTCACCTTGAACTGACATAAATAAACGGAAAACAAGGGACAATCATTTTGCCCCTTTGTTTTCCGTTCTCTGAGTCTCCACGGTTTAATTGGATATTACTGCATGATTATTATACAGGATTTTTGTTTATCTGTCAATAACAATTTTGACAAAAGTTGCAATAATTTTTTCATCTATTGCAATACTTTTCATCAATATACACAAAAGCGGACAAAAAATATCCGTAAAACCGTATCAATAACGCCACGCGCGAGAAGACGGAGTCCCCGAAATCCCGCTATAATCCGCGTAAAACAAAAAACCGGGCGGATTTTATCCGCCCGTTCAATGCAGAAAAACGATTATGTTATTTCCCTTCCGTACCGCAGGAAAAAACCAATTTGCCGTTCTTTATTTCGGCTGTCTCACCCTGCTCGTAAAAGACCGCTTTGCCCGACTCGTTATAATAAAATGTTTTCGGGGCGATAAATTTATCGGCAAGCCCTATAACGGCGTTTCCGCCTTTAAGGGGAACGATATTATAAAGGGCGCAATCATCGTTACTTTCAAGGGTAACGGTCATGCTTTCGTTCTTTTTGAGAACGGTAAGGGTGCGATTTAAATTATCATAAACGCCGAACTCCTCGCCGCAAACGCCCTCTATATCGGAGGGGGAAACGGTGGCGGTTACCGGCTTGTTTTCGGCGCTTAAATTGAAAACAGCCATAATTCCGCATCCGTTGGCGGTGTTTTTGAGCTTAAACGCCTTATCGCCGGTTCTCGGGTCGGCGCAAAGGCAATCCCTTGTCGGAACGGCTGGGTTATCGCAACGAAGTATCCGCCCGTCTTTAAGGCACAGCGGAGCAAGAATCTCGGGATTACTGCGGTCAAGCGTATCGCTTACATACACGGGGCCTCCGCTTACGGCGCGCAGAAGGCTGTTCTTTTTTGCCTGACTGTCATCGGTCCACCACATATCGAAATCCTCATAATAAAAGAGGCCTTGAATGAGCGAATTATAGGAGCACTGCAAAATATGTTTAACGAACCAGACGCGGTCCTCGGGCATAAAGTCATCACTGCAACGCGAAACGGCACTGTCGCTTCTGTTCCACATATCCTCGCTCGCCATTCCCATACAGTTTATCATGGCGCCGCCGAAATGCTCCTTCACAGAGCGTTCAACCGCTTTATGGTAAAGACTCGCCGTTTTGCCGACGGGGGCAAGACCCCTGTAATAACGGCGGTTGATACTTTGATTATCAACCTTGACAAATTTTGCGCCGCACGACGCAAGATACTTATGAAACGCATTATAAAAGCGATATGCTTTATCGGTTTCAAAAGAGGGGATACAAACATCCTCGTAGGTGTCAATAAGGCAGTCGGCATACTCCTTATATATATCGCCCGATTTTTCGATACCCTTCCAGTAGCCCGTTGTCGGGTGCCAAACACCAACCGAGATTCCGTATTTTTCGACATCTTCGATAAAGCCTTTAAGACCCTTTTTAAATCTCTTCGGGTCGGCTTTAAAGGAATAAAGTTTGGAACGGTACATAAGTTGCGCCATTTCTTCCCTGTCTTTATATTCGGCACCGTAAAAATCGCGAACCTCCGCCCACATATCGTCAAGAATCATCCACTTAACGGGGATGTTCTTTTTCTTGAATTCTTCGCATTTTGCAATAACCGAGTCATGATTAACGCGGATTTGGAACGCGTCCCATGTGCACCAGCCGAGGTATTCGAGAATTTCGGGGTATTTACGCTCGTCTATGAGTTTAATGTCCTTACCCAAAACCTTAACGGCGACCTCGGCACACTTTTTTAGGAGCGCATAGGGGTCGTTTCCGTCGGCGGTAACAAAGGCGGGACATTTGCATTCTTTCAAACCTGCAAACCATGTGAAAACCCTTGCGCGAAGGAGGTTATCCTCGGTTCCGCTCAGAATGCATTTGTAATCGTCGGAAACGAGCGGTAAAATGACCGTGAACGACCCGTTCTCAAGCTCGGCGACAAAGCCCTGTATATTGCCCTTCGCCTCGCCTAACCGCGTGCCGAAGTTCGGCTCGCACCAAAACTCTTTGTGCCTTCTGTCCCCCATAAATCTTAAAAGCCCGGGGATATCCATATCAACCGACACGGCATTTGCACTGCCGAGCGGCGTTTCCGAAGAAACATCAATCCGCATAACCCGAACACCGTCAACCGTTTCGAAGTTACATTCACCGCGAAAATCTATGCTTTCTTCGCTCTCGTTAAAGGCGGTTATTCTTTCGATTTTTACCATAAGGATCACACTCTCCGGTGCCGAAAAAACTGCTTACGCATCGCTCGGTTAAAGGCACCTTTTTTGCGCCGAAGGGCGTTCGGCTTAATTTGTTTTTTTAATCCTTTATAATATAATACATTATACTGTAAAAATCAAGGAAAATCTGCTCAGAAAGCCAATCTTTTTTCGCCGTGCAATTAAGGTTGTTTTTGCTCCTTTTTTGTGGATATTAAAAAATCGGGCGCCCGAAAAAGGCACCCGAAAATTTGTATTAAATCCTTATTTCTTTTCGTCAAATCTTTCCTTGATATACATAAGCAGACCGCCAAAAGCGCCGGCAAAGCCTATGCTGCCGAATAGATCGAAAATTCTTACCCATGAATCATAGTTTCCCGCCATGCCGAAAATAGAAAGAAAGAAACTGCAAAGGAAATTAAGACCTATTCCCGCAAGGGCGATAATAAAATAAAGTTTCTTTTTCTCCATAGGAGGAGCAGGAGGATAATATCCTTGATTATAATTTGGGTTATATACGGGAGCTACCGGGGGCTGCTGAGGTTGCTGAGGTTGTGCAAAAGGCGCACCGCACTTGCTGCAAAACGCATTTCCCGCAGGCTCAACATTTCCGCACTTCGGGCATACAACTTGATTATTGTTCATAACAATTCTCCTTTAACGATTTTAAATTCGCTATGTTAATTATATACAAAAAAGTTTTATCAGTCAAGATTTTTTTGAATATGCGGTGAACGGGTGGTGGTTGCCCTATCGGGCAAGTGATGTATTTGCCGCAAGCGGCAAAAGTGATGATGCTTCCTGCGGTCGCAGTGATGAGATGCGTTCCGCTTCCGTCACGCGCGTTAGCGCACATCACATCCGAAGGATACATCACGCACGAAGTGTGCATCACGTTCCGCGAAGACGGAACACATCGTTCGCCAACAAAAAAACACGCTTACGCGTGCTTTTTTGTTGGCGCGCTGAGAGGGACTCGAACCCCCGACCCTCTGCTTAGAAGGCAGATGCTCTATCCAGCTGAGCTATCAGCGCAAATATTAAGTTTACTATGGCGGTTTTTAAAACCGCCATAGTATTTTATCACAAGACCGCGACTTTTTCAACAGTTTTTTGAAAAAGTTTGATATTCACCTTTGTTTATACCATAAGTTCGCAGACAAGTTCGCTGTGTTCGCCGGGATTATCAATCGGTTTGCCGCCGATAAGACACGCCTCGCCGTAAAGAAGCTTCGCGTACTTTTTAAGGGTCTCGGGGTCGTCCTTATAAAGCCTTTTCAGCTTGTCGGCGATTTTATGGCTCGCGTTTATTTCAAGCACAAGTTGAGCCTTGATCTTTTCCTCGGCGCCCGGCATCGCGTTAAGGGTTTTTTCCATTTCGAGTGAAATTCCGCCCTCGCTCGTAAGGCAAACAGGATGATTTTTAAGCTTATTTGTAAAGCGAACGGCGTTTACCTTTCCCCCTAAGGTTTCCTTCATAACCTCAAACATCTCTTTTGCCTCATTGTTTTCGGTTTCAAGTTCTTTTTTCTCTTCTTCGCTGTCAAGATTAAGGTTTTCATCGCAAACATTCATAAACTTCTTGCCGTTATATTCTCTTAACATCATAAGGCAGAATTCATCAACATTTTCGGTGAGATAAATGATATCGTAGCCTTTATCTTTGACCGCGTCGCACTGCGGAAGAAGGTCTATTCGCTCCTCGGTTTCGCCGCAGGCGTAGAATATGGCGTCCTGCCCCTCGGGCATTGCCTCAACATATTCTTTTAATGTTACAAATTTCTTTTCCTTTGAGGATTTAAAAATGAGCAGGTCTTTAAGAGTGTCGGCATGCATACCGAAATCGTTATAAACGCCGAATTTGAGCCCCGTGCCAAACGCGCCGAAGAATTCCTCATACTTTTCACGCTCGTTTTTGAGCATTTTTTCAAGCTCCGATTTAATCTTCTTTTCGAGCGTTTTTTCGATTAGTTTAAGTTGACCGTCGTGCTGGAGCATTTCTCTTGAAATATTCAGCGATAAATCCTCGCTGTCGACAAGTCCCTTTACGAAACTGAAATAATCGGGCAAAAGGTCGGCGCATTTATCCATAATAAGAACGCCCTTTGAATAAAGTTGAAGCCCCTTCTCATATTCCTTTGTATAATAATCGAAAGGCGGATGCTTCGGGATAAACATAAGCGCCTTATAGGTTGCCGTTCCCTCGGTTGAGGAATAAATAACCGCGAGGGGATCCTGATAATCGGAGAATTTTTCTTTGTAAAAGTTGTTGTAATCCTCGTCCTTTACATCCTTTTTCGCCTTTTTCCAAATCGGCACCATACTGTTAAGGGTTTTAAGCTCGGTAACATCCTCATACTCGTTTTCCTTGCCCTCAACCGGCTTTTTTGAGGTAAACTCCATAACAATAGGATGACGGATATAATCCGAATGCTTCTTTATAAGATTTTGAATTTTATATTGGTCTAAAAACTCGCTGTACTTTTCATCGTCGGTGTCAGGTTTTAAATGCATAATAACCGTTGTGCCGACGCCCTCTTTTTCGCAGGGCTCTACGGTATAGCCGTCGGCGCCCGACGATGTCCAGCGAAATGCGGAATCGCTTCCGTACGCCTTTGATTCGACCGTGACCTTATCGCTTACCATAAAGGTTGAATAAAATCCCACGCCGAACTGACCTATAATATCTATCTTATCGTCCTTTTCATTTTGCGCTTTAAAGTCAAACGAACCGCTTTTTGCAATGGTCCCTAAATTTTTATCAAGCTCTTCCTCGGTCATACCGATACCGTTATCGGCAACGGTCAATGTGCGGTTTTCCTTGTCGATTTTGATTTCGATTTTAAATTCATCCGGCTTTATGCCGACCTTTTGGTCGGTAAGCGACAGAAAATAAAGCTTGTCTATCGCGTCGGAAGAGTTCGAAATAATCTCCCGAAGAAAGATTTCCTTGTGGGTATAGATTGAATTTATCATCATATCCATAAGTTTTTTTGATTCTGACTTAAACTGTTTTGTCCTCATTTAAAATCACCTTGTTTTTATTTTAAATTATAGAATCAACACATATTTTAACTTCGCCCGAGCGAAGAGAATAAACTTTGCCGTTCTCCTTGACAACAAGCTCGCCGTCGTCGGTTATATCGACAGCGACTGCTTTGTTTTTTACGCCGTCTTTTATATATTCAATTTGTTTTCCCAAAACAAACGAACGGCTTTTGTATTCGCTCATATAATCGGCACCGTTTTCGTAAATACCAAAAAACTCCGAAACAAAACGGTCGATAAACATCTGCCGTTGTTTTAGGTCTGCCGTTTCACAAACAGCGCCGGCAATTTTCTTTATCTCTTCGGGAAATCCTCCCTCGGGCAGGGACAGGTTTACCCCGACGCCTAAAACGGCATAATCAAAACCGCCTTTTTCGGGGTTGTAAACGCCCTCGCTGAGTATCCCGCAAACCTTTTTGCCGCCTAAAAAAATATCGTTGACCCATTTTATTTTCGGCTTGACGGCGAATACGGCTTCTAACGCCCGCGAGACCGCCACCGCCGCCATAAGGGTTATTCTTTCGGTTTTACCGTCCGGAAAACACGGATGTAAAAGCAAAGACATATATATGCCACCCTCGGGGGAAAAAAACCTTCGTCCCGTTCTTCCCCGTCCGGCAGTCTGCTTTTTTGCCGTTATAAGGCAGTCGTCTTTAATTTCACCCGATATCCGCTTTGCGTAATTATTCGTCGAATCGGTCTCTTCCAAAAAGATTTTCTTTAAATCCGACATAGGGCTATTCCTTGCCTTTTTTGTTTTCTTTGCGCTCAAAGGCGTAAATTTTAACTATCGCAAAGGTTATAGGTCCGCTTAAAAGCACCGATATCAGGGTTGCGACAAAGGTTGTGTCAACATTTTCGGAAATAATCGCGTGCAGCATTACATAAACAAGAAAACTCGGCAAATACGAAAGCAAAAAGCGGTAGTATTTTCCTATCGTCGGTTTTGCGCGGAAAATATATTTTGAAGTAAGCAAAAAGGCGATTTGAAGCGAAAGGATATAACCGATTATCGCCGAAAGATTTTCGGCAACATCAAACCATACGAAAATCTGCGAAAAAATGGCGGTGTTGAAGGTGTTGACAACGCCGAAAAGACAGAACTGCATGAATTTAGTATTCACAAAGGTCGATTTTAACTTTTTGAACATTTCAATAATGTATTTCATTATCGCTTCTAAAATCAAACTGCCTTCCTCCTTCCGCATTTTTGCTTTACAAGTATATCACATTACTGTTCAAAAAACAAGATTGATAATGCAATCATCCGGCAGATTAAACCGATAATTGAAAAATAAAAGCGGGCAAAAGCCCGCTTTGTGTTAAGTTTAGAATTATCATTCAAGTATATAAATCTCAACATTTCTTCTTCCGAAGGCGTTACATGCGCTGTTGGTTGCAAAGAAGAGGTCAACATTTGTAGGTCTTGACTTTATAAATCCGCCGGTATCGGCAGCCACGGCGTAACCGTAGATATAACTTCCGTCGCAGGATTTTATATACATTTTTGTGCCGTAGGGTATAATACTCGGATTAACGGCGATATATCCGGGTTGCGGATTAACGCCGGTTGAACATCTGTGACCGGTATATGTGTAAGCGGTTGCCTGAACCGTCCTCTTACTCTTATAATTTACCGGGTTTCCGTTCGCATCAAGAGCAATCGGCGTTGCCGGAGAAAGGGTTGAGATGGTTTTCGTGGTGGCGCTTGTCGTTACGGCGCTCGCCTTAGCCGCGGGAGCGGCGGTGCCGACAATCTTTTTGCCGCTTACGGCGGTGGTGATTATTTCCTTGTTGTCGATAAATCTTTCAACAACCTCGCCGTTTATACGCTTTTCTGTATAATAAACCTTTTGTTCGCCGTTTTTACCCGAAACTACCTGACTGTTACCCTTTGCCAAAGCGGCGGTATACTCGGTTGTGGTTTCAAACGGAACGGTTTCGATTTCGGTTCCTTTAACATACTCAACATCGAAAAATTCAATGGTAGTCTTTTTGTCCACTACGGTGTCGGCTTCGGGCTTTACCATATCATCGTCGTCCATACCTATCCCTACAAGCCCGAGAATCTCGGCTACCGTTGCCGAAGAGGTTTCAACCGTGAACTCCTCGTTGCCGGTTTTAATGGTAACCGGAAAAGTATATCTTATAACGAGGTCGGTGGTGTTTCCGTTTTTCTTTTTAGAAACAATTTCAAAATTATCGGTAATATTTGCGCGAAGCAGCGCCTTTTCCAAATTGCCGCCCACTAAAGAGACCGTCTTGTATTCCATGCCGTCAAAAATATTAAATCTCTTAACGGACAGTCCAAGATAACTTACGGTGAGAACGGTCGCAAAAGCCAGGGTTGTCGCCAAAATAACTCTGCAATACTTAACAGAAAACTTTTTTGTTGCTCTTAAAGCGGAGCCGATTTTAGAAAAAACCGCGCCTACACTTTCTTTGCAATTAAAACTCATCAAATAACTCCTTTATTACGGCATAAAGCGATGGGAAAATATGCCTTTTTTAGGGTACGCTTGCCATTATATGCACAAATTCATCGGTTGTCAAATGGAAAAACGGGGCTGATTTTGTGCAAAATGCCCAAAAGGTTACAAAAAATTAAATTGTTACAAGTTTGTAACCTGTTGTTTTTGCCCAAAATGCCATTTTTTGGCAAATTTTATGTCCTTTTCCACAAAATTGGGTAAATTTTTCTTCAAAACATATTTTTTACATTTTTTTACCTTTTTATTCAAAAAAACCCTTTACAAAACTCTTTAACTGTGATAGAATGTCTAAGATAAAAAATCCTTTAATTTCGGTACAGAGATGCCGGCAAGGTTTGTATATATAATATGTGTCGCTTTGCGCATATTTTTTGTATTATTCCGCCGTGCATTTCGCACGGCGTTTTTTATATCTTTTTCGGGACGGTGAGCCTTATGTCTTCGTATAAAGCTACCTTGATGGATGATATGGCGGTTTCCCGCGCGCTTAAACGAATATCCCACGAAATTCTCGAAAAAAACAGCGGCGGCAAAGATATATGCCTTGTCGGGATTAAGCGGCGAGGCGTTCCCATTGCCGAAAGAATAGCCGAAAACATTTTTGCCATTGAAAACTTAAAGGTTCCCTGCGGAATTCTCGATATAACCTTCTACCGCGATGATTTAACCCATATTTCGGACGACCCGGTCGCCAAGACGACCGCCCTTCCTTTTGATGTTACGGGCAAGACCGTTATTCTTGTTGACGATGTGCTCTATACGGGGCGCACCGCCCGGGCGGCGATGGATGCGGTTATGTCGGCAGGCAGACCCTCTTCCATTCAACTTGCCGTTCTTGTTGACAGAGGGCACCGCGAATTACCCATAAGAGGCGATTTTGTCGGAAAAAATGTTCCTACTTCGAAACTTGAAAGAATATCGGTGAAATTCCCGCCATTTGACGATAAAACAGCCGTCGAGCTTTACGGCTGAGTTATATATAATGTATATAATGCAGTGATGCTTATATAAATAATATTAATTTGCACCCCGAGTGTGCAGAATATGGAGGAAATCTTATGAAACTTGTCTACGGCGTCAAAGACAAACCGAAATTCGGTCAATTGATCGTTTTCGCATTCCAGCAATTGCTTGCTATCTTAGCGGCAACAATCGCAGTACCTGCCATTATCGGCAACGGTATGTCTCAGTCGGCAGCCCTTTTCGGTGCAGGTGTCGGCACAATCGTCTATCTTCTCTTTACAAAATTCAAAAGCCCCGTGTTCTTAGGCTCGTCCTTCGCCTTCTTAGGCTCAATGGCAGCCGCTTTTGCGGGAGCCGCTTCGGTTCAGGTAGGATATGCCGGACTCATTATCGGCGCTGCTTTCGCAGGTCTTGTTTATGTAGTTATCGCGCTTATCGTTAAGTTTGCGGGAACAGGCTGGATAAACAAACTTATGCCTGCCGTTGTTATAGGCCCCACCGTTGCTATCATCGGCCTCTCGCTCGCAGGAAACGCAATCGGCGATTTGCAAACGGTAAAGTATAGCACAAAATATGACCAAAAAGACTATCAGATTATCGAAGTTAACGCCGACTCAAACAAAACGGTTGACGCAAAAACCGGCGAAGTGCTTGATTATACCTTTAACTTAGGCAGTGTTAAGGGCGAACATCAAAAGTATGTTGCAATAGACAAGGACGCTCCGTTTGAAAACGGCAGACCGCTCGACGCAAAATATGTTCACGAAGAGATAAATGTTGAGCAAGCGCTTGACGAAAACGGAAATCCGATAGAAAACAAATACAACCTTTCCGCAAATCTGATTTCGGTTTATGTTGCTTTAATCTGCGGACTTGTAACTCTGTTCGCCGTTATAATCGCTTCGGTATTCGGCAAAAACATTTCAAAACTTATACCGTTTATTATCGGTATTCTCGCAGGTTATGCGGTTGCCTCGATATTCACCTTCATCGGCTGGCAGACAGGCAACGAAGCGCTTAAGGTTATCGACTTCAGCGTATTCAAAGATATGAAGATATTCGCAGTTCCCGACTTCACCTTCTTAGAAGCCTTCAAGGCAAACAAAATTGACGCGAAGTACATCACAACCGTTGCGGTTGCTTATATCCCGGTTGCCTTCGTTGTATTCGCAGAGCATATCGCCGACCACAAGAACCTCTCCTCGGTTATTGAATCCGACCTTCTTGAAGAGCCCGGTCTCCACAGAACGCTTCTTGGCGACGGCGTAGGCTCGATGGTAGGCGCCTTCTTCGGCGGATGCCCCAACACTACATACGGCGAGTCGGTAGGCTGTGTTGCAATAACCGGAAACGCTTCGGTTGTTACAATTCTTGCAACCGCTGTAATGGCTATCGCAATTTCCTTCTTCGCACCCTTCGTAACCTTCCTTGCAACCATACCGAACTGCGTAATGGGCGGCGTTTGCATAACCCTTTACGGATTTATCGCGGTATCCGGTCTTAAAATGATAAAGGATGTTGACTTAAACGATAACGGAAACCTCTTCACCGTAGCGGTAATCCTTATCTGCGGTATCGGCGGACTTGCGGTTTCGTTCGGCGAAATCACCATCACCTCTATTGCCTGCGCGCTCATCCTCGGAATTCTTACAAACCTTCTCGTATCAAAGAAGAAAAAGAAAAACGCGTAATTCCGTTATATAAACGAAAACACACCGCTTTGAGCGGTGTGTTTTATTATTTGTAAATCTCTATTTAAGATAATCATTTATCATTTTTTTGGCGTCCTTTTTACCCTTTAAAATTGCCTTTAATTTTTGAAACTTTTGTTTTTCAAAGCCGAGCTTTAAAACAAGCCATTTTATATACACGCGTTTTTCTGTTTTAAGGTCGATAAAATCTTTATGCTTATATGCGTAATATCTTATATTCCGTGCGTAGTAATAGGTACGAAGAGGGGAATGGTTATAGGTAAAAAACGATTTTTGCAGTTTTTTTATCCCGAAAAGCCTTCCTATCGGAATAAAGAATTTAACCTCGCTTGCCTCGCCTAATCGGTGATGCAAAACGGCGTCGTTCACCCTTAAAATCTTATAACCGTTTTCAAGAAGCGTCGTACAGTAATCAAAATCGACGCAGTCGATAAACATCTTTTCGTCAAATCCGCCGACCTTACCGAAAACCGAAAGGCGCACGAGCGACGCCGATGTATTGCACCTTTCAATAAAGGTAAACGGTTCCTCTTTGGCGGAAGAAATCATATCCGGCTCGTTATCGTCGTCAAACTTCGGAGTAATAAGGGCAACTTCTTCGTTTTCGGTAAACGGCAGATATTTTTCTATAATATCGGTTTCGGGGAGCGAATCCTGGTCAAGGGTCAATATCCATCGGTAGCCGTCCGCCGCCGCCGCGTTGCACATCTGATTAAGCGCCGCCGCAACACCCGAGTTTTCATCGTTTGAGATAACGGTTACCCGCTCGTCCAACGAATAATCAACCTTTATCCCCGCCGTGTTATTTGAATTATTATCAACAAGATACAAATGTTCAACCTGACAAAGCGTTGCGGTTATATTTTCTTTAAGCCGTTCTATTTCGGGGTTAAAGAGGGTAATTCCAGCCGCGATTTTCTTACCGTTTGGCAGCATAAATAAAGTCCCCCGTTCGTTCCTTAAAGGTATAATACTTCCTATATCCGCGGTTCAAAAACATTTTTAAAATCTTAAACGGCTTTTTGCCTTTGAGATATTCATATCGCTTTCTCGAAACATCAAAAAACTCTTTGCCCTCAACCGAAGCGGACGAAACGACTTGTCCGAGCTTCGATTTTTCTTCGGCAATGTCAAGCCTTGTCTGATTTAAGGGCTTTAATCCCAATGTGTTGTTGCCGTGAATGCGGTATCTTGTAAGTGGACGGTTATAAAAATATAATCCGTCCATCGCCGCCGCAACTGCCGAAAGTTGGTAATCGTGCGGCAAACCGTCTACGCATCCGCTAAGAAACATATCCACCGCTTGTTTGCCGAAAGCGCAGGCGCATCCGGGCGCGATATTTCTTTTGGTAATCTGTTTTAGCGATATTTTTGAAATCCTTGTTTTCGGCTCCTTTTCAACAAAAGCGAAAAATCCTTCCTTTAAGAAATCGCTTTTATAATCCGAGCCGTTTTCATCAATAAACTTAAATCCGACGGCGACACCCGAAACATTATCGTTCTCAAAAATATCCGAAACGGTTTCGATTTTTTCGCTTTCCCAGATATCATCCTGGTCGCAAAGCGCAACAACATCGCCTTTTGCAAGCATCAAGCCCTTTTTGAAGTTTTCAAGGTATCCTGAGTTTTCCCTGTTTTTATATAATTTTATGTTAAGTTTTGAAGTCTTTGCGAAATCTTCTATTATATCGGTAGTGCAATCAATCGAAGCGTCGTCCACGACAATAACTTCAAAAGGAAGAAATGTTTGATTTTCGATAGAGGCAAGTTGTTCTTTTATATACTTTTCGCCGTTATATGTCGCCATAACAACCGACACATTAAGCATATTTCCCACTCCCTCAACTAATAATCCTAAACTATTATATAATATATTGCCGAAAATGACAAGCGCCATTAAGAATTATACGGGACTTATCTTAAAAAAGCGCAAATCAAAACATATATTCCCACTATAACAAGCGACAGATTTAATCTTCCCCCGAGAATAAGAAAAGTCGCCGTGAACAAAAACACAAGCCCGATAATAACGCTTATTATCTTTACGACTCTTTCGGCTGCGTCTCTGCCGCCAAGCGTCCCGGAAAGCAAAATTTCAAGCACCGTTCCGCCGTCAAGCCCCTTAACGGGTAAAAGATTAAAGCAACCTATAACGAGGTTAATCAGAGCGTATGTTAAAGAAATATTCCCGGCGGTCAGTTTGTAATTTATCATAAGCGAGCAAAAAAGAACTATGTTAAAAAGCGGTCCCGAAACCGCAATCAACATTTCGCCGTATCTCTTTCGCGGAAATTCGCTTACTATGCTTACGCTTGCCGGCACAAGGCGAATGGCTTTCGGTCGGCAATCGGAAATCCACATGGCAAAAAGATGTCCCGTTTCGTGAAATGCGGCGGCGCAAAGCGTAGGCAGGCAATAACCTGTCCTGTCGACCGCCAGCATAAAAGTTATAACCGCGAAAAAAAGAAAAGATACATATATTTCGGTTCCGAAAAGCCTAAACCTCATAATTATCCTTCCCCTTTAAAACCTCGCTTACCGAAGTTGTTTGGAGAACATATTTTACATATAAATCCCTGATTTTTGCCTTTGCGGATTTGCTTAGAACGGTAATAATAAACACCGATAAAACAAAGAGTCCCACCGTTATACCCTCTATTATCGCGCATTTTACGAAAAACGGCTTTTTTCTTGTTTCTTTGCCGTCCATAAAAACACCCTTTCCTATGTTGTTAATCCTTATAAAATATGCTATAATAAATCTATTAAGAAAGGTGGGAAAGTATGCCGTTTTTACCTCTAAGCGTTAAAGAAATGAAATCGCTCGGATTTGAAAAGCCCGATTTTGTTATTGTAACGGGCGATGCATATGTTGACCACCCGAGCTTCGGCACCGCAGTTATTTCAAGGGTTCTCGAAGCAAACGGATATAAAGTCTGTATTGTTTCGCAACCGCAAAACGACGGTGATTACTGCCGTTTCGGAAAACCGCGCCTCGCCTTTCTCGTAAACAGCGGAAACATAGACTCGATGGTGGCGCATTATACCGCCGCAAAAAAGCCGCGAAGCGATGATGCCTACACGCCGGGCGGAAAGGCAGGGAAACGGCCCGACCGCGCGGTTACGGTTTATACAAAAGCGCTTAAACGGCTTTTCGGGGACTTCCCCGTTTTAATCGGAGGAATTGAGGCTTCGCTTCGCCGTTTTGCCCATTACGATTATTGGGATGACTGTGTAAAGCCGTCGATATTGATTGAATCCGGCGCGGATCTTCTTATGTACGGAATGGGAGAAAAGCATATAGTCGAGCTTGCAAATCGTTTGAACGCCGGCGAAAGCATTAAGGATATAACCGATGTGCGGGGCACCTGTTATGCCGTGAATGTTCGGGACTATGTCCCCGCAAGCGCGAAAGAATGTCCTTCGTTTGAAGCGGTAAGCCAAAACACCGATGAGGGCAAACGGCAGTACGCCATATCCTGCCGGATAGAACAGGACGGCAACGATGCCGTTTCGGGCAGGCGAATGATTCAGCGCCACGGAAATCTCATTCTTGTTCAAAATCCACCTATGCCTCCTCTTACAGGGGAAGAAATGGACAAGGTCTACGCCCTGCCGTTTATGCGAGACTACCACCCTTCGTACAAAGCCTTAGGTGGCGTTCCCGGAATTGAAGAGGTTAAGTTTTCGGTTATACATAACCGCGGCTGCTTCGGCGCCTGCAATTTTTGCGCCATCGCCTATCATCAAGGCAGGGTCATCTCTTCAAGAAGCCATGATTCGGTGCTTGACGAGGTAAAAGCAATCACTGAAATGGACGGATTTAAAGGATATATTCACGATGTGGGAGGTCCAACGGCAAATTTCCGCTTCCCCTCCTGCGAAAAGCAATCAAAATCGGGACTTTGCCGCGATAAAAAGTGTCTTGCTCCCGAGATGTGTCCCGCCGTCAAAGTAGACCACAGCGATTATCTTGAACTGCTCAGAAAAATCCGCAAGGTGCCGAAAATAAAAAAGGTTTTCATCCGCTCGGGTCTGCGTTTTGACTACCTTGTTGCCGATAACGATGAGGAGTTTTTCGATGAACTTGTTAATCATCATATAAGCGGACAATTAAAGGTTGCGCCGGAGCATTGCTCAAACAATGTTCTTAAAAGAATGGGAAAGCCGAAATTTGAGGTTTACGAAAGATTTGCAAAAAAGTTTTACGAAAAAACCGAGAAAGCGGGCAAAAAGCAGTATCTTGTACCGTATCTTATGTCATCCCACCCGGGCAGTACGGTAAACGACGCCATAAAACTTGCTCTTTTCCTCAAAAAAGAGGGTCTCCACCCCGAGCAGGTGCAGGATTTTTATCCGACCCCGGGAACGGTCTCAACCTGTATGTTTTATACGGGGCTTGACCCGTATACAATGGAAAAGGTGTATGTGCCGAAAACACCGAAAGAAAAGGCGCAACAGCGAGCTCTTTTGCAGTATTACCGTCCCGAAAACCGAAAAACCGTACTTGAAGCGCTTAAATCGGCGCATCGTACCGACCTTATCGGAACGGGAAAAAACTGTCTTGTTGCTCCCGATAAAACGGCTATGCGTTCGGGGCAGAAAAAACCGTCAAAAAAGAAAACCATAAGAAATATTCATAAAAGCCCAAAGAAAAGGTGAAAAAAATGAAGGTTGCTATCGCTTTAAGCGGAGGAGTTGACTCTTCCGTTGCGGCATATCTTTTAAGCAAAGACTGCGAATGTATCGGATGCACAATGAAATTGTACGATAACGACGATATCGGCGAAACGCGCGAAAAGACCTGCTGCTCGTTATCCGATGTAGAGGACGCCAAAAGCGTAGCCTACAGCCTCGGTATGCCGTATTATGTTTTTAATTATAAAGACGAGTTCAAAAAAGAAGTTATTGACCGCTTTGTAAACGGTTACCTCTCGGGCGAGACGCCGAACCCCTGTATTGATTGCAATAAATATATGAAATTCGGTAAACTTCGCAAACAGGCGGAGCTTCTCGGCTGCAATTATATTGCCACGGGGCATTACGCAATAATTGAAAAATCGGGCGACAGATTTTTGCTGAAAAAAGGAACTGACCCGACCAAAGACCAAAGTTATGTCCTTTACGGAATGACTCAAAAAGAACTTGCCTCGACCCTTTTGCCGTTGGGGCATTTAAGCAAAAAAGAGGTTCGGGAAATTGCCGAAGAAAACGGATTTATAAACGCCCGAAAAAAGGACAGTCAGGATATTTGCTTTGTCCCCGACGGCGATTATGCCGGTTTTATAGAGAACTACACCGGCGCCATATCAGCTCCCGGCGATTACATCGGCACAGACGGCAAGCCGCTCGGCAAACATAAAGGTCAAATCCACTATACCGTCGGGCAGCGAAAAGGTCTCGGCGTTGCCTTCGGAAAGCCGCAGTTTGTTATTTCAAAGGACATAGGCACCAACACGGTGGTATTAGGCGACGAGGAAAACCTTTTTTACAAAAATGTGCTTGTCAAAGATTTAAACTTTATTCCGTTTGATGACCTTTCGGGCGATATTCGGATATCGGCGAAAATCCGCTACCGCCACGGCGAACAGCCCGCGATTTTGCACCCCGTTTCCGAAAATCGGGCAATAATTGAATTCAAAACGCCCCAAAGAGCTCCGGCGCCCGGTCAATCCGCGGTTTTTTATGACGGCGATACGGTCGTAGGCGGCGGAATAATAGAAAAGGGATACTGAGATGACTGATTTTAAAATTGAAAAAATTTTACCGCTTTGTGCGAATTTCGGGCAGGCTCTCGATGAAACCGCGATAGGCCGCCTTAATCTTTACGGAAACCTGCTTTGCGAGTGGAACGAAAGAATGAATCTAACGGCGATAACCGAGCCTGACGAGGTTTTATATAAGCATTTTTACGATTGTCTTTTGTTCTTTAAAAAGATTAAGGTCGCTCAAGGTGCCGAAATAATAGATGTCGGCACCGGAGCCGGTTTTCCCGGAGTAGTGCTGAAAATTGCCCGACCCGATATAAAACTCACCCTGCTTGACAGTTTGGCAAAGCGCCTTACATTTTTAAATGAGGTTTTAAAAGCGCTCGGGCTTGAAGCCGACACCGTACACTCGCGCGCCGAGGACGGCGGAAAAGACCCGCGTATGCGTGAAAAATTCGATATCGCCTGCGCTCGGGCAGTGGCAAACCTCCCCGTTCTTTGTGAATACTGTATCCCGTTTGTAAAAAAAGGCGGTTTGTTTGTTGCTATGAAAGGCTCCTCCGGGCAAGAAGAGGCAAGCCTCGCGCAAAACGCATATAAAACCCTCGGGTGTGAAAAACCGAAAATTATATGCGAAAACCTAAGGCAGGGAGAACAAAGAACCTTCATTATCTCAAAAAAGATTTCGCAAACTCCGACAAAATATCCCCGAAACGCCGGGAAGATAACAAAAAACGCCCTTTAAAAAGGCGTTTTTTCGTTTTTTGTGAGGCAATTTGTCGAACTGTTTTTCTTTACTTTTCGGTTCAAATACGCGATAATGTTTACAGAAAGTCAAGGGAAGTTGATTAGGATGTCAAATTTTTACGACAAAAAATTATTGCTCCTTAAACCGCAAAGGATTATGTTGCCTTTGTTTTCCGCAAAAACTTCCTTTGATATAAACGCGCTTAAACCGCTCGCTGACAGTATTGCCGCTCACGGAATAATCGAACCGCTGGTCGTAAGAAAAAACGATTTCAAAAGATATGAACTCGTTTGCGGACATAAACGCCTTAAAGCGGCAATTACCGTAGGTTTAAGACGGGTGCCTTGCGTTCTTGTTTCTGCCGACGAATTAACCGCCTCGCTTATGGCAACGGCAGAAAATCTCAACCGAAAATCTCCCGATTACTTTGAGCAGGCCGAGGAGTTTAAAAGAATATCGATTCGTTTCGGAATTGAATATGAAACAATCGCCGAAAAAACCGGAATTCCGATAAGCGCACTTCTTAACCGAATAAATCTGTTAAACCTTTCAGGCGAGGTAAGACAAAAACTTTCGGGACTTGACGAAAGTTACGCCCTGACCGTATCGCTTGTACCTCAGGAAAAACAGATTGATTTTATAAACAGGATAACTTCTCTGTCGCTTAGCCCCGAAAAGGCAAAAGAGGCTGTTAAAGACTATGTTTTTCCGAGCCTTTTTGAAAAGCCCGAGGCGCAAAAGGAAACGGCGCCTTTAAGAAAAAGCGTTTCCTGCGATGTGAGGATATTTTCCAACAGTCTTTTGAAACTGATAAGTACGCTTAAAAACTCGGGCATCGAGGCGTATTCAAGCGCAGTCGAAAAAGAAGACTGTATCGAATATACCGTTAAAATCCCAAAGTCAAAGCCGGGCGCGCGCACACAGGCAGGCGCACAAAAACACATAAATCCGATTTGCTCTTTTGTCCCCTGAGGGCATTCGGTTTTATATACGGCGGTTTCCCCTTTTGCCGCCGCAACCATATTCATCCCCATACACAGAAAACCGCAGTCTTTTTAAGACTGCGGTTTTCTGAGCTTGTCGAAAAAGTCGACAAGCTCTTGGACGGGAATGCCGTTCGCAGAAAATCAGGGATTTTCTGACTGCACTCTACTCCCGCCAATACCACCCACGCACCCTTGAAAACCGCTCTTATAGGCGGTTTTCGCCTATAAGGAGTTTTTCCGCCGCACCTGTCGCCGGAAAAA
>DEWC01000021.1:8186-9030 GCA_002363095.1 Ruminococcaceae bacterium UBA3220 | reverse complement strand
CTTTTTCAATAAATTCAATATAATTACGGCAGTTTTCAGGGAGGTCCTTATACTCTTTTATGCCGGAAATGTCGCATTTCCAACCGGGAAGTGTTTTAAGAATCGGCTTTGCCTTTTCAAGCTTGCTTGTTACCGGGAAGTCGGTTATAACTTCGCCGTCGACCTCGTATCCAACGCAAACCTTAATCTCATCTAAATAACCGAGCGCGTCAACAACCGTTAAAACTCCGTGCGTTGTTCCCTGAACTTCGCAACCGTAGCGCGTCGCAACGCAATCAAACCAACCCATTCTGCGGGGTCTTCCGGTGGTGGCGCCGTATTCGCCGCCGTCTCCGCCGTGGTCGCGCATTTGCTTTGCTTCTTCTCCGAATATCTCGCTTACAAACGCTCCTGCGCCTACTGCCGAAGAATATGCCTTTATAACAGTATAGATTTCCTTGATTGAATATGGCGGAAGTCCCGCGCCTACCGCTCCGTAACCTGCTATGGTATTAGATGATGTTACCATCGGATAGATACCGTGGTCGGTGTCCTTAAGTGTACCGAGTTGTCCCTCAAGAAGGATTGTTTTTCCCTGCTTTTCTGCATCATAAAGGAATTTTCTTACATCCCCTACAAAAGGAGCAACCTTTTTCTTCCAGTCCATAAGTTTTTCAAATAACTCGTCGGCGTTTATGGGCTCTTTGCCGTAAAGATTTTTTATAAGAATGTTCTTAACCTCCAAAACGCGGTTAAGTTTTTCCTTTAACGCCTCTTGGTCAAACAGTTCACAGACCTGAAATCCGATTTTCGCGTATTTATCCGAATAAAACGGCGCTATTCCCGATTTTGTAGAGCCGAAACT
>DEWC01000021.1:0-8022 GCA_002363095.1 Ruminococcaceae bacterium UBA3220 | reverse complement strand
TCGTTATACTCATTAAACAGTTTATCGATATCAAGTGCAACGCCGTTACCGATACAGTTTACAACACCCTCGTTAAATGCGCCTGACGGCAAGGTGTGTAACGCAAATTTTCCGTATTTGTTCTTAATTGTATGACCTGCATTGGCACCGCCTTGAAATCTTACTACTATATCGGCATCTCCCGCGAGCATATCGGTAATTTTGCCTTTACCTTCATCGCCCCAGTTTGCGCCTACTACTGCCTTTACCATAAGACTGTTCTCCCGTTCTGTAAAAAGTTATAATAAAAATACATAATATATTATACTACCCACACGCTCTGTTTTCAAGAAAAATAAAAAACAAAAGATAAAAAAACCCCAAACGGCAAACAAACGACCGTTTGGGGCAAATAGTATAAATTATTTTCCTCTTAAAGCAAGATAATTCGCAATGATGGCGATAACAAAGAAAAGAATCGCAACATACTTTGTTATATTTGCAAGAAGAGCGTCCGCCGTACGAGCCTTATTCTTCGAAAGGAATGTATCGGCACCGCCCGAAATGGCACCGCTGATACCTGCTCTGTGCCCCTGCTGCAACAAAACAATCGCTATAATCATAATGGAAAGTATGATAACGATAACTCCCACAACTATTTTTAAAGCCATATTATAAACCTCCAAAAAGTCTGATTTCATCTTTCAAGTAACAAATATGATATCACAAAACCAATAGTTTTGCAAGGCTTTTTTATAAAAAATAACAAAAATATGTTTTCATCGTGTTTTAATTCCTAACCTTGACAATGACAACCGCCGAAAAGCTTGTCCGCATTAAGCGTTCTTTCCTCCTCGTTTTTTATGAAATCGAGGCGCTTGAAAATATCGCTGTCGAGGTCTTTTGCATAGCGTATATCCATAACAAATCTTTCGCAAGCAACATGAATGGTGCTTCTTAGAATTCCGTCAGCCGTTAAAAGGTCGTCGGTAGGAAGAATCTTTAAAATTTCCATTTTACTGTCGTCAAGATAATAAATACAAAAGCCTAAAACCTCGTCGCCGCACCTCGCGGTAACAACCCCTGAATTATCGTTATATTCAAAACCGTTTTCGGCAAAAACGGTTTTTACCTTTTCTTTATCCCTTTCGGGCATAACCGTTATCATTTCTTCGCCCCCGTTGTTGAAACGGCTCCGAGCCGTACAAGTTCTCTCTCATTTAGCGGTCGCCATGACCCCTGCGGCAGCATACCGAGTTTTACACCGGCTATTTCGGTCCTTTTAAGGCGCAAAACCTCAAGTCCCGTCGCTTCGCACATACGGCGTATCTGTCTGTTCCTGCCTTCGGTTATTATAAACCCTAAAACCGTTCTGTCATTTTTTCGTTCCATAACAAAGACATCGCACGGCAAAACCTTTTTTTCATCCAGGCTTATTGAACCGTTTGATAACTTTTCGATTTTTTCGTCGGCAACCTCGCCCGCAACCGTAACCCGGTATGTTTTTGTAACATGACTTGACGGATGGGTAAGTTTATTGGAGAGTTCACCGTCATTAGTCATTAGTAAGAGCCCCTCGGAATTCTTATCGAGCCTTCCTATCGGATAGACCTTTACACCTACATCTTTAACAAGGTCGCTTACACATTTTCGCTCAAATTCATCCGACATGGTAGTAACAAATCCGCGCGGCTTATGTAACATTATATATACCTTTTGAGTTACCGGAATTATTCTTTTGTTTCTTACCGTTACCTTGTCCCTTTTGGGGTCAACCTTATCGCCGAGCGATGCTACGCGTCCGTTAATTTTTACCTTGCCTTCAAGTATAAGGTCTTCGGATTTTCTTCTTGACGCTACACCGCAAGACGATAAAAACTTTTGCAGTCTTTCTTTATTATCCTTCATTAAAACTCCTTAAAATCGCCGAAAAGCAGAGCCAAAACAATCTAATCGGGTTTTCTTTTTTTCCTATATCAACTTCGGATATTATTTTCTCTTTAATAAATGTGTCGTTTTCAACACTTACCTCAAAAAAACCTATTTCCTCGCCTTTTTTTACAGGCCCGTACAAAAAGGCAGGAACAAATATTCTTTCATAAACGGTTTTATCCTTTGAAACGCCGACACTTTTTTCGGGTATATCGACCACCAAACGGGCATTATTGCCGACAACGGGAATGTTTATGCTATACCCCGAAAGGCTTTGACTCTTGAGTTTGGAAAGTCCCAAATCGAGGAGTTTTCGGTGGTCATCCCAATCGTTGCCGTCATTGAGTGTTACGGCGATAACCCTCATACCGTCCTTCTCGGCGGCGGAAACAAGGCACCGCCCCGCTTTTTTTGTATATCCCGTTTTGACACCGATAACATCACTGTACATTTTCAAAAGGCGGTTATGATTGATAAGTTGTCTTTTGCAAGACGGATTGCCGTATGACAAAATGATACTCCGGGTCGATACAACCTTTAAGAATTCATCGTATTCGAAAGCGGTTTTTGTAATAATCGCCAAGTCACGCGAAGAGGTATAATGAGCCTCGCCGTCAAGCCCGGAGGGTGTTGCAAACCGTGTGTTGTGAAGCCCGAGCGAAACAGCCTTTTCATTCATAAGGTCAACGAATTTATCATAGGAACCGCCAACCGAAACGGCAAGCGCGTTCGCGGCGTCATTGCCCGAAACAAGCATCATTCCGTAAAGTAAATCACGACGGGTCAGAACATCTCCTGCCGACAGCCCCATAGATGTTCCCTCAACCGTTATCATTTCCTTAGTTACCGTAACCTTTTTATCAAGTTCGCCGTTTTCGCATACAAGCAGGGCGGTCATAATTTTTGTGGTGCTTGCCATAGGAAGTCGCATATCCTGATTACGGGAATACAAGACCTCTCCGGTATCAGCGCAAATCAGAATAGCGGATTTTGCCGAAACATATTCGCCTTTAACCGTAAACGATATGAAAAAGGCGGATATGATAACGGCGACGATCAATAGTTTTTTCATAAAACTCCCCCGTTTTTAGAAGTTTATGAAAAACTCAAAGATTATTATTACTCGGGTTTACGGTTTTTGTCTTTTTTAAAAAGGCCCTTCACCTTATCAAGAAGTTCAGGCGCGGTATTTATCGCCTTTTCAAAGGAAGAAAGTTCGTTGTATATCGGTAACATCTTAACATTTCCGTCGCTTATGGCGATGAAAGCAACAGGAACAATCGAAACGCCCGCGCCTCCGCCGCCACCGAAAATCTGAGCATTGGTTTTGCTCGGAAAATCGCTTCCGCCGGTAGCCATACCGAAGGACACCTTTGACACAGGAATAAGGGTTATTCCCTCCACCGTCAGCGGACTGCCGATAATTGTATCGGCATCAACAACGGTGCGAAGATTACCTATTGTCGTGTCAATTAAACTTTTGATTTTATCATCACTCATCGTCGTCTACTTCCTTTATCAGTTTTCTGTAAGTGTTTAAAAGTTTTATTGCCAAAACAAGAAAATATATAAGTCTTGTTTTCAGTCGCACACAAAGGTCTAAATCAACGGCGGTTTTTTCATAGTCCGCCGAAATGTTGACCTCTTTCAATTCAAGATTGGTGTTTGAGCATAAAAATGACAGTAACGGGTAAACCGCAGTGCAAAAACACCCGTAGTTTATCGCTGTTGTCGCCGCGTCTTCAGATGCGACAACGATATTAAGCATAAACCTGTCGAACTTGATTTTTTTTATCGCCCATACAAGTTTTTGCAAAACTTCTTTTAAAACATCAAGGAAAAATTTAACTGCACCCGTAAAACCGAGCTTTGCCTTTTTATGGGCAAATAACCTTGAGATTTTTGAAGGTTCCTTAGTATCTTCCCTTTTCGCCGCTTTTTCATCGGTTTCGGGCTTTTCCTTTTTCGGTTTTTCTTTTTTGGGTTTTTTTGAATCAAAAACCTTTATAAAACCGTAATAAACGACCGCAGAAAAAACGCCGCCGGTATAATCAAGCTTTGCCTTGACGGGAATTATAAGCAGCAAAAAGAAAAAAGCCGCAATTCCCAGAATAATATAAAGCGCCGTCATTCTTCTTCTCCGAGTTTTTCGGTGCCCTCTATACTTAACTGTTCGCCCACATCATTAACGGTATGGTCCTCGTTCGGAAGCTTTGGAAGTTCCGATAAATCGCTTATTCCGAAGGTGCGAAGAAAGTTTTTCGTGGTACCGTACAAAAGCGGTCTTCCCGGCAGTTCAAGACGCCCTCGCTCTTCAATAAGCCCCTTCTCAATGAGGGTGGTCATAACCCCCGAACAGTCGACACCCCTCACCTGCTCAACAAACGATTTCGTTACCGGCTGATTATAGGCAACGACCGATAATACCTCAAACGCCGCCGGAGACAACGGTGTTCTTCGTCTTAAATCAAGCGCCTTTTTGATATATTCGGCATAATTCTCATCTGTTGCAAGTTGATAGGTGTTTTCAAGGGTCAGGAGCATAACGCCGAGTTGTTGTTCCTCAAGTCTTTTTTTAAGACCGTTCACTATCGTTTCCACGCCCTCGGGTTTTTCATCAAAAACTTCGCAAAGCCGTTCTATGCTTATAGGCTCTCCACAGGCAAAAAGCACCGAAAAAAGCGCGGAAATTTTTTGTTCTCTGTTCATTTCTTATGCCCCTTTATAAGTTGAATTTCAGCCTTGTCAGGAGAATCTCCCGTAAGTTTTACTCGATTTGCCTTACATAGTTCCAAAACCGCCAAAAAGGTCGCCACAAGTTCGCTTCGGCTTTTCGCGCCGCCGTAGAGTGAAGAAAGTTTTTTCTTTCCGCCCGACAAAAGATTTCGCATAACAAATACGATTTTAGAGGAAACGGCATAAATCTTTCTTGCAACGATTTTGGTAAAAGGAGCCGTACTCGGAGGCAGGCGCCTTTTTCCCCGTCCTACCGCCGAAATATAGGCGTCAACAAGCACCTGCGGTTCATGGTTAAGTTCATAGGTCTTATCGAATTCATATTCCTCAGGTTCCTTCGCAAACCTGTCAAATCCCACCGTCATTTTAGAAAGTTCAAGCGCGATTTGACGGCAAATCTGATATTCGATAAGTTCGCCCTTTAATTCGTCGGCAAGTTTCTGAGCCTCTTCATGCTTAGGAAGCAGCGATGCCGTTTTTATATAGATAAGGCGCGAAGCCATTGTTATAAACTCGCTTGATATATCCATTTCTTCCTGCTTAAAATACTCAATCTGTTCTAAATACTGGTCGATAAGTTCAGAAAGGTTGACTTCGATAATATTAACTTTATTTTTTGCGATAAGTTGCAACAAAAGGTCAAGCGGACCCTCAAAATTTTCGATTTTATAGGATAATTCCGTTTGCATGCCAACCCTCCCTTAAAAAAGAAATGTTTATAATTATATGCCGAAAATAAGCCTTGTTACAAAGTCAAGTCCCGTCATAATATAGTATCTTAAAAAATTCATAGGCACATCCAAAACGCCGACCCATAAAAGAATAAATATACCCCAGATTATAAACTGTTCGTATTGCATTATTTTATAGTATATCCTGTCAGGCAGAAACGCGCTTAAAAGCCGCGAACCGTCAAGAGGCGGAACAGGCAGAAGATTGAATACGGCGAGATAAATATTTATCGTTATAAGATACGAAAGAAGCACATTTACATATCCGTGATACATAGCCGATTGGACGCCCAGCAGAAAAAGCCCTTTGAATAGGCAGAGAGTCAAAAAAGCAAATATTATGTTTGATAAAGGTCCCGCAAAAGCGGTTATCGCCATTCCAACCTTCGGATTTTTAAAGTTTCTCATATTAACCTGAACCGGTTTTGCCCATCCGAAGCCGAAGAGCAGAATTGCCAAGGCTCCGAAATAGTCGATATGAGCAAGGGGGTTTAAAGTCAGCCTCCCCTGATACTTCGGCGTTTTATCACCAAGTTGCACCGCCGTAAAACCGTGGGCAAACTCGTGAACGGGAAGCACGAAGAATATGACTATAAGCGAAGCCAGTATATACATTATAAGCGTTGTAAAATCCATATTGCCGCTCAGCAACCGTATCAACAATTAAATCACCTTTTAAATATTTTTACCTTTAAAGTTCTATAAGTCCTTTCGGGCTTTTCGTAATATTATCATATCCGTTTTCGGTAACGACGATCATATCCTCGATGCGGACTCCGAATTTACCGGCAATATAGATACCCGGCTCAACCGTTAAAACCATACCCGGTTTAAGTTCGGTATCGCAACGGGTATTGAAGGCGGGATCCTCGTGGATTTCGAGACCGACACTATGCCCGAGTCCGTGACCGAAACACCCCGAATACGATTTGTCAATATAATCCCGTGCGGCACGGTCAACATCAAGGCATTTAACGCCGGGCTTTATTTGTTCAAACGCAAGTTTCTGTGCGTTTAAAACCGCCTCGTACACCTCTCTTTGTTCATTAGAGGCGGCGCCCACACAAACGGTTCTTGTCATATCGCTTCTGTAACCGTTTACTACGGCGCCGAAATCCATTGTAACAAAATCGCCTTTTTCGATTTTCTTATCGGTCGGCACGCCGTGCGGCAAGGAGGAATTTCTTCCGCTTACGACGATAAAGTCAAATGAAACGCCCTCGCTCCCTTTTTCCCTGAGAAAAAACTCCATTTCAAGGGCAATTTCCCGTTCGGTTTTGCCAACCCCTATTTTTCCGAGAATATATTCAAACGTTTCATCGGTTATTTTCTGCGCTCTTTTAATACTTAAAATCTCACTGTCGTTTTTAACGCTTCTGAGCGTCTTTAAAAGCATTCCGAATTTATTATCGTCCGAAAGTGTTGCCGATAACTTGTCCTTATAAAGCAAAAACTTTGAAAGGGTGATTTTATCGCACCCGGTATATACAGTTTTGACATTATTATCGGAAATAAGACGGTTTAACTGTTCAAAAGTATTTTTAAGCAATATGACCTCTAAATGGGAAACCGCCGTTTTTGCCATTTCAAAGTACCGAAAATCCACAAGCAGACAGGCATTATCTTTTGTAATAAAGACGAAACCGTCGCTTGAATTAAAGCCGGTTAAGTAAAACCTATCGGCAAAATCGGTTATCAAAACCGCTTCATCGGGTTGCAGTTTTTCTTTTATTGTTTCAATTTTTTCGGTCATTACAAACGCCTCTGTCGGGAAACGGATATTTCTACACATAGTATATTATACACATATTATTGCTTTTTTCAAGAAAGAAATAAATAAGGGCGTAATGAAAGAGCACAAATCACGGGCGGATTTTATGAATATATCGGATAATAACGGCAATAATAATCTCAGCACACGAAGGAGAGAAATGTGTATGAATAAAATCGTAAGAATTGTTGCCTGCTTTTTGATTTTTGCGCTCGCCTTTTCAATAACCGTTTTTGCGCTCTCTAAAATGGGTTCACAAGGTACGGAAGTTCGAAAGATACAAACGGTTTTAAAAGAAAAAGGATACTACACGGGGAAAATTGACGGAATCTACGGAACACAAACCAAAAATGCCGTTATTAGGTTCCAAAAAAGCAGGGGGCTTACAGCCGACGGAATAGCCGGAAAGAACACCCTTGCCGCCCTTGGAATAACAACAAGTTCGGGAAGCGCAAGTTCATCCGATTATCAGCTTTTGGCAAGGCTCATCTCCGCCGAAGCAAGAGGCGAAAGTTACTTAGGTCAGGTAGCCGTCGGGGCTGTGGTGCTGAACCGCGTCGAACACCCTTCATTTCCCGATACCATTTCGAGTATAATCTATCAAAAAGGTGCGTTCTCCTGCATTGCCGACGGACAATTCTATCAACCGGTTGCGGAAAGCGCTTATAAAGCCGCTCGCGACGCTTTGAACGGACTTGACCCGAGCGGAGGTGCAATATATTATTACAATCCCAAAACCGCGACCAACAAATGGATTCGCTCGCGCAAGATTATAACGACCATAGGGAAACATGTTTTTTGCATATAAAATATTTGCCGTACGGAAAACCCGTACGGCGCAGTCTGTAGATAAACCTGTTGTTATGGTGTGGC
>DEWC01000072.1 GCA_002363095.1 Ruminococcaceae bacterium UBA3220 | reverse complement strand
GGGTCGTTTGCAATAAGTTCAATAATAGAAATTGCCTGCTTCGCTTTTTCAACATCAAGGCCCGAAACATAAACTCTACCGTCTTCCTCAATGGTGATGGTGCAGTCGCACTGCTCTTGAATAGACTGGATAACCTTGCCCTGCTTACCGATAACATCGCCAATTTTATCGGGTGAAATAGCGGTTGTAAGCATTTTAGGAGCATATTTTGAAAGTTCCTTACGGGGCTCGGCAATACATTTAAGCATAACCTCGTCAAGAATATAATCTCTTGCCTTATGTGTTTTTGCAAAAGCCTCTTTGATAATTTCGGGAGTAAGACCGTGAACCTTTAAGTCCATCTGAATGGCGGTAATACCCTTATGAGTACCGGCAACCTTAAAGTCCATATCACCGTAGAAATCTTCAAGACCTTGAATATCAACCATGGTCATAAAGTCGCCGTAAACGCCCTCGTCGCCGGTTATAAGACCGCAGGAAATACCTGCAACGGGTGCCTTTATCGGAACACCGGCAGCCATAAGAGCGAGGGTTGAACCGCAGATTGAACCCTGCGAAGTAGAACCATTTGAAGATAAAACTTCGGAAACTACGCGGATGGCATACGGGAACTCGTCCACCGACGGAATAACAGGAATAAGTGCGCGTTCAGCCAAGGCGCCGTGTCCGATTTCTCTTCTTCCGGGTCCTCTTGAAGGCTTTGTTTCGCCTACCGAATAGGACGGGAAATTGTAGTGGTGAATGTATCTTTTCTGGACTTCTTCGTCAAGTCCGTCAAGTTTCTGAGCCTCGCTTACAGGAGCAAGCGTAGCAACCGAAAGAACCTGTGTTTGTCCACGAGTGAACATTCCCGAACCGTGAGTTCTCGGCAAAAGGTCGATTTGAGCGTCAAGCGGACGGATTTCGTCAATGCCTCTGCCGTCAACACGCTTATGCTCATCCTTAAGCCAGGAACGAACAACATGCTTCTGAACAAGATACATAATCTCGTCAAGTTTGCCTTCATTGCCTTCAAAGCGCTCGTCAAATTTTTCGTGAACGGCGTCGTAAATCGGGCGAAGCGCGGCGTCGCGAACATTTTTATCATCGGTATCGAGGGCTTTCTTTACATCCTCAATGCAAAATTCCTCAATCTCCGCCATAATTTCGGGGTCGGGATTGCTTGATTCAAAGGTGAATTTCTCTTTGCCTATTTCTGCAACAATTCCGTTAATAAATTTAACTATTTCCTTGTTTACCTCATGACCTGCCATAATGCAATCAAACATAAGGTCGTCGGGAATTTCATTACCGCCTGCCTCTATCATGGCAACCAAATCGGCGGTAGATGAAACGGTAAGGGTTAAATCGGTAACCGCCCTCTGTTCAAGTGTCGGATTGATAACTATTTCACCGTTTACAAGACCGACGCTTGTTGAGGCGATAGGACCGTCCCACGGGATGTCCGATACCGCAATAGCGGCGGAAACACCGATAGCGGCGGTTATTTCGGGCGAACAGTCGGGGTCGACCGACATAACGGTTGCGACAACCGAGCAATCGTTACGCATATCCTTCGGGAAAAGCGGACGGATAGGACGATCGATACAACGGGAGGCAAGGACAGCCTTTTCGCTTGCTTTACCCTCTCTTCTGTGGAAAGAACCGGGGAAACGGCCAACGGCATACATCTTTTCCTCATAGTCGACCGAAAGCGGGAAAAAGTCAATGCCCTCTCTCGGCTTGTCGGAAGCAGTAACGGTGCAAAGCACGCTTGTTTCACCGTAGGAGGCTAAAAAAGCGGCATTTGCAAGTCCTGCCATTTTGCCGGTTTCGAGTTTAAACGGTCTGCCGGCAATTTCGGTTTCATAAACCTTGTAGTTTTCAAACATAATGAAAATCTCCTTTTTATATTCTTTGCGGAGATTTTCGGTTAGCAATAAATCCAAAACTCAAAACCGGATTTAAGTTCTCGATTTACCGCTAAACAACAAAAAGCTCCGCATGGTAACGAAAAACAGTAAATAAAACAAGGTAAAAGCAAACCGAGGAACCCCGGTTTGCTTAAACATACGATTATTTACGAAGTCCGAGCTTCTTAACAATGGCACGGTATCTTTCGATATCGTTCTTCTGAAGGTATGCAAGAAGGTTTCTTCTGTGACCTACCATTTTAAGAAGACCGCGACGGGAATGATGGTCCTTCTTATGAACATCCAAATGAGCGTTAAGTTCATTTATGCGTGTGGTAAGAAGGGCAATCTGAACCTCCGGAGAGCCGGTGTCGCCTTCATGAATGGCATAGTCCTTGATAACCTGATTCTTTACATCTGCTGTCATCACATTCACTCCTTTTATAATATTCGTCCGCCATACTCCGAGCAAGAGGCCGTGAGTCCTCCGTTAAACGGCAGTCGCCAAAAGCACAGAATACGGTAACTTAATGTATTATATCACCAAACATATTAAAAGTAAAGTATTTTTTTGCTTTTTTAAGGACTATATTGATTTAAGACTGTTTATAATATATAATTATTAAAAATCATGAAGGTATACTTTAAGGCTATGGAAAGAGAAAAGAACAGGATAAGAAAAGAATTTATTGCCCTTCGGGATCGCCTTTCAAGAGACGAAATTATGCAAAAGTCGCAAGAGATAATACAAAAACTTCTCTCGGCCGAAATATATAAAACCGCAAAAACGGTTATGATTTACAACGCCGTAGGAAGTGAAGCAGACCTTGCTCCCCTTCCCCTTTTGAAAGAGTCCGGGGGCAAGAGATTTGTTTATCCCGTTTGTGTTTCAAGAACCGAAATGAAGGCATATTCCCCGAAAAAGTGGCGCAAAGGCGCCTTCGGCATAACAGAGCCCGACCCCGAACGGTCGGTACAGGTGCCCAAGGACGAAATCAACCTTATTATTTGCCCGGGAGTTGCATTTGATACAAAACTTAACCGTCTCGGAATGGGCGGCGGATACTATGACAGATTTTTACCGGAATGTGAAAACGCCGTTTGCTGTATGGTCGCTTTTGAATTACAAAAATGCAACAGTATCCCAATAGAAAAATTCGACCGTAAAATGGACTTTATCATAACCGAAAAAGGAATATATAAAGGAGAATAATATGCCGAAACTAAGAAAAATCGAACCGATAAAAAGCATCTGCTCTTATAAAATAGAAGGATTTGTCGTTTCTCTTATTGAGGGCAGAAACGATAATAGTATAATCGAGTTCTATCTGAGCGAGGAGCGGCTTGCTTTTGTCTATTTTATGTTCGGAATCTCGAAGGATGTTTTAGCAGAAAGCGGTCAAACTTTTGAGGAAATAATCACAAACAACGCGCCTAAGTATATTGATTATTACATTAGAAAATTCGGCGGAAATCTTCTTGAAAATCCGTTTGCCGGCGAATAAACAAAGCCCGAAGAGCATTTAACTCTTCGGGTTTAATTTTATGCGATATTCCCTAATATGACCGTTGCGGTTGTGAAGTAGATAATAAGCGAAATAGCGTCGACAATGGTAGTTATAAGAGGGCTTGCCATAACCGCCGGGTCAAAGCCTATCTTTTTGGCGATGATAGGCAGACTGCAACCGATTATCTTGGCAACGATAACCGTAAAGAAAAGCGTAAGGCAAACAACCAACATTTCAAGATACGGATGCGCCTCGTGTTTAAGCGTTCCCATAAGGAAATAATCGACTATAATAAGTTTTCCGAAACTTATTGCCGCAAGGGTTATACTGCAAAAGAAAGCGACCCTTATTTCTTTCCATAAGACCTTGAAAATATCTGAAAATTCGATATCGCCTAACGATATACTTCTTATAACCGTTACCGAAGCCTGTGAACCGCTGTTTCCGCCTGTGTCCATAAGCATCGGAATAAAGGCGATAAGTCCTGCGAAGACTTTGAGCTTATCGTTAAAATTGCTGATTATGGCGCCGGTAAAGGTTGCCGAAATCATAAGGAATAAAAGCCACGGAATTCTCGCTTTATAGGTATCGAAAACGCCGGTTTTGAAATAACTTCTCTCACTCGGCAAAATGGCCGCCATCTTTTCGATATCCTCGGTAACCTCTTCCTTCATAACATCGATGGCGTCGTCAACCGTTACGATACCTACAAGGCGCCCTTCCATATCGACAACAGGCATGGATATAAGGTCGTATTTTTCAAAATCGTTGGCGACCTCTTCCTTGTCCGTTAATGTGTTAACCGAAATAACATTCTCATCCATTATTTCGGATATTACGGTATCCTTCGAATTAAGAAGCAAATCCTTTACCGAGACAATCCCGATAAGATGCCTGCTTCTGTCTGTTACAAAGCAGGCGTAAATCGTTTCGCTGTCAAAACCGATTTTTCTTATCCTGTCAAAAGCCATATCGACCGTCATATCTTTTTTAAGGTCGATATACTCGGTGGTCATAATGCTTCCTGCACTGTCATCAGGATAGGCAAGAAGCTGATTTATCATTCGTCTTGTATTGGCGTCGGTTTGTTTTAAAATTCTCTTTGCAACGGTTGCCGGCATTTCTTCGATGATATCAACGGTATCGTCCATAAAGAGCTCGTCCATAACTTCACGAAGTTCTTTATCACTGAACGCCTCGATAAGAAGTTGCTGCATATCCGAATCCATTTCAACGAAAACTTCTGCGGCAAGTTCTTTCGGCAATATACGAAAAACGACAGGAAGGTCCTTTTCTTCAATTTCCTCAAAAATCTGCGCGAGGTCGGCAGGATTCATATCCGAAAGCATGGATTTAAGCTCGCTGAATTTTTTTTGCTCAATAAGTTCCAAAATCTTTTCTTCCATATAAAAATCCTCCTGTCGGCTAATGAGTCAATATTCAAGTAACAAAACCCCATCAATTAAGACGAGGTTTTGTTTTAATTATTATAGTTTTTTTATGCCTTTTTGTCAACGGTTTATTTATATATCGGGAATTTCTCGCAAAGCTCGGCAACCTCTTTTGTTATTCTTTCCTTATTACCCTCGAAATCCTCTATAATATCGGCGATAAATTCGCCTATTTTTTCCATTTCAGGTTCCTTAAAGCCTCTTGATGTAACCGCAGGGGTACCGATACGAAGACCGCTTGTTACAAACGGACTTAACGGCTCGCCGGGAATGGTGTTTTTGTTAGCGGTTATATGAACCTCATCAAGACGCGCTTCAAGCTCCTTGCCGGTAATGTTTTTGTTTGTGAGTTTAAGAAGCATAAGATGGTTATCAGTGCCGCCCGAAACAATTTCAATTCCGCGCGACTTAAGTTTTTCACAAAGAACGGCGGCATTCTTGACGATTTGCTTTTGATATTCTTTAAATTCATCGGTAAGCGCCTCACCTAACGCAACAGCCTTTGCGGCGATTATATGCATAAGCGGTCCGCCCTGGGTCCCCGGGAAAATCGCCTTGTCAATCTGCTTTGCGTATTTTCCCTTGCAAAGTATCATACCGCCCCTCGGACCGCGTAAAGTCTTGTGGGTCGTGGTGGTAACAACATCGGCATAAGGCACCGGTGAAGGATGAACGCCCGCGGCGACAAGCCCCGCGATATGCGCCATATCCACCATCAAAATCGCACCAACCTTATCGGCGATTTCACGGCATCTCGCAAAATCAATAATCCTCGAATATGCGCTCGCTCCGACAACAATCATTTTCGGATTGCATTCAAGCGCTATTCTCTCCATCTCGTCGTAATCTATCATTTCGGTTTCGGGGTTAACGCCGTAAGGAACGATATTAAAGTATTTGCCCGAAATGTTAACGGGTGAACCGTGGGAAAGATGTCCGCCCTCCTGTAGATTCATACCCATAACGGTGTCGCCGGGCTCTAAGAACGCAAAAAATACACTTAAATTCGCGTTTGCGCCGCTATGAGGCTGAACATTGGCATGCTCGGCGCCGAAAAGTTTTTTGGCGCGTTCTCTTGCGATTTCCTCAACCTCATCCACATAAACGCAACCGCCGTAATAACGCTTGCCGGGATATCCCTCGGCGTATTTATTAGTAAGCACTCCGCCGGCGGCCAATAAAACGCCCTCTGATACAATATTCTCGGAAGCAATAAGTTCAATATTACCCTGTTGCCTTGTAAGCTCCTTTTTGCAGGAAGCGGCTACATCAGGATCAAAATTTTTAAGTTCCTCAAAAAAATTCATAATGCTTTCTCCACCTTTTTTAATATGAAAATTATTATAACACAGTTTTCTAAAAATGTAAACATGATATTAAACGATAAGGCAATATTGATAGTCATCTGACATCTATTATGCGACACCAATAATTATTGGTTATTTATTACGACGAAAGACCCCGGTTAAACCGAGGTCTTTTATTCGCTTCTTAAAAAACATTTTTTTGGCTTATGTTATAAAATATCGCCGCTACTTCACAGCGCATTGCGTTAGCCCTAGGATCGATGAGTCTTTGTCCTCCTACATTTTTGCCTGAAATAACGCCGCGCGATAATGCCCAATATGCAGCTGTTTGCGCATAAGATGATATTCTATTAAAATCGGAATGCTGCGCGCTGATTGCATCTTTTTGTTCATCGGTAACAGTGGTGTCATAGCCTTTGAGCTTTGCATAGTTATAGAGGAAAGTAACAATCTGTTCACGGGTAACCTTATCACCTACGCCGAAGTTGCCGTCCTTATAACCGTTTGAAACCTTCTTATCCTTCGCCCAAGCAAGCGCTGTTGTATAATAAGCACTTGTCGGAACATCATTAAAGCTATTCTGTCCCTTATATGCACTCATATCATCGCCTGAAAGACGGGCAAGTATAACAATAAAGTCTTGTCTCTGAATTCCATCGTATGTTCCAAACTTGCCGTTAGCATAGCCTTTCATAAGACCTGAGTTTACAGCATAATCAACTGCAGGACCATACCAATCTTTATAATTAACATCAGGGAAGTTGATTCTTTCGCCGTATCCACATACCGAGCACTTTCCGTCAACATAGGTGTGCTTTCCGTCGTCGGTCTTATCTGAGCATACGCTGCAACTTCTCCAATGACGGTAATTATCATATTCCCACTCGTCGCTGTAATTGTGTCCAAGGGCATCGAGTTCATTATATGATGTATAATCACATCTTGTGCAAGTATCGTATGCATCCCAGCCGATGTCAAGACAGGTAGGTGCCTTTGCATCGTGATGAACTATATCATGACCAAGAGCAGGGATCTCAACATAAGTAGTATAATCGCATCTTGTGCAGGTGTCATATGCGTCCCAACCGGATTCGGTGCAGGTAGCTTCCTTTGCATCATGATGAACTATATCGTGACCAATTATACTAAGATATTTCTTTTCTCTACTGATCTCAGCGCCGCAAACCGAACAGTATACAACTTCGTCATAATAACCTTGTGTTGTACAGGTGGAGGCGCTGCTGTTTTCCTGTGCCGGTTCTGACGGAATATGTCCGAGGGCATTGACCGGCCTTGTTTCAGTATGTGAAGGATCGTTTTTACAAACCCTTTTTTCAAGCCCCTCCACTGTACATTCAGGAGGTATTGCAATGGTCCAATCATCCCACTCGTGACCTGATGCAATAACATAATTATCAACAAAACTATCTTCGCAACGAGAACAGGTATATGTTGTATATCCCTGTTCGGTACAAGTAGGACTTGTTACAACGGGCACATAATCATGTCCGAGTGCGGGAATAGTTTCATTTTTGCGGCTTAGTTCGGCATTGCATACCGAACAATAGATAACACTATCATATGATCCATCGGTTGTGCAATCGGGGTCAACTTTGTTTTCAATAACGGGCTCCTCCATCGGGGAATGTCCGTTTGCGCTAAGGGTATCACCTATGACATTTTGTCCGCATGCATCACAGTGATAGGTAGTATAACCGCCGTCAAGACAAGCGGACTCTGTTGCAACGCCTTCTGTAGTGATATTATGAATTGAGAATTCAGCTGCTTCACTCTCAAAAGGAATATAAATGTTTTCATCTTTAGAAATAGCTTTAGCACAGTTTGCGGGACGACCTTGTCTTAATTCGGAATAAACCGTAGTTTCGCCGCAGAAGGTGGTTTTTGTTGTGAAGTTAATTTTAAACAATTCTCCTGCAGCAGTTGAAAATCCTTCACCCAAATTAATATAATAGTTAATTCTACCATTATCAATTTCTTGAACAATCGACTCGCTTGAGCTAATTAATTCATTACTGGACAAACTCACAAATTGCAACGCGTTCGTATCAAAACGTGTTACAAACCATAAAACCGATATTCCTGGATTTTGACTGATACTGATTCTGACCGAAACTTCCTGTCCCTGATTTATAATAAGGGGCTCAGAAGAAACGGGAGTGGCGGTCATAACCTCCACTCCCACCTTCAAAGTTTCGTTTGTCTCGGCGCCTGCAGTAAATGTCAGCGCCGAGATTATCAGAGCAACAGCCAAAAGAATCGAAAAGAATCTTTTAAGTTGCATCTCTTTTTACCTCCGGATCAAAGGTCTAAATAGTCATTAATTCTGGCAGCGGCACCGCGCATGAGAGCTAAGTCGTCGCCATCAATATATCCGTCTTTGTTCATATCAAAAACGGTATCATAGTCATCTTCACCGGCAGCAGCACACCACTGAGAAAGCATCATGGTATCAGTCGAGTTGATTTTTCCATTTCCGTCGGCGTCACCAAGCATTCTTATATTTACCTGTGTGCCTGTTCCGTAGTCGACATCAAGAGCGTTAGCACATTCACGGGCAATATTACAATCCTCAAGAACAATTTCAAAATCAGCATTATTATAATAGAAGTCTTTTGCCACCCTAAATGTAAGGGTAGAAACAAGGTACTGACCATTAACAAATGTCTTATACTTGCCAAATGCCATGTCTTGAGTCAAAACTGCTTCGTGGGTCAAATTAGAAACTGCAGGTGAGCACTCTCCCTGCTCAAGAACACAACCGTCAGCCGAAACAAGTGAAAGACTATCGCTATATTTAATTCCGAGATCGATACCGTTGATACGCGCGATATCGGAGTTAACATTCATATATACATTAAGGTATACATAGCCGGAATTTACGGCATATTCGCTGCCGTTGATACCGGTTGCCTCATATGTAAAGGTTACATCTTCGTGGAGTCTATCGGTTTCTTCCTGAGCTACGAGTATCTCGCCACAGCGAGCGCAATGTGAGCCCTCGGTAAGACCGGTTTCATCATATGTCGCGGCAACTGCGGGATCGATAACAGGATCATGGCCATTATATGACTTATATGTTGCATGTTCGGTTTCATAGTCGCATCTTGTGCAGGTGTCATATGCGTCATAGCCGTCTTCGGTGCAGGTAGCTTCCTTGGCGTCATGATGAACTATATCATGACCGAGAGCGGAGATTTCAACATAAGTTGAATAATCACATTTCGAGCAGGTTTCATATTCATCCCAGCCGGCTTCGGTGCAGGTGGCTTCCTTTGCATCATGATGAACTATATCATGACCGGAAGCTGCATAAGTTTCATGCTCGGTTTCATAGTCGCATCTTGCGCAGGTGTCATATGCATCATAGCCGTCTTCTGTGCAGGTAGCTTCCTTTGCATCATGATGAACTATATCGTGACCAAGAGCAGGGATCTCAACATAAGTAGTATAATCGCATCTTGTGCAGGTGTCATATGCGTCCCAACCGTCTTCGGTGCAGGTAGCTTCCTTTGCATCATGATGAACTATATCATGTCCGAGTTCATCAACATAATCGGTTTCAAACTGCTCTCCGCAGGTCAGGCATTTTTTATATGTGTAGCCTTTATCGGTACAAGTCGGCTGAACAATACCCAGAGTTTCGGTATCATTATGACCCGTTGCATCCACATAGCTATCAACATACGAATCACCGCATTTTGAGCATACATGCGTTGTATAGCCCTGTTCGGTACAGGTCGGATCGGTTACAAAAGGCACATAATTATGACCGATAGCGGCGATCTCTTTGTAGGTTGTATAGTCGCATCTTGTGCAGGTATCATATGCATCCCAACCGATTTCGGTGCAGGTAGCATCCTTCGCATCGTGATGGACTAAATCATGACCGCCATAAGATTCTACATAAGATTTGGGGTCTATATAAGATACAGAGGGATCGTTACAAAGTGAGCATGTATATTCTGTATAACCATTTGCAGTGCAAGTAGGGGCAACTACATTAGCTACAAAATTATGTCCATCGGGATTTTTAGGTATTACGTGAGAAGCTGTTGTAACCTTTCCGCATATAGAACAGGTCATCTCTTTTGAATAGCCTTCCGATACACAAGTAGCAGGAACGCCGGCTTTTGTAACCACTCTATTATGAGCAGTAGGATCGATCGGCACGATATCACCTTTATAGAACTGAGCGCAATTTGAACAAGTGTATATTGTATACCCTTCTGCCGAACAGGTAGGAGCAACCGGCTCGCCGGCTACCCAGTTATGTCCGAGTTTCGGAATAACTTCCTGAGCTACAAAAACTTCGCCACAACGATCACAATGTGAACCTTCGGTAAGACCATCAGTACCACATGTTACTGCAACTGCTTCATCGGTAACAACATTATGACCCAATGGCTCAGCAACTTTTTTATCGATTGTATAATCGCAAAGAGAACATTTAAGTGTCTCTGTTCCGGGTTCGGTACAGGTTGCAGGAGATGATGCTATAACCTCATAAAACTTGTGTGCACCTTCTGAAAGAAGGATCTCACGCTTTGTATCTCCACACCTTGAGCACTTGTAATCTATAAAACCGTTAGCTGTGCAAGTAGCATCTATACTATCGGTTACTACCCAATCATGACCCTTAGCGGCTATGGGTTCCTGTTTGCGGGATAATTCGAGATTACATGAATCACAATATACAACCTTATCAACAGAGCCGAGCTCTTCACACGTTGAGTCAACATAGTTTTCATATACAGCGGCTTTAGGAGTATGACCGGTTGCATCTTTTTTGTCTGTGTAGTCAAGATAGTCACACTTAGAGCACTTTACCATAGTCCATCCATTATCAGTACAAGTGGGTGCTATAACTTGATAAGTGTAACTATGACCTGTGCTATGTATTATGACCTGAGTGCTATAGCCGCAATTCTTACAAACGCCATACGGATCCCAACCGTCTTCGGTACAGGTGACAGGCTTACCTTCAAAATTTTCATAATCATGCTCACCTGTCGGGGAAACGAAATTATCTTCCATTTCTTCTCCACATATTTCGCAAACAAATTCGTCGTATCCTTCAGAATTGCAAGTAGGACTTATTGTATTAACCAACTTCCAACTATGAGCTCCTTCCTCGCAAGGTTCAACTGCGTTTACAGGCATCATAAGCTGAGTTACAGCCATAGATACAACTAAAAGCATTGCAAAGATTTTAGAAAAATGTTTTTTCATAATTTTCCTCCTTAGATTTTTTACAATTGCTTTTTTTGAATAATCCGGATGTCCTCTCGGTAGTAAGATCGTGTTCAATTCTTACAACTCCCATTTAATAATTCCCGAATAATCAAATAAACACGGCAATATCAAAAGGTGTACCTTTTGAGAGCCATTTCATTCTACTGTATTTTATCATAGGAAAAATAAAAAAGCAAGTATTTTTTTAAAAAAAACAGTGTTTTTTTGCATTTTTTCTCAAAACCCGATATTTTAATATGTTTTATTCAGCAATACACTTAAAAAACAGTAAAAAGTTATATACATAATGCAATATCAAAAGGTACACCTTTTGAGAGCCTTATTCATTACTATTATACCGTTTTTTCACTGTTCTTAAATCCTTTAACCTACGATAAAATGTTGCCTTACTTATATTACAATAAAGCAAAACTTCATCAATCGTTATATCTTTATTTTCCCATTTTTCGATAATACTTTCAAATCTTTCGGGGATCGGCACTTCCGGTCTGCCGCATTTTACTCCCCTTGCCTTGGCAGCGGCTATTCCGCCCGCTTGCCGTTTTTTTATGTTTTCGCGCTCATTTTGTGCAACAAACGAGAGAATTTGCAGCACCAAATCAGCTATAAAAGTTCCCATAAGGTCTTTTCCGTTTCGTGTATCAAGCAAAGGCATATCTATCACACAAATATTTATTCCTATCTCTTTTGTGAGAATTCTCCATTGGTTTTGTATTTCTTCATAATTTCTCCCGAGACGGTCGATACTTTGCACATATAAAAGGTCATTCAACTTTAGTTGGTTAACGAGTTGTTTATATCCGGGTCTATCAAAACTTTTTCCCGACTGCTTATCCATATAAATATATTCCCTCGGAACACCCAGCCTCTCCATCTCGATCATCTGCCTATCCTCGTTTTGGTCATAACTTGAAACACGTATGTAACCATAAACCTTTCCCATCGCTTTCCCTCCATATGATCTTTAATACATCATTATCCTTTATAATATTATTCTCCTATAATGACTGTACCAAAAAAAGGATACCGAGCTGGAAAGTAGCCCGGTATCCTTTTTTTTGCGATTATTTCGTTAATAAATTACTGCAACAAAAGCAGGCTGAAAACGAGGGTAAAGAGGGCAACGGTCTCAACGATACCGATAACGATAAAATAGTTAGCCGTTCCCTTTCCGGTCTCGCCAAGCGCGTCAGCGGCGGCAGCCGCAACCTTACCCTGGAAAAGAGCCGAAAGGCCTATCGCGATACCGGCGAAAATTCCCACAGCCATACAAAGCGTGGCGTTAGCGCCGCCGTTATATGCCGATTTAATAAAGTTCATAAGCAAAAAGCCGTAAATTGTCTGGGTAAGCGGCGCGCCCGAAAAGGCGACCATAAGGAAGGATGCCGGTCTTCCGCTTGCATAACACTTTTTCCATGCGCCTACAGACGACATTGCCGCGTAACCGGCGCCGAAAGCGGAACCGATAGCCGAAAGTCCCAAAGCACACGCCATTCCGATAAATCCAATACTCATAATAATTTACTCCTTAAAATATATTATTTTTTTAATTTTTCCGATTTTTTAAATGGCTCATATGCCGTTCCCGACCACTCCATACCGAGTTGCCCCGAGAATTCAAGCAGGTTAAGCCTTATGCCGTGTACCGCAACCGACAGAAAGCCCATTACGATATTCATAAGGTGCCCTACAATCATTATAACTGCCGCCACTATTATAAGCGGTCCGCCGAAATTGCTTGCCATACTGTTAAAACTCTGGGCAATTGCCACCGACGCCATACCTACGGCAAAAAGGCGGATATAACTCATAACGTTACCGAAGGCGCTTATGGTGTTAAGGAATACGGTAAACATATCGCCAAGCCCTGAGGTCAAGCCCTTTAAAAAGGTCTTTTCGGGCGACATTCCGCCAAAAAGGGCTACAAGCAAAAATCCGACGCCGACGCATATTGCGACAACCGTAAGATTAGTCGATTCGCCGATAACTAAATAAAGCACCATAAAGTAAAGCGCCGAAATCGAAATAAGCCAGCCTATATCGGCCATAAAACTCAAGTTTCTATCGGTAATTTTTCGCCTGATATTCATAATGCAGGCGAGGGCTAACTGAATAACGCCGATGCTGAAACAGAACTTCATAACGGTGTTTTGAACCGTAGTCGTTTCAATACCGAAATACTGAGGATAGTTTGCGAATTTCGGTATCACGAGAGCTTTAAGAAACGGTACCTTCATCGCGCTTTCAAGCCCGAACCAGGTGCCTGTTATTGCTCCCCACACGACGGTTGCCACCGAAAGTACGGTTAAAAGCAGGGTGGCGTTGGTAAACTTTTTCGATTTTATTACAAACGCGACAGTGCCGAGAAGGAAGACAGCGCCGTATCCCGCATCGCCGATAATCATTGCGAAAAAGAGGGTAAAAAACGCCAAAAACCAAAAAGAAATATCGTATTCGCGGTAGCCGGGAACTGTTCCCAAAATTTCAAAAACCGGTTTCATAAGAGCGGTGAGTTTATTATACTTCACCTTCGTCGGGACAAATCCATCGTCTTCCTCTACCGTCTTAAATGAATACGCCCATTTGTTTTGTTCTGCACATTCGACAAACTTCCCTGTTTCGCTTATCGGGATATAACCTTTAAGCCAAATAAGTCCGCCGTCGGTTTTGGCAGTGTTGCTGACAGATGAAAATTCAACATCATTTTGCAAAGCGATGATTTTTCGCTTATAGTTTTCAATCTGGCACGCAGATTTGTGCAGGGTCTTTTCGAGATACGAAATCTCCTTTTCACAAATTGCGACATCTTCCCTGAGTTCGGATATCCCTTTTTCGGGAAGAATAAACTCGGAAGCGGAATATTCACTTCCCAAACTGCCTAAAACGGCAACCGTTTCCATTTTATCGACCGGAGATAGCCGTATAAACTTAATACTCTCATCAGCCGAAACGGTTTTAAGGGTTTTCTTATCAAAACGGTAGAAATGAAAATCAAGACCGCTTTTTTGAAGTTTCATTACTTCGCCGGGTGAAAAATCTCCCCAACTTTTTATTCTCTCAATTTGAAGAAGCTTCGCGGAACGCGATTCTTCGAGGATGGCTTTTCTTTTTATCGCCTTTTCGGTTTCGGCGAAAAGTTCCTCAAATTCGCTGTCGGAAAGCTCGGTGTCGCACCGTTCCTCTTTTGTCGCATAATCACTTAGCTGAGAGGAAAGTTTTTGCAGCGACGAAAACCTTAAAGCGATTTTTTCATCGGGACTGCTTTTTTCACTTATATGCAACAGTCCCAAATCCCTTAAAGCGGTAAGCATTTCGTCCTTTTTTGATTCAACCGATACGACATAGACAAGATTCATTTTTTCTATCATGAGCTCGCCTCCTGCCGCTTTTTCTTGGCAATTTTTCCTCTTACCACGGCGCTTGTTTGCTGGTCTCCGATATAAATTCCGATTTTTCGGATATTCTCCTTCGCCTCGGGTATCTTCACCTTTTCAAACAGGTTTACACGCTGAGAGGTAAGACGCAATTCTTTGCCTAAAAGGTCATTTTGAACCTCAAGGGTTCTTATTAACATATTAAGTTTCGCGATATCTCGCATACGGTAGATCGCTTCATCTACCCATAAAGGATAATCGGAAATATCATAAACGATTTCCTTAAAAGACAGGTCCTTGTAAACGGGGACGGTAACGCCGGCAATATTCTCCTGCGTACAGACAACATTGTCCGGTTTCACAAGGTTTTCAAGTTTTTTATCTGCACTGAAAAGCTTGTTCTCGGAAAAAACCGCGACCCAACCGTCAAGACCGTCTACCTTAGCCGAGAGTTCCTTGCGTTTCTCTTCAAGATCGGCGGTAATTTTCATCATAACCGTTTGAAGCTGCTGTTTCTTAAGTTCAAGCGTCGGCAGGTATCTCTCAAATCTTTTAAGCTTATCCTTTTGGTTTTTCAGTTCGTTTTTTGTCAGTTTAACTGATGCCATAATCTACACCGTCCGTTAAACCTTTTTCGGCCATCTTTCGCTTATGAGGTTTGTTTTAAGCCCGGTTTCGTTCGGTTCAAAGCACTCTGCCAAAATCTCCCAGCCTAAATCAAGCGCCTCTTCAAGAGAAATATTGACCGACAAATCCATAAGTTTGCTTTCAAAGAGTTCGCCGTATTTCAACAGTTTTTCGTCCCATTCACTCATCATAAAGCCCATTGATTTCTTTTCAAGACTTTCGTTGTACGAGCTGTATAGTTTAATCATAGCGTCCATCAGGGCGCGATGGTCGTCGCGGGTGTCTTTATTGACATTTTGTTTAAGACGGGAAAGCGAACCGAACGGTTCAATTCTTCCGTTTTTGAGGTAATACTGACCCTCTGTTATATATCCCGTGTTATCGGGCACCGGATGGGTAACATCGTCGCCCGGCATTGTAGTAACACTCAAAATGGTTATCGAGCCGGAGCCTTCAAAGGCAACCGCCTTTTCATAACGGGAGGCAAGGCAACTGTAAAGGTCGCCGGGATATCCTCGGTTGGAGGGCACCTGCTCCATGGTGATTGCCGTTTCCTTTTGGGCGTCGGCATAGTTTGTCATATCGGTAAGCAGTACCAAAACCTTCTTGCCGTCAAGGGCAAACTTTTCGGCAACCGCAAGCGACATATCGGGGACAAGGGTGCATTCAACCGTCGGGTCGGAGGCGGTATGAATAAACATAACCGTATGCCCCATAGCACCGCTTTTTTCAAGAGTGTCCTTAAAGAACAAATAGTCATCGTGTTTAAGACCCATTCCGCCTAAAACGATTATATCAACCTCCGCCTGCATGGCAATTCTTGCAAGCAGTTCGTTATACGGCTCGCCCGAAACCGAGAAAATCGGAAGTTTCTGACTCTCAACAAGGGTATTGAACATATCTATCATCGGGATGCCGGTTCGTATCATCTTTTTTGGTACGATTCTTTTTGCCGGGTTTGCGGAGGGTCCGCCTATTACTATCATATTATCGGTAAGTTCGGGTCCCTTATCACGGGGCATTCCGGCGCCGTTAAATACGCGGCCTAAAAGTTTATCGGAATAAGACACCATCATCGGCTTACCCAAAAATTTAACCGGATCGGTGGTAGAGATGCCCTGTGTGCCCGAAAAAACCTGCAAATAAACACGGTCGTTATCGAGTTTTATGACATTGGCAAAACTGTTTCCGACCATGGCGAGGTCGCCGTTTCGGACGCCATCCGCCTTAACGACGACAACATTGCCGACAATTGATTCTATTTTAGTATAAATCTTTTGCATTTCGGCACCTCCCTTTTATTTTATAACCTTTTTAAGGTAAAAATCTTTAATGACCTGCTCTTGGTCGTAAAACTCCTTTGTGTCAAACGCGGTTGTATGCCAATCGAGCAGTTCCTGCCTTAACTGGTTAAAGAAAAGTCTGATTTCGCGTTTTGAAGTGAACGAATAATTCTCGGTTAATATGGTATAAAGAAGACCGAAAACATACTTCTGCCTGTCGGTATCGCAGGAGGCATCAATCGGGTCAAATGAATTTTGTTGGAGATAAACCGCGTCTAACAGTTCACCCTTCTGATAAAGGATATAGTCTTCATTTGATGTTCCTTCTTCGCCTACGACCATCATCATTTGGTTTATTTCGATACTTCTTACAAGGATTTCTCTTGCGTGCTCCACCTTTTCCATATCGACTATTCCTTTATATTTCGACCAGGAATCAATCGGATGAATTGCGGGGTATTTACGCGCGTCCGAGCGCTCACGGGAAAGTCCGTGGAATGCGCCGACAACCTTAAGAGTAGCCTGTGTTACCGGCTCTTCGAAGTTACCTCCGGCAGGAGAAACGGTTCCTCCTATGGTTACCGAGGCAATTTCACCCGTACGAAGTCTAACCTTTCCCGCGCGTTCATAGAAACTTGCGATAACCGATTCAAGGTATGCCGGGAAGGCTTCCTCTCCCGGGATTTCTTCGAGGCGTCCGCTCATTTCGCGCATCGCCTGCGCCCAACGGGAGGTAGAATCGGCAAGCATAAGAACATTAAGTCCCATTTGCCTGTAATACTCCGCAAGTGTTATCGCCGTGTAAACCGAAGCCTCACGGGAAGCGACCGGCATAGAAGATGTGTTACAAATAATAATGGTTCTCTCCATTAACGACCGCCCGGTCCTCGGGTCGGTAAGCTCGGGGAATTCTTTAAGAATTTCAACGACCTCGCCTGCTCGCTCGCCGCAAGCCGCAACGATAACGATGTCAACATCGGTATTTTTGGCTTCCATATGCTGCAAAACGGTCTTTCCGGCACCGAAAGGACCGGGGACACAGAATGTTCCGCCCTTTGCGACCGGCAGGAAAGTATCAATACAACGGATTTTTGTTATAAGCGGTTCATCGGGACGAAGGCGTTTTTCGTAATTGGTGATGGCCTTCTTGATAGGCCACGAGAATACCATTGAAAGTTCCTTTGTGTTGCCTTTGTCATCCTTTATTACCGCTATTGTATCCTCAACATTATATGTTCCCTTTTCGGCAATTTTTTCAACCGTCCAGCGAACATTCTTAAGCCCGAAAGGTACCATTATTCTATGCTCGAAAAGACCTTCGGGAACGGTACCTAATGTGTCGGCAGGCATAACGGTATCGCCTGCCTTTACCTTGGGGGTGAATTCCCAGTCTTTATCGGGTATCGGGTTTAAATACTCGCCCCTTTCGAGGAAAAATCCGCATTTTTCGGCAAGTTCGGGAAGCGGATTTTGAAGTCCGTCAAAAACACGGGATAAGAGCCCCGGCCCCAAACGAACGCTCATAAGTTCATTGGTAAACTCGGCTTTGTCGCCTACCTTTATTCCCTCGGTCATTTCATAGATCTGCATACTTGCAACGCCGTTGTTTATTCTTATTATCTCGCCTTTAAGTTTCTTGCCGTCTACAAGTATATACCCTACTTCATTTTTCTTTATAGAACCGTCAACCTTTACAAAAACGAGGTTGCCGTTAACACCGGTTACAACGCCGGAAATATTCTTTCCCATTGTTTGCCTCCTATATCATTTTAAGAGAGTATCAGTTTATTCTGTTTATCTGCTCTTCAAGACCCCTTACGAGTCTTGTAAACTCATCCTTGCCCGCCTTTTGGTCAAAAGCCGTTTTGCGTTCAAGCAATTTAAGTTTCATAGCGTATCCGAAAAGAGCATAATCATCAAAAGAATGAATACCGATTAAAGAGTCAAGTTTATCAAATTGAAGCGCCAAAAGCGTGTTTTCGGCATTAAGAGGATTCTCATCGTTAACCGCCGCCGAAATAGTCTTTTTGACCTCAATGTCAACACCTGTCGGCTGTGGCGCGCTTTTTTCCGCCTTTTTGTTGCGCTGATAGGTAAGTTCTTCCTTAAATGCCGAATAGAATTCAGCCCACTCGCTTATAAGAGCACCTTTTTTTGAATCAACGCTTAAATTTTCAAGCAATTCATAGTTTGCGCCTGAAACAGAGTCCTTGCAGTAGCTTAAAAATTTTTCGTAGGTTATGGGCATTGTCCCGTCGGCTCTGAGCATCGGTAAACTTGACATCAAATAGTAATATGAAGCCATATTTTTCTCCGTTCTGCCAAAGTTTTAAAACAATAAATCAGAATTCAATTTCCGAGAAAAACGGTGCCAGCATTTCGGCTATTGCTTCATCGGAACAGTCAAAATATCCCGAACCGTCCTTCGCGCTCAGACGAAATCCACCGTTTATTTCCGGCGAAATCTTAATCTCAAGACCATCTTTTAATTTGCTTGCAAGTTCGCCCTTTATTCCCTCTTGCGCCCTTGAAATCTCAACTTGATAGTCTTCCGCATTATCACCGTTTAAGCAGGCGCCGATAAGTTTCGATAATGTTTCGGCGTCAAGCGTTTTTTGGATGTCTGCCTCCAAAAGTTTTTCAAATTCCGCCCTTACCGCGTCCTTGAAAAGCAAAACCGCGTCTCTTTCCGCCTGCATGGCGGAAACCTTTGCGCTTTCCTTTAAAACTTCGATTTCGTCCGCCGTTTGTTGCTTGATTTTTTCTTGTTCGGACTTAGCGTCGTTCAATATCTTTTCCGCTTTTGCCTTTGCGTCGGAAATGATTTTTTCCGCCTCGGCATTGGCGGCGTCGATACCGTCCTTTTTAATCGATGAAACCAAATCTTCAATTTTTATTTCCATAACACTTTTCCTTTCAGGGTTGTGTTTAATTTATTCAGAAGCCTGACCGTTGATGGTTTTTCTCTGCCTAAAATCGGTCCGGCAACACCGGAATTCGGAAGAATTTTTTATGGGGATTTATAAAACTACCTCATCCGATAATACACCCGAACGCAATTGCCCAAACATTTAAAGGGTTCAGTTGCTTTTTAAACTCAGACCGCTTATTTGGGTCCATAAAAAAACACCTTTTTTGAATTTTCGGAAGTATATGCTCAAATGAGCAAAACTTCACATCTAATATATTATACTACCGATAGGTGATTTTTTCAATATATTTATGATATTTTTTTACATAAAATACAATATATTGTGGAAATCATAAAAAATGTTCGACCGCCGAAAGCGACCGAACATTTTAAACTAATCTCTGAAATACAAATCTCTGGTATAAACCTTATCAAGAACATCCGAAAGTTGTTCACTGTACCTGTTGGCGACAATCACATCGCACATACTCTTGAAAACATCAATATCATTAACTACACGGCTGTTAAAGAAGTTATCCTATTTAAGTGTAGGTTCGTAAACAACAACCTCAATGCCCTTGGCTTTTATAAATTCCCATTTGTTCTCGGGGCTTTCTTTAAGGGCGCTTTCGATTGTTTAAAGACGGCATTCCTTAAGCGATACATCATAGTAGTCGTTCATATTATCGAGTCCTGCGACGGTTAAACCCTTAAATTTTTTAATAAGACTCAAAACGAGGTTAGACCCTATAAATCCCGCCGCCCCCGTCACGAGAATAGTTTTGTTGTTAAGTTCTAAATTGATTTTATCGTTATAATTCAATCCTTGCCATTTAATCCTACAAAGCCGTATTATTATCCGGCAATTTCAAAATCATAGTCCTTTTGAAGATTAGATATAATAACATTTATCTTTTGAGCCATCACATCAAGCCGATTGCTGTCTTCCTCTGAAATATCTTTCGGGAAATCCGCCGAGTAGTCCTTAACATAAACATCAATGCTTTTTTTGCCGTCTTTCAGGGTGCCTAATTTATATCCCTCTTCTCCGCCGAAGACTATATCGAAAATCTTGACTTCGTTATTGTTCACTGTTGTTGTGAAACAAACGGCATAGACACCGGTATTGATTACGGTGGTTTTAACCGTGTCTTTATACTCTTCCGGGTATTTTAATGTGCAATAGTCGGTTTTGATGTCAAAAACTTCTTCACCCGAATTCTCAGAATCGGTTATTTCTTTGCTTTCGGTGGATTTTTTTGCAGTGTCACTTTTTGAAGCTTTGTTTGATTTACAACCGGTCAGCAAGGACAACATCATCATAAAAGCCACAGCAAAAGCAGCCAATCGGAACATATTCATTTTCATATTAGTCACCTTTTCTTTTTTTATTAAAAGCGTCTATAAACCCAACTGTTTTTTGACGGTGGAAAGCCACCTTTTAATCTTTTTGTATGCCGATACACGAGAATACTTTTTTGAGAACATCTCAAAATCCATACTATTTAAATCTTTGAAAAATTCTTGCCGTTCTTTCGGCATTGAGCAAGATCGCAGGTACGCAGTATTATTTGAAACCGCAAAATCATAGGGAACTTGCGCAAACAAGGTCAGAGCTTTGATGTTCTCAAAAACACATCTTCCCTTTTCGGTGTTTATCATAACAAGGGAAACACCCCTATTGTCATCCATATCAGGCAAAATCTTTTCTATTCCCCAAAAGTCCGCTATTGTCAAATCTGCCGAAGAATCCCCGATCTTTGCTTTGCAGTTATAACAAGACGGACGCAGGCTGTAATTTCTCAAAAACATAACTAAATAAGGATCATTGGAAATATTTTTACTTTGAGTAAAACCTACTCCATCGATTTTCAAAGAAAAATTCTTCCATCCGCCATTTTTGTTTCTGAAATTAACGGCACTCACTGATGTTTTGTTCTTTCGCTCAATATATTCTATATATTTTTTCCACAATAACGGCGAAGGCACACCGTGACATATAACCTCTACGCAATAAAGATTATCGTATTCCTTGCCAAGAAACAATTTAAGCGCAATTATCTGACACGGTACCCCTGAAAACAAAACCTTATTGCCGTTATCAAGGTCTGACTTAACCATTTTATAGACCTCGCCGGCATTTGCCTGTAAATACTTTGAGCCTCGTAGAGGATTTAGGGCTTCGCATTTACCGACTTTTAAGAATGAGCAGGATTTGTTGTTTTCATCCATTGATACACCGTAGACAAATCCGCCGGATTGAAGAATATCATATGAAATCAGCGAAAAAACACCGCCGCTCGATGAATTTTCCCTTAACTCATTATCCATCGCTTTCATTGCATAGCAATCGGGCTTTTTCTTATCGTCATCGCCAAACTGCTTGTAAAGGCAAACCTTTTCGCATAATCCGCAATCTATGCACTTTTCAAAATCGACATCAGGATATAAAAAGCCTTCGTCGTCCGGCACCATATCTATACATCCGCTCGGGCAGATATTATTGCAAGCGCCGCATCCGCAACACTCATTATTTTCGGTTATTGATATCAATATATTTTTCTTCCTATCTGCCTAAGCATTTTTTCACAAAACCTATAACCAATTGTTTTTCGTTTTGAGTCATTGCCAAAAACCACATAGAGAATGAATAAACAAATATGTAAATAATAATAAAAACGGCAAAATTAATAATCTTTGCTGTATCCACAAAGATAAGAATCATACAACCGAATACAACCGGTATGAAAAGTCCCAAACACATTTTCAGAATATTTCGCCAATATACCAAAACATCCACATTGCATTTCTTTTGATAAAAAATATTCATTATAATTCCATTTGCCAAAACAAGGCTTATAGCGGTGCCCACGGCGGAACCTATCGCACCGTATTTTTGGCAGAGAACGATTGAAATCCCGAAATTTACGGATGCCATTATCAAATAGGCAAGACTTCTGAACCGATGATTGTTCTCGGCACGCTGTATTTCAATTCCGATATTCTGAGTAAGGGCTATCATAGAAGGAATAACCAAAAGCAACAGGACATAATAGGCATCGGAATATCCCGAACCCGCCCAGTAATTTACAATAAAACTTTTTCCGAAAAAAACTATTCCGGTACAAATGAGCGATAATATAAGAAATTGAATTCGACCGACCTTAACAAACAATTCGGTTAGGCGATATTTCTGCTCCTGCCCTGAATATGCATTTACTATCTTATGTACCCGCGGTATGAAAAGCGAGGAAACCGATGTTGAAAACATTTGAAAGTAAACATAGAGCGTTTGACCTACGGAATAAATTGCAACTATTTCCGTTCCCTTAAACCTGCCAAGCAATACTTTATCAATATTGAGGTTTACTTGGTCAACCACAATATTGATTGCCAAAAAACTTGTAAACACAAAAATATCCTTAAACAAACCTTTTTCAAAATGCCGAAAGACGAATTTTACACGAAGTTTTGTCAAACAGTAAATCAAATAGGCGGCATCTACCATAACAGACACAACCAAAGTTACAATCACAATCGAGACCGAACCCATTCCTTTAAGTAACAACGGAATTGTTAAAAACGGGCTGAAAACTGTTTTGAAAATCAATAATGTTTTTAAAAAAACAAACTTTTCGTTCGCAGTTATTATATTGGTAAAAACGGTCATTGGAAAAGAAACAGAAAGATTAACGGTTAAAAGAAACATAAGGATTTTTGCCGTTTTATACTCGGATACCGTTAATCCCTTATCAAAAATCAATCGAAGATTTTCAGTTAAAAACAAACCGCATAAAAAGGCGACTATACCGATAATGATAAAAATCAGCAAAAACAGTCCGTTAAGTTTTGATATTCCGTCGCTGTCATTGTTCTTTTTATACTTTGAATAGTATCTGATATAACTACTGTTAAAACCGAGATTAAGAATTGAAAGCATCGAAATGGTAGAGGCAACAGTATTATAAAGGCCGTATTCATTCTGACCAAGCGTTTTTATCATCAAAGGAGTATAGAACAAACTGATTAGAACGCCAAGCCCCATTTGAAGATAGGACAAAACCGCACCTATCTTTATTTCTTTAGAACTATCCATCCTTCGATCCCCTGATAATTGAGCTTATAAAATTCTCCGAATCCTGTTTTAATGCCGAAAAACGGTCGGCATCTTTAGAATAATCGATGTCACTATATTCGTTAAGGTTTTTAGTGCTATCGGCAATAAAACGGGATTCCAAATCCAAAGTAAAAAGAATATCCTCTATTCTTGTGTTCATGCTTGCTTTGCCCGGTCTGTCAAAAACAAAAAAAGACTTTTTATAAATATATGAAAAACAAATTGCGTGAAAACTGTCAGTAAAAACATATTCGGCGTTCATTATTAAAGATAAAAAGTCATTCGGTGTAATCTCACTCAGAGAATAATCAAACAAATTATCATCACATTTCCGGTAAAAGCCTTTTAAATACGGAATGTTAACAACCTTTAAGTTATTCTCGTGAGCAAATTTAACCGCCATCTTCCTGCCTTCAATTGAGTCGCCCAAAAAGTAACAAAATACATACGGTTCTTTTATAAGTCTCGGGGACGCAACTGTGCGCCAAGTATCAGCCGACACTAAAAATACCGGGTCAAGAACAAGGGTTGACTCAACAGGGAGAATTCTTTTTGCGTTTCGCTCGCGAACCGAAACCTTCTTAAAAGATTTTAAAAAATCTTCATAATATTTTGTTTTTTTATCGGGTATTTTTTCGCTTGCGACAGATGCCGCATAGGAATAATTAGGTTTTTTGCTGAAGGACAGCGAATATGCCTCATTTACCGAAATAGGGTTCCAAACCTGATCGGAACCGGTTATAAAAGCATCGAAACAATCGTTAAGTTTATAAAGATTTTTAAATGTATATACCCTATTTGTATGAGGAATTCCGTTTCTGAAAGCAACAACGCTTTTATTCCTTTTCTTGATTTCCAAAAAAGCTTTTGGATTCACTAATCCCCGAAGTCTCTTTTTAGCGTAGTATAAATGAAGTTTTATCTTAGCAGGTATTTTAAGAGATTGTTTTGACGCATCAAAACACACCTGTTTGGCATCAACGCCTTTACTGTTCAAATACCTGCAAAGCGCATAACTTTGCAATAGTCCGCCATAGTTTGTTGAGTTATAATAATGGGTTAATACTCCGATCGATTTATACATTTTTCATAAATCCTCAAATAATCTTCCGCCATTTTTTCTTTGCTGTATTTTTTTCGTGCAATCGAAGATATCTCTTCTTTGTCGAAAGACAGACTCAAAAACTTCTCGACCGCATTTCTTAAACCGTTTATATCTCCGTATTCGACAAAATCGCTGAATTCAGGTATCGCTATCCCTTCGGGCGCGCCTGCCTTAAATCCGACAACAGGAGTTCCGCAGCACAAGCTCTCAGCGGTTATCATGGAAAAGGTTTCCCTTTGGCTTGTAAGAACAACAAGATTTGCATCCGAATATAAGCGCGCTAAACGCTCAGAGTCAATAATGTTACCTGTCAACTTAATGTTAGACGGAAGTTCCGCCTTTAAAGTATGCTTGCCGGCAACAATAAACTCCACATCTTCTTTGATTAACTCTTTTGCAAGTTCAATTAAAAACCTTCCGCCCTTTAGGTCATCCAAGCAATCGGAAAACTTTGCCGTTACATGCAGTACGGTTTTTTTATCGGCTGAACGGCGGTTGTTTTTATAACAAAACACATCTGTATTTACACCGTTCATCACAATATAGTGCTTATAATTCTTTAAAATCTCCGAACCACAGGCTCGCTCGTTAAGCCAAGGAGAAACATTGGTAACAACAAGCGTTTCAAAGCCTTCAAACGCACACTTCATCTTTTTCCATGACTTTGCAGTTCTGTCAATAAACCATGATTTAGTTTCTTTTTTACAGCGTTCACAATTACCGCAACCGGATTGATACTTATTACATTCAAGGGCGTGTCCGCAATTTGCCGTGTACATAAATTCAGCATGATTTGTTAATACTGTATTAATCTTATTCTTTTTAAGCCATGTTATTAATCTGTAAATGTTTACGAAATGCGAATTAAGGCAATGCAAGTGAACGATATCCGGCTTTTCTTTTTTTATAATCGAAATCGCGTTATGGGTTGAAAGAAAACAACCTCCGTACATCAGCCCTGTTATTCTGCTCAAAAGAGCTTGCACTTTTATATAAAAACGTGAAGCAATCTTGAAATGTGAAGCCCTGCTTTTTTCTCCCTGTCCGTAGACGACAACCGTTTCGTGCCCTTTGTGATTATAATAGTTTTCAAGTTCTTCAACAATTTTGCCGGTACTTCCTGAGCGATAACAGTTATTTAAAAGTAATATCTTCATTTATTCGCTCCAAAAAGGAATATATGGGAAAGCCCGTAAATAATTTGATCCTGTATACGCTTCTTTAAAGAACCAAATAATAAAGAAAGCAAAGAATACATAAGAGGATATGAAAGCTACTTGTTTATATCTCTCCCGCGAATTGTCGATTATTTTCGGTATTAACAACGGAATAAAAATCAAGTAGTAATAGTTCAATCTCATCGCAACCGTATTGATAGGGGCAAAACACTGGAGCAAAAGCGATAGAACCAGCATATTTCTGAGTCCGAATATTTCCTCGTCATCTTCGGGAATGACAAAACTAAACACCGTCAAAATCAACAGCATTACAAGAAAGGTATATGACCCTATATCGGCAATTATATATCTGCTTTCATACTTATGATTAAACGAGATTAACACACCGAAAATCTGTTTGTTAAAAATCAAACACAAAGCAAAAATGACTGCGATGGGGAAAATCCATTTTTTTGTAATTCTAATGTGCGTTAGCGGATACATTAACAGCATAATAATTGAAGATTGATGAAACAAAAATGCAACGAAAACCAAAATGACGAAGGGAATCAATCTGTTTTTCTTACACAACATATAGCAAATCGCACCGATTCCCATGGCTATCGACTGCCTTAACCCCGAAAAGAACATTGTAAACGGCGCAATGCCGGCAAACAGCGCAATAGTCAGCAAATTATGCTCGGTTTCTTTTAAATACAAAACCGCTATAGGCACAACCGATATAAGAGCACAAATGCATAGAAAAATTTGGAAATTGCCGATTAACGATTTGCAGATATATGAAAACCAATCATATCCGGGTTCAATTATCGAAAAATCAAACAAAGATAATACCGAAACCGAATCAGCATCCTCAAACTTCATTTTATAGTTGAATAAGTCTACGCCGCATTGCACGCTTCTTAATGACAAAAGTACAATGAATAAACCGAAAAATACCAACAGCGGAAATCTTTTATTCGCTATCAGACGATCGTCATCATAATTCAAAAATGACAACAATATCGGTATTGTAAACAACAAATAATACGCAAGCATTATTTTCTCCTGATTGTTTTTAATCAATTTAGCCGGGTTACGGCAATAACCCGTTGCCCATCGTACACCGCGCGGAGGTATTGATTAGTACGATATGCCCCCTATAAATAGGGGGCGTTTCGTTATAAAATGCCATTAAAACAAATTATATCATATTAGTCTTCGAGATAAATCTCGCGAAGGGTGTCAATCTGCTCTTGGGTAATACCGCAAGACTTAAGATAGTTTTCAGCCTTTTCCTTAAATGTGGCACCGGTATATCTACTGTTAAGACTGTTATAAACCGCAACAATCTTATTACCGTAAGATCCGACACTCAATGTGTATTCGTAGATTAACATCTGACGCTCTACACCGAGAACCGATTCAAGAAGGAAGGAGACTGTACCTGTACGGTCAATACCGTGCGTGCAGTGCATATAAATCGGATAGTTATCGGGGTTTGCAAGGTCGGTAAATACCTCTTTTACCTTTTCTTTTCCGGCATCGGTAAATATCTCCTCATAAAGCGCCATATCATAGTACTTATGCTGAACATCTTCGCCGAAGACATCCAATCCGCCAACAGTCTGCGAACGCAAATCCATATCAGTTTTTATATGGAATTCATTTTGAAGTCTGTCGATACCCGTTGCGATAATATCGGGCGGGAAATAGTAGTTTGAGTTATCAAGTTCGCAACCGCGGATCAAAAGACCGGACTTAATATTCTTTCCATCAGCGGTCTTCAAGTTCCAGATTTTTCCTATGTCACGACCGTTCGGAAGACCTTCGTAATAACCGATCATCCTACCCTGGTTGTCAAATGAATGGTGCCAGGATCTTATATCTGTTCCATCGAAAACACTGTCTGCCATACCGGTATACTGCCATCTCGATGTAACATATTTATTACCGGCGCCGATATAGTAATAGTCGCCATTGAATTTAATCAACTGGAATGCGTCCACTCTTGTGCCGTCGAGATAGAAGTATCCATCTGCTCCGGGACCGTTTTTCATAATGATTCTGCCGGCATCATCAAACTCATAATAACCGACTCTGAGACCGAACGGCTCGACAAATTTAGCGGTCAAGTATACGGTTTTGCTCTTGGTATATTTATTGCCGTCATTAATGAAGTAGTAGTTACCTTCAAAATTAATTATCTGGTAAGACTTCTGCTTAACATTATTGATGTAGAAATATCCGTCCTCATCCGGACCGTTTTTAAGAATCATCTTTCCGGTTGAGTCAAAATCGTAGTATCCTACCGTCAATCCGGTTCCGCTTACAAACTTATCACTAAGATATATTCTCTTGTCTGCAGCATACTTGTTAGCGTCATTGATGAAGTAATAATCACCCTCAAAGTTAATTAACTGATATGCTTTCTGCTTAACATTGTTAATATAGAAATATCCGTCGTCCTGCGGACCGTTTTTAAGAATCATCTTTCCGGTTGAATCAAAGTCGTAATTACCTACCGGAAGTCCTGTGCCGTCAACAAATCTTGCTGTAAGATAAATTCTTTTGTCAGCTGCATATTTGTTGTAGTCGTTAATGAAATAATAATTTCCTTCAAACTCAACAAGTTGGTACGCATTTTGTCTTAAACCGTTACGATAGAAGAATCCGTCCGGATAGGGACCGTTCTTCATTATGATCTTGCCGGTTTCATCAAACTCATAGTAGCCGACATCTAAACCAAATTCATCAACAAAACGGGAACTGAGATAAACGGTTCTGGAGGTCGCATACTTGTTACCGTTATCGATAAAGTAGTAATTGCCCTCAAACTCAACTAACTGATATGCATTTTGTCTAACACCGTTACGATAGAAATATCCGTCGGCGTCAGGACCGTTTTTCATAATGATTTTACCGGTTTCGTCAAATTCATAATAACCGACAGGCAATCCGAAGGCATCCGCAAATCTCGAACTCATATAAAGGGTTGTGTTCTTTGCGTATTTGTTGTAATCGTTGATGAAATAATAATTCCCTTCAAACTCAATGAGTTGATATGATTTTTGCTTAACATCATTCAGATAGAAGAATCCGTCTTCATTAGGACCGTTTTTAACCGAAGGATCATTATCAGACATTTTTCCTGTATTGTCAAAATAATAGTATCCGACCGCTAAACCGGTTCCTTTGACAAATGTTTCACTGAGATATACTTTCTTGTCCTTGGCATACTTATTACCGCTGTCGATAAAGTAATAATTGCCTTCAAACTCTATCAATTTATATGATGTTTGTTTAACATTGTTGAGATAGAAGAATCCATCCTCAAAAGGACCGTTCTTTATGAAAAGTTTTCCGGTTTTGTCAAAATCGTAGTAACCTACCGGCAAACCGAAAGCATCGGCAAATTTGGCAGCCAGATAAAGGCGAGTGTTCTTGGCATATTTATTGCCGTCGTTAATAAAGTAGTAGTTTCCATCAAATTCAACAAGCTGATATGCAACAAGCTTTTTTCCGTTAAGATAGAAGGAACCGTCGCTGTTCGGACCGTCCGGATATACGGGAGGATTAATCATTTTTCCGTCTTCACCGAATTGATAGAAACCGGGGAGCAATAAACCGTTGGTACGGGTAACATCATAGTTACCAACTACGGCTTCATAACCGCTTGCAACATAATAATAGTCGTCGCCGTCTTTTACAAGACCTGCATTAACCGGAATTCCGTTTCTCAAATAAGTTGTTTTTGTTGTGCATCTGAATATACCGGTATAATTCTCGCTGGGTGAATATCTGCCAACGAGTACGCCGTTCTCATCAAACTCACAAAGAACTGCATCACCGCCGGTATTAACCAATACGGCATAGCCCTCATATCTGTGACTGTTTGCATCGAATGCATAAATCTCGCCGTTTATCGCAACCCATGTAAAGTTAGACAACTGGCTTCTCTTGATATATTTTGCGTAATCAGGACCGTAATAATACTTGCTTCCGCTTCCGTCGGCTTTCCAAAGTCCTTCAACTGCACCGTCTACAAAGTTATAATCAACCTTGACACCGTTGATGGTAAATGTGCGGGTGCCGTTGATTCCTTCATAAGTGTTCTCATCGAAATAATACCAGTTATCGGTATTGGTTACCAAAGAAGTATTGATTTCAACGCCGGTATATTTGCTGGTATCAATACTTGTATCGGCGCTTTCATCAAGTCTCCAGCCGGAAACAAGTGTTCCGCCCATCAAGTAATATTTCTTACCGTTAACTGTTTTTATGCCGGTTCCGGTGATTTCCTTGCCGCAATGGCACGCAAGTTTATCACCTACAACACCGTATGTATGACCGGTAGCCGGAATAGTAGTACCCCAATCTACGACAGAATTACAAACTTCACAGAAAGTTCTGCCGGTATAACCGTTTTCTGTGCATGTAGGAGCCTTATCAGCTAACGGAGTCACCGTATGGATATGGGTCGAACCGTGCTCTGAAAGATAGGTTGCATCCATGTAATAGCGAGGAGTATACATCTCGGTGTCTACGCTGAATTCTTCGTTAGAGAAAGTTTCTTTCGAACCGTCAACAAATGTTATAAGACCTTTGTCGACATCAAGCTTTAAGTCATGTCCCCAGAATTCATGGCTTGCCCAATACTGAGCGGCAGTCTTTCCGGATACATGGATATCATTATCATAGTCAAGAATTCTTACAGGGATTTTTGCGAGTATTGCTTCTCCGGTCTTATCACTGTCGCCGGTACGGGTAAATGTGATCGACGCGGCATTGGAATCTGCATCAACAGTGTAGGATGCGGTAAAGCCCTCGGCAAGTTCCATATTGTCAAGTTGCCAGTGGTTTACGGCGTTCATATCAATGACCGTTTCAACAGACTTGATATTCTCAATGTCTTTGGTTTTAAGGTTCATCCAGTATACTGAACCGAAGAGGAGCCTATCAAGCGTTTTGTCGGCAGGTTCAAATATAACCGAAGCGGGTGAATTACCGGATTCAACTTTAAAGGTACGAATCATAACCGCCGTATTACCGGCGTTGTCGGTAATTTCAAATCTTACACGGTGGTAACCGTCCTTAACGGTTACATTGCTTGCGGTCATAACTCCGCCCGAATATGAAGCCGGTACCTCAACACCGTCAATCGTAACTTTAGCGGAATCCGCATCAATGCCCGAAATTGTTGTAAGCGGATGAGCAACCTTGTTTGCATCTACTCTTGCTGTTGCATCAGCAACATTTGCAGTAAATGTCAATGTGTTGGAAGTAGTGGTTGCGGTCTCGCGCTTAACAAGTGCGGTGCCATCCATATAAATCTTATCGAATTCCGGTTTTTCTCTGTCATCAACCGCATCGGAGTAGTCAACAGTGAAATTATCAAAATAGAAAGTATACGGGGCTATAGTAGTACCGTTGGCTAAAATATCGTTCTGCTTTGCTCTTGCAAAGATAAACTGGAGGAAATAGGTATTCTTTGCTGTGCCGCTGCCGTTAAAACTCTTTTCTTCTTTAAGGGCAACTCTCTCATACTGACTTAAATCCATTTTGAGATAATACCAACCGGACTCGTCAACCTTTTCATAAACCTGATTTGGGAAAGCAGGCGGCAAACCGGGGTTGGCGTATGAATCGTAAACACCATCGCCGTCAGAATCCGCCATATAGTTACCGCATACCCAAAGGTGGATAACATCTTCAGGAATATAGAGCCAGAAACCTAACGATCGCGCATTTTCAAGTTCAACAAGGTCGTTAACACCAAGTCTTATCCAACCGTACTCTGCTGAGTGTGAGGCATTGGAAGAAAGACCGTTGAGTTCCATACGCATAGAATAGTTTCCGTCATGAACCTCGCCATTGGTTTTGTCCGCCAAGGAAAGGTGCATATCGTAATCCCATACCGTGCCTTTTCTGTTATCGATAATATTCCATTCATTGATATCGGATTGTCCGCCTTCAAAGTCAAAGAGGACTTCCGATCCTTTGCCCAGGTTAAGCTGGAAGTTAATGGTCGGATTT
>DEWC01000001.1 GCA_002363095.1 Ruminococcaceae bacterium UBA3220 | reverse complement strand
GTAAGCTTGTCAAACGAATATCTAAAAAAGGCAAAAAATTCTACGGTTGTTCTAATTATCCTTCCTGTGATTTCGCTTCTCCCGGCCTTCCTACCGGAGATGTATGTAAAGAGTGCGGAAGTTATATAATCAGCGGTTTAAGAGGAAGAAAATATTGTATGAACTCAGAGTGCCCCTCAAGAAAACGAAACAAAAAAGATGAGTAAAATCATTGTAATCGGCGCCGGACTGGCAGGATGTGAATCCGCAAACGTAATTGCTTCAGCAGGGATTGATGTCGACCTTATCGAAATGAAACCCGTCAAGCGCTCTCCGGCTCATTCCTCCGATAAATTTGCCGAGCTCGTTTGTTCTAATTCCCTTAAAGCTTCACGAATCGACTCGGCGGCGGGATTATTAAAACGGGAAATGAGGGAATTGGGCTCGATTTGCCTAACTTCCGCCGACCGAGCCTCGGTTCCGGCAGGTGGCGCCTTGGCAGTTGATCGTGATTTGTTTTCCGGATATATCACCGATTTAATAAAAAGAAATCCTCGTATCAATGTCATAAATGATGTTGTTAAAACTATTCCCGAAAACGCCATAACCGTTGTTGCCACGGGTCCGTTGACCGACGGGTTTCTTGCCGATGACATAGACAGGCTATGTAATGAGCAATCCCTTAACTTCTATGATGCCGCCGCTCCCATAATTACGCGTGACAGTATTGATTTTAATATTGCATTTTCTGCGTCAAGATACGATGAACAGTCTGTCGGCGATTATGTAAACTGCCCGATGAACAAGCAGGAATACGAGGCGTTTTACAGCGAACTTATAGGCGCTGAGTCGGCTAAAACTCATAAATTCGATGTATATGAAGGTTGTATGCCGATTGAGGTTTTGGCAAAGCGAGGAGCCGATTCAATAAGATTCGGACCTTTAAAGCCGGTTGGCCTTCGCGACCCGAGAACGGGGCATAGGCCATGGGCATGCGTTCAATTACGCAAAGAAAACGCCAAGGGTTCACTCTTTAATATCGTCGGTTTTCAGACTAACTTGAAATTCTCCGAACAAAAACGGGTATTTTCTCTGATTCCAGGTCTGAAAAATGCCGAATTCGTCCGTTACGGCGTTATGCACAGAAACACTTTTATAAATTCACCGAAACTTCTTGACAAGGACCTTTCATTGAAATCAAATCCGGATATTTTCTTCGCGGGTCAGCTTTCGGGAGTTGAGGGGTATATGGAATCTGCCGCGAGCGGTATTATCGCGGGGATTAATGCTGTAAGGAGATTAAAATCAAAAGAGCCGCTTATTCTTCCGAATTATACAATGATTGGCGCCCTTCTTGATTATATAACCGACCCCTCGGTCGTTAACTTTCAACCAATGGGAGCGAATTTCGGTATTTTACCGGGTCTTGAAGAACGCATAAAAGACAAAAGAGAAAGATATATGAAACTTTCCGAGCGATCTATAAATTACTTTGAAAGGACTTTAAAAAATGAGGGTTGTTGTTGATGCTTTCGGTGGCGATAACGCACCGTTTGAAATTATTAAAGGAGCTTATTTAGCACATAAATCATACAACGTTTCCGTTACTTTAACCGGCGATGCCGATATTATCAATAAAACCGTCGAAGAGAATTCTTTTGATTTCGGCGATGATTTTGTTGTTGTTGATACGAAAGATGTTATTTCAATGCACGATGAGCCGACGACAATCCTGAAGAGTCATTCGGGTTCTTCTATGGGTCTTGCTTTCAATGAACTCGTTAACGACAGAGCCGACGCATTCGTAAGCGCAGGCTCTACGGGTGCCATAGTGGTTGGCGGTACACTTATTGTAAAGAGGATAAAGGGTGTCAAACGCCCTGCTCTTGCCGGAATGCTTCCTGCTCCGGACGGCAGTCATTATATGTTAATGGATATGGGTGCAAATGCCGACTGTAAGCCTGAAATGCTTGCGCAATTCGCGATAATGGCGGACGCTTATCTTAAAAATGTTGAAGGTATTTCAAATCCGAAAATCGGACTTTTGAATATCGGTACAGAGGAAACTAAAGGCGATCAGCTGCACTTAGATGCATATAACCTTCTTAAGAATTCACCCGTAAATTTTATAGGAAACATTGAATCGCGTGAGATGCCGAAGGGCGTTTGCGATGCGGTTATTACGGATGGCTTTACGGGCAATATAGCACTTAAACTTATTGAGGGTACTTCGATGACACTTCTAAAAATGATTAAAAGTGTTTTTCTTAAGAGTATTAAGAATAAGCTCGCAGCAATTATGGTCAAGAGTGACATTTCGTCAATCAAAAAGACAATGGACAGTTCAGAAATCGGCGGTGCGCCTTTGCTTGGTGTCAGAAAGCCCGTTATCAAGGCTCACGGCAGTTCTGATGCGAAAGCAATTATGAATGCGATTAGGCAGGCAATCAGTTTCAGCCAAAATGATGTTATCGGAAATATATCTGAAAACTTGGGGTAACTTACTATGCATGAACTTGAAAATGCTTTAGGGTATAAATTTAATAACAAAAGACTTTTAAAAAACGCGTTAACTCACTCTTCTTTTGCGAATGAATGTAAATCAGGAATTTCAAACGAGAGGCTTGAGTTTCTCGGCGACAGCGTTTTGTCTATAATTGTTTCCGACTATATATTTAAGAATTTCCCCGATTTACCCGAGGGGGAACTCACGAGACTTCGTTCTGCGCTTGTTTGTGAAAAAGCCTTATTTTCCTATTCGAAAAAGCTCGAACTGGGGAAATACTTGTTGCTCGGTAAGGGCGAAGAGAAAAACGGAGGCAGAGAAACAAGCTCTATACTTGCCGATGCTTTTGAAGCCGTTCTTGCCGCCATATATTTAGACGGCGGTATTGAGCCTGCAAGAACACATGTTATGAGATTTGTCTCGGCAGAATTAAAGAACAACCGTAAAAAAGACTTACAAAAGGACTATAAAACCGAGTTGCAGGAGATAATCCAAAAAAATCCCGAAGAATCGGTTACATACATTCTTTCCGACGAATCCGGTCCTGACCACGATAAGCGCTTTACGGTTGATGTATACTTAAATTCAAACATTATAGGTACCGGTGTCGGAAAAACAAAAAAACAGGCTGAACAATTTGCCGCTATGCAGGCATTAAAACTTATGGGAAAAGAATAATGAGTAATATTCATTCTAACATTTCGATTTTTGTGCCTCATATCGGATGCCCGAATATGTGCTCTTTTTGTAATCAGCGCTATATTACCGGAAAAAACTCGGCGCCGACGGCAGAAAATGTCGACGAGGCGGTTCAAACCGCTCTTTCGAGCAGTAATTATAATCCGGAAACTACTGAAATTGCTTTTTTCGGCGGCAGTTTTACGGCGATTAACCATAACTATATGATAACTCTGCTCAACAGCGCCTTTAAGTATGTTCATAAAGGTTTGGTTTCCGGTATTAGAATTTCAACCCGTCCGGACGCGATTGACAGAGGCATTCTTACAATACTTAAAAGCTACGGTGTTACCGCTATTGAAATAGGCGCTCAAAGTATGAACGACAAAGTTCTCAAAAAGAACAACCGCGGACATACTGCAAAGGATGTCCAAAATGCGGCAAAACTCATTAAAGAGTTGGGGTTTTCGTTGGGAATACAAATGATGACCGGCTTGTATGGCGATAATAACGATCAGGCGATTAAAACTGCCAAAGAAATTGCAAAGTTAAAGCCGGATACCGTTAGAATATATCCGACCGTTGTTTTGAAGGATACCGACCTTGCCGCGCTTTATGCCGACGGGTTTTATAAACCGCAAAATCTTGACGATGCGGTTGATTTGGCAACCGAGCTTCTTTGCATTTTTGAGAATGCAAATATTAGGGTAATCAGGTTGGGGTTGCATTCCATTGAACCGGACTCATATATTGCCGGTCCTTGGCATCCGGCATTCAGTGAACTTTGCATTTCTAATTTGTTTTTTTCAAAGGCTAAGAAACTTTTGGGAGAAAAAGGTGACTATATTCTCTATGTTTCTCCGTCTTCAGTTTCTAAAATGACAGGACAAAAGCGCATAAATATTAAGAAATTTCACGAACTCGGATATAATTGTACAGTTAAGAAGGACAGTAAGTTAAAGGGATATGAAATTATTGCCGAAAGGGTAGAAGAGTTATGATTTTAACTTCTATACAAATACAGGGGTTTAAATCCTTTGCCGATAAAACCGTTTTAAAATTCGGCAAGGGTATTACTGCTGTTGTCGGTCCGAACGGCAGCGGCAAAAGTAATATTGCAGATGCCGTAAGGTGGGTTTTAGGCGAACAGTCTACAAAGAGCCTGCGCGGTCAGTCGATGGAAGATGTTATTTTCGGCGGAACAGCCGAACGCCGTCCGCACGGTTTTTGTGAGGTAACCTTAAACATTGATAACTCCGACAGAACCCTTAATTTTGATAACGATTCCGTTTCGATTACAAGAAGATATTACCGTTCTCACGAAAGTGAATACCAAATAAATAATGTTACGGTGCGCCTTAAAGATATTAACGAATTGTTTATGGATACCGGTCTTGGAAGAGACGGATATTCAATGATCGGTCAAGGCAAAATCGACAATATTATCAGTTCTAAATCGGACGAAAGAAGAGATATTTTCGAAGAGGCGTCGGGTATTTCAAAGTACCGCTACAGAAAAATCGAAGCTCAAAGAAAACTTGCTGCGGCAGAAGAAAATTTACTTCGGCTTAAAGACATCGCAAATGAGCTTGAGGTCCGTGTAGGACCGCTGAAAACGGCATCTGATAAGGCTGAAAAATTTTTGGTTTTAGCCGATGAGAAAAAACAACTCGATATCGGGCTTTGGATGCACACTTTGCAAACCTCTAAAGATGAACTTCGAAAGCAGGAAAACAAAATAACAATAGCCAAAGTCCAATATGACGATATTGATAAGGCGCTTTCCGAGTTCGACGATATTAACGAAAAAAACACTGCCAAATTTTCAGAGCTAACTTCACAAATTGAGGAAAAGCGTTCTGAAATTGCACTTTTAAATGAGAATAATGTTCGTATAGACGGACTTGTTTCCGTTCTTAAAAATGACATTGAGCATAATGCGGATGCTATTAAAAGACTTAAATCCGAGTTAAAGCAGTTATTAAGCGGCGAAGTTTCCGACAATGATGAAATCGCCGCAAAAAGGGATGAAGCGGCTGAAAAACATCAGTTGCTGCAACAACTGAACGCTGAACTGGACGCTTTGCAGGATGAACTCTCACAGTTGATTTCAAACAGCGAATCAATATCCAGGCAGATCGAGGAAAAAGCATTATTGCTTAATGATATTTCCTCGAAAATTTCCGATAATAAGGTTAGTATGGTAACGGCAGACACTTCAATTTCGGAAATAGAAAAGCGTTTTGCAAGTCTTAATTCGATTATTACCGAAAGTGAAAAACAGTTGAAGCACCTGAACAACGAGTATGCCGAAACCGAGAAATTGATTTTGAAAATTGATGATAATATCAAATCCTATTCTAATTCACTCGAAGGCTATCGACTGAAACTCAATTCAAAAATTGAAAAATCAAACCTGAAAAAAAGCGAAATTGAAGAGCTGAAACTTGATATTGAATCTAAGGAACGCCGCATTCAAATCCTTACTGAACTTGAAAATAACAGAGAAGGATTTTCGGGTGCTGTTAAGTATGTTTTATCTGAATCCTCAAAAGGTGTTTTAAGAGGGATTATAGGAACCGTTTCAAGCGTAATTTCGGTTGATAAAAAATACACCGTTGCAATTGAAACGGCGCTTGGCAACAATATTCAGAACATTATCGTTAACAGTGATTCCGATGCGAAGCGAGCTATTTCAATTCTTAAAGAGAATAAAGCGGGCCGTGCAACATTTATGCCGATATCTTCGGTTAAATCGCGTGAATTCAAAGAAAGCGGATTTGATGATGTTTTCGGTTATGTAGGCATTGCAAGCGAGCTCGTAAAAACCAACAGTGAATACTCTGAAATTATCAAATACCTTTTGGGAGGTACGGTAGTTACCGAAGATATAGACTCTGCAATTACTCTGGCTAAAAAATATAATAACCGCGTTAAGGTTGTCTCGCTTGACGGGCAGGTTATAAATCCCGGCGGTTCAATCACCGGCGGCTCACTCGTTAAACAGGCCGGTATACTCAGTAGAGTTGCCGATATCGAGAGATATCGTGAACAGGTGTCAGCTGCAAAAGCAAAACTTTCAAAGTATACCGAAGAATTTGAACTCA
>DEWC01000102.1 GCA_002363095.1 Ruminococcaceae bacterium UBA3220 | reverse complement strand
AAATGAAATGTGCCGTACCTTTCGATACGGCACATTGTTGTCGTTATACGCTTTTTCTTGATAAATATATCCCGATATGATATATTTAAACTGCAAATCATATACTTATGAGGTGAAAATATGCTTAAAATCGGGGAAACGGTACCTGATATAACCCTTTTTGACGGAGACGGAAACGAGGTTATTCTCAGGTCTTTCAAAGGCCAAAAAATTCTTATTTTTTTCTACTCGAAAGACAATACCTCCGGGTGTACCAAACAGGCGGTCGGATATTCCGAAAAAGTGGCGGAATTCCATAAAAAAGGCGTAAAAATCATCGGCATAAGCAAGGACAGCGTCGCTTCGCACAAACGCTTTGCCGAGGCAAAAAATCTTAAAATAACCCTGCTTGCCGACCCTGAAAAGGAGGCAATTTTCGCATTTGATGTCTGGCATGAGAAAAAACTGTACGGCAAGGTGTCGATGGGTGTTGTCAGAACAACCTACCTTGTCGATGAAAACGGCAAAATAATCTATGCAAACGATAAAGTGAAGGCGGCTTTCGACGCCGAAAAAATGCTCGGTGAGATATAACTATGAAAATCGACGGAAAACACCTTGAAATTATTGAAAAATGCCCCTTTTTCTCGGCAAAAGACGGTTTTTCAACCGAAGAAATACTTGACCTGCTCGGCGCCGAAATAAAGGAATACCAAAAGGGTGAATTTATTCACAAAAGCGGGGAGCCTTTTTCGGGATTCGGTATGCTTCTTTCGGGTACTGCGCAGGCATGCATTGACGATATAGACGGTAACCGAATGATAATGGCTGATATAAATGTCGGCATTACATTCGGGGAATCGCTGTGTTATTTAGGCGTCCCCGATTCGCCCGTTTATGTTTTTTCCTCCGAAAAAAGCGAGGTTTTATGGCTTTACCCCGAAAATGTTTTTTCAGACGAAAACAACCCGTTAAAAGCACTTGTTCTTAAAAACTACGCCCGAATGCTGGCAGAGCGTACGCTATCAATGAATACGAGAATACAGGTTTTGTCGAAGCTGCGCTTAAAGGATAAAATTCTGACATATCTTTCATCCCTTGCGAACGACACCGGCAGCAAGGTGTTCACCGTTCCGCTTACAAGGGAGGATATGGCAACCTATATCGGGGCGAACAGGACGGCGCTTTCCCGGGAACTTGCCGCCCTTAAAAAAGACGGGATTATCGATTATTACCGAGATACATTTAAAATTTTGAAATAACGTTCTGCCGTCGCAATAAACCGCCTGTTTTACTGTCGTTTTTTTAAGTAATTTAAGGCATATTAAATTTGACAAATGCATCTCTTTATGCTATCATTAATTGGTTACAATATTATAGATTAGTCTGTTGGGGAGAAAAGTCTTACAATGGGTATAAACACTCTGGCATTTCTTTTGTTTTTCGTTTTCGGCATCACGGTTTTTTATCTGTTGCCTCAAAGGCTTAAATGGCCGTTTTTATTGCTTTTAAGCCTTAGTTATATTTCATTCAAGGATATACGGGGAATAGTTTTTATTGTTCTTTCGAGTCTTTCTGTATTTTTGGGCGGAAGGTTATTTGAAAAGCGCAATGAACCTAAGGACGCTTCTTTTCGTAAAAAAATACTTATCCTTACTATGATTTTCAATTTGGGCGTTTTGTTTTTCGTAAAATATGTTAAGCCCATATACGGCGCTTTTTCGGGCAAAACTCCACCCGAGCTCGATAAAATCCCGTTTTTCGACAGCATAATCATTCCTCTCGGAATTTCATATTATACGCTTCAGATTTTATCCTATTTGCTTGATGTTTACTGGGGCAGGCAGAAGGCGGAAACAAACTATGGAAAACTGCTTCTGTTTACCTGCTATTTTCCGCAGATGATTCAAGGTCCCATAAGCCGTTACGGCGCCCTTTCCGCCGAGTTTTTCAAAGAGCACCGTTTTAAACTGCATAACCTTAAATTCGGGCTGCAGCTTATGCTTTGGGGCTTCTTTAAAAAGATGGTTATCGCCGATAAAGTCGGCCCTTATGTGCAAAGAATTTTCTTTTCACATAAAGAGCCGTACGGTCTTACTGTTGTCTTGGGGCTCATCTTTTACGGAATTCAGCTTTACTGTGATTTCAGCGGCGGAATAGATGTTATACGCGGTGTTTCGGAATGCTTTGATGTTAAACTTGCCGAAAATTTCCGTCAACCGTATTTCTCGCGTAGCTTGGGCGAATTCTGGCGCCGCTGGCATATCACACTCGGTTCCTGGATGAAGGATTATGTCTTTTATCCGCTCTCTCTTTCGCGCCCTATGGCAAAATTCAAGAAAAGCCTTAAAAAGAAGGTCTCGCGTGTTACCGTAAACCGCATCCAAATCGCGATTTGTGATATCGTTGTTTTCCTGCTGGTAGGATATTGGCACGGAGCCGAATCCATCTATTGGGCGTGGGGTCTTTATAACGGTATAATTTTGGCTATAAGCGCCCTTCTTACCGATGTTTACGCCGGTTGGCGCAAAAAACTCGGTGTTGACCCGAAACGCAAACTTTGGGACAATCTGTTTATCGCGAGAACGCTTGTTATCGTAACGGTAGGATGGATTTTCGATTGCTCAAAAACCGCGCTCGGCTCTCTTAATCTTCTCAAAAACGCGTTTATCATTTCGAAGACTTCTTTTGAACCCATTGTGCTTAATCTTGTTGATTGGGTTGAGATTGCAGAGCTTATAATCTTTTGCGCGATTTTGTTCAAAGTAAGCCGTATGAAGGAGCGCGGAGTTGTTGTAAGAGAAAAAATCGAGGCTTTGCCTTTTGCCGTTCAGGTTATAATTTGGGTGGGAATGATACAGCTTGTCGCCTGTTTCGGCCGTTCATCCGGAGAGGTAGGTTTTATGTATGCAAACTTTTAAGCGTATTGCAATATTCCTCCTCGCGCTCATAACCGTAACTTACGCTTTTGAATTTATGATTGCTCAGCCGTCTACCCTTAAAATTCTAATCAAAGAGGCTGAACGGGAAGAGGTCAACACGGTTATTTTAGGCGAATCCCATGCCGAAACGGGGCTTAATCCCTACGCTTTGGGAAAAGGCATAACCGTTAAAGGTCAAAAATGCGAGGCGGTAAGTCTTGCCCACCGTATTCTTCCGGTAGTTGATCAGTATTATTTGCTTAAAAGGGTTACGGATAACAATCCTAACATAAAACAGGTCTTTTTTGAAATCGACCCCACATATTGGCAGGGCAAGAGTATGTACTATCCCGGAAAAGATGCCAGCGCATTTCCGTTTTGCTCAATTCCTGACAAGATGGATTACTTCAAAAACATCCTTATAAAACAGAACTATAACTCTGCTTTTTTTAATTATTATATTGACAAAACCAGTCTGTTTTATGTTCCCCAAAACATAATTTGCAAACTCGACCCTGATTACATTGAAGGCAATGAAAAGGCAATCAAGAAAATCTATAAAACAAACGGAGTATCCTTCAACTATAAGTATGTCGGCAAGGGCTATCGGCAAGGAGTAAAGCGAAGCGGAAAAAAACGCCTTCCGAAAGGATTTAAAGCAGGTGCGGTTAACGGGCAAACCCTTAACGGTTTTGACCGTATTGCGGACCTCTGCCGAAAACGGGATATCAACCTCGTCTGTTTTATATCGGCGATTCCGGTTGAACGAATAAGGGATAAAGACGAAAACTATTCGGCTATTCATAATTATTTTGATGAACTTTGTAAGAGTAAAGGCGTCGATTTTTATGACTTTAACTATATAAAGACCGAGTACCTCAAAAGGTCAACCGACTATAAGGATTTCACCGACTGCGACGGTCATTTGATGGCAAATTTTTCCAAAAAACAAACGGCTGCCTTCATAAAGGCATATAATTCGAAAAACTATTCGGATATGTTCTACAAAAACTATAATGATGCGGTAAGCGCAGTAAAAGGCGTAAAACTAAAATAACTCTGTTTTCAGGTGAATACTGTGAAAAGAAATATTTTGGAATGGTTTCAAAAAACCGTAAGTGATTATCCGGGAAAAGTTGCTTTTTCGGATACCGAAAATAGGATAACCTTTAAGGAGCTCTCGCTTAATGCAAAAGCGGTAGGCTCGGCGATTGCCGAAATATCGAAAGATGATACTCCCGTAGCCGTTTTTTCGGGCAGAAAAATTGAAACGGTATCGGCATTTTTGGGCGTTGTTTATTCGGGGCACGCCTATGCCCCGGTGGACGCTACACTGCCCGACCTTCGTATAAAGAGTATTCTTGAAACGCTTTGCCCAAAAATCGTTATTGCCGATAAGGATAACATTGAAAGGGCAAGGGAACTTGGCGTCAATTCGGAAATTGTTGAACTTGAATCGCTTTTTTCCCATCCGATAGACGAGGCTCGGCTTGACGATATCTTGGAAAAATCGGTAATAACCGACCCGCTTTATATTATTTTCACCTCCGGTTCAACCGGAAAACCGAAGGGCGTTATAACCTCCCACCATTCGCTTATGTGTTATATAGACGCCTATACCTCGGTTATGGGAATAGATGAAAACGACAGGCTCGGAAATCAGTCTCCGCTCGATTATATCGCGGCGGTAAGGGATATTTATATTCCCCTTAAAACCGGTTGCTCAACATTCATAATCCCGAAAGAATACTTTATGGAGCCGGACCGCCTTTTTACGCTTATGAACGGCGAAAAAATAACGGCTGTCGGCTGGAGCGTTTCTGCTTTTACCGTTTTGACATCGCTCGGCGCGTTTCAATCAAAAAAACTTGAAACGCTTAATAAAATCTGTTTTTCGGGGTCGGTTATGCCCTCAAAGGTTTTAAAACTATGGCAGGAAAATCTGCCTGAGGCAAAATTTGTTAATCAGTACGGTCCTACCGAAGCCACCGCCTCCTGCACCTATTATGAAATTGACCGTACCGTGAGCGAAGATGAGGTTTTACCGATAGGAAAACCGTATAAAAACTATCGCATTGTGCTTCTTGACGAAAACTTAAAGGAAGTCAGGAAGGGCGAACTCGGTGAAATTTGTGTTTCGGGTCCTATATTGGCGCTCGGATATTATAACGACCCCGAGCGTACCGCAAAGAGTTTTATACAAAACCCCTGCCAAAACGGTTTTTTTGAAAGAATGTATAAAACGGGCGATATAGGCAGAATAAATGAGGACGGTCTTCTTGAATTCCACGGACGCCTTGACCGTCAGATTAAGCATATGGGGCACAGGGTGGAGCTTGACGAGATAGAATACGCCGCCTCGCTTATAGAGGGTGTTAAAGAAAGTTGCTGCATCTATAATTCGGAAAAGGAAGTATTATGCCTTTTATATACGGGAACGGCAAAAGTTCCCGAAGTCGCAGGCGCGCTCCGCAAAAGTATCCCCGGATTTATGGTGCCGAGAAAACTTGTTTGCACAGAGTCTATCCCCCGTTTACCTAACGGCAAAACGGATATGAATAAAGTAAAAGAATTTTTCTTAAGAAATAAAAGATAAAGAGAGGAAATTGTTACAATGAAAGAAACAGTAATTGAAATTCTTGCGTCCATTCGTCCGGATGTTGACTTTGAATCGGCTGAGGGTCTTGTCTCGGGGGGCATTCTTGAATCCTTCGACCTCGTTTCCCTTATCTCGGAACTTTCGGATGAGTTTTCGGTAACCATTTCGGCAAAAGAACTTGTTCCTGAAAATTTTGACTCGGTCGACGCTATCGTAAAGATGATAGAAAGCCTTAGGTAAAATATGAGCACCACACCTTTTTATCTATTCTCTTTTGATAAATTTAAAAAGAGGGTAAACCTTATAAAAAGCGCCTTCGGGGATGAAATACCGCTTTGTTATTCGATTAAGGCAAATCCTTTTTTGTTAAAGGAATTACCCGAAGCCCTTTCCCATGTTGAGGTTTGCAGTCCGGGAGAACTCTCCATCTGTGAAAACCTGAAAATTGCGCCCGAGAAGGTACTGTATTCGGGGGTTATGAAGGAATCAACCGATATAAAGAGGGCTATCGACTACGGCGTGGATATTCTCACCGCCGAGAGCATTCGCCATGTAATCCTCGAAGAAGAGGCTGCGTCAAAATCGGGTAAGACAGTCAAGGTCTTGCTTCGCCTTACAAGCGGAAACCAGTTTGGTATGTCAACCGATGATATCCGCAGCATTATCGGCAATAAAGATAAATATCCGCATATCGATTTTATCGGGCTTCATTATTATTCGGGAACCCAGAAAAAAACGGCTGCGATTGAAAATGACATGAACCTTATTGACGAGGTCCTCAAAGGACTTAAATCCGACTTTGGATTTGAGCCGAAAACGGTCGAATACGGACCCGGTCTCGGGGCGGACTATTTCAACCCGCCTTATGAAGAACGAGAGGAAAACGCTCTTAAAGAGTTAGTGGATTTACTTAAAGATTTTGCCGAAAAATATCCGCTTGCTCTTGAATTCGGGCGATTTATTGCCGCCCCCTGCGGTTATTTTGTAACCGAAATCAAGGATATAAAAAGCAACAATGATATGAATTTTATCATCTGCGACGGCGGCATTCACCATCTTAAATACCACGGGCAGACGATGGGAATGCAGATTCCTCCGCTCGCCTGCATAAAGGGCGAAAAAGGACTTGATATTGCAAAAATTGACAATATTTCCTTCCCCGATATAAGCGCCGAAGAAACCGCCGATTATTCGATTTGCGGAAGCCTTTGCACCGTTGCCGATGTGCTTATAAGAAAGGTAAGACTGCCCAAAGCCGAAATCGGCGATAAACTCATTTTTGCCCGTTGCGGAGCCTATTCGGTAACCGAGGGAACAATGCTCTTTTTATCAAGATGTATGCCGAAAAT
>DEWC01000116.1 GCA_002363095.1 Ruminococcaceae bacterium UBA3220 | reverse complement strand
CGGGAGTAGAGTGCAGTCCGAAAATGTTTCATTTTCGGCGAACGGCATTCCCGTCCAAGAGCTTGTCGACTTTTTCGACAAGCTAAAACCCCCCGCCGTCAGGCGGGGGGTTCTATATAAAAGGGGCGTTATCGGTTATTCAAGGGTAAGCCCTGACTTACCGCCGATACAGGATATCCGTTTTGTGCCCTTATACATTCTATTCAAAATCAGGAAATCGGTGATTTTCTGATAAACAAAATTCCGAGAGTGTTTCTTCCGCAATGGGATGAAATGGTACAGCTTGCCCGTGTCGAGAAAACCTCGTCGAAATAATTATAACCTCTTACAAGTTCTACCAATTCTTTAACGATTGCTTCGTCGCAACCTGCATGGGTGATAAATACACGGTTTTTCTCGATGCCTTCAATATTTTCAAGACGCTCTTTAACATACTCTTTAAGAACCTCTGCGTACTTTCCGCGATATTTCTTTCCAACGCCCATTTTGCCGTTTTTAACCTCAATGCAAGGTTTAAGTTTTAAAAGGTTTGCTCCGAGAACCGATAAAGCAGAGCATCTTCCGCCTTTGTAGAGATATTCAAGACTATCGATAACGAACGAGGCGTCGACCCTGTTCCACATATTCTGAACCGTTTCGGCAATTTCCTTTGCAGAAAGACCCTGCTCAGCCAAATCGCAGGCGGCGAGTACCATAAGTCCGCCTCCCGTAGAAAGGTTTTTGGTATCGACAACATAAACATCTTCAAACTCGCTCGCGGCGATAAAGGCGTTGTTGCAGGAAGAGGAAAGGTCAGAACCCAACGAAAAGTGAATTATTGCGGCGCCTTCCTCCTTAATGCTTTTGAAGTAGTCAAGATACTCCTCAACATTAACGGCGGAAGTTTTAGGCAGAATTCCGGTTTTGCTATGATAATCATAGATCTTTTCGGCGTCGATATCAACACCGTCCTTAAACATATCGTCGCCCAATGTAACGCTTAACGGGAGAATGTGAATATTGTATCTTTCTTTAAGCTCGGGACCTAAATCGGTGGTGCTGTCGGATGAAAATATTATTTTTTCGCTCATTTTGATTCCTCCGTAACAGAGTGGTTTTTAAGTTTAACATTTGATAAAGGGTTTGAGTCTATCGCGTTTTTTATCTGATTATCTGAAATATGCGTGTAAATCTGGGTAGTACCCAAATTAGCATGCCCCAAAATATCCTTAAGAACACGGATATCGACATTGCCGTGTTGATACATAAGGGTTGCGGCGGTGTGCCTTAATTTGTGTGTTGAAAGCCCTTGACCGCCAAGTCCCGCCTTTTCAAGGTATTTTTTTACGATATACTGCACCGTTTTGTTGCTTATTCGTTTATTGTTGCGACTTATAAACAGGGCGTTTTTGTCGCTCGGGTTAATACTGTCATTCGGGCGAACCGCCATATATGCTCTGATGGCATCACGGCAGGCATCGTTCAGGTAAACAATTCGTTCTTTGTTCCCCTTCCCGAGAAGTCTTAAAGTGCCGTCGGAACGGATATCGCTTATGTTAATGCCACAAAGCTCGGAAAGACGCATACCGCAGTTTAAAAACAACACCAGAATACAGTAATCGCGCTCTTTATACGGACCGTCAACGCAGTTGAGAAGATTTAACGAATCTTCCAAAGTAAGGTGCTTCGGTAATGACTGCTTGACCTTCGGAGAGTCCAGCATTTCGGCGGGATTAACATCAATGAGATGGATTTGATTTGTGAGGTATTTAAAGAATATTCTGAGGGTTGAGGTTTTTCTCGCCCTGGTAGCCGCGCTGTTGTCGCGTGAGTTTTTGCAAAAAACTATAAATGAGTAAAGGTCGGAAACGGTAACCGAAGAAATCAGCTCGGCGTCGACCGAAGAAATCGAAATCTCTTCAAACGGTGTAGACATATCAACCTTGCCTCTTATTTGAAGAAGATATCTGAAAAAAGTTTGAAGGTCGAGATAGTATTCATCAACCGAGCGGGCGGATTTACCTTTAATCGTTTCGCTGTAAGTCAAAAAATCTCGTATAACCGGCGGAGATGACAGTAAAATTTCATGTTTCATAATCTAACGATGCAAACATTTCCGTTTCCTTTTCATAATCTTTTAACAATTCTATCATACTTTCGGTATTTTTTCAACTTTATTTTATTTTGACGGGATTTACAACAAATAAATACTTGACAAACCGTACTGACAAATATATAATCTTAGATGTGCCATTATGTTTGCATGGAAAGGTGCGGAATATGGTTTTAGACCTTAAAAGCGTTTTCGCGAACGAAGGAAAAGAGATTGAGATTGATTATACTCTTGATATGAGTGATACCGATTATGCGGGTGGATATCCGCTCAAAACCCCCGTTTCGGTAAAAGGCAGGGTATATAACCGTGCCGGAGTCGTAAACCTCTATCTTGAAATGAATTATTCGTTTTCCGCTCCCTGCGACCGTTGCGGCACCGATACCGTAAGTGATTACGGCGTTGAGTTTGAAAGGATGCTTGCCACCTCCATAGAAGGTGAGGAAAGCGACACTATTATCACGGTACCCGATATGATGCTCGATGTGGACGAACTCGTATTTACCGAAGTTTTCTTAAGTCTTCCGCGAAAACACCTTTGCAGTGAGACATGCAAGGGATACTGTTTATCCTGCGGGAAGAACTTAAATGAGGGTAGTTGTGAATGCAAAAATGATGATGTCGACCCGCGTCTTGCCAAACTCAAAGAACTACTTGATAACTGAAATTTCACATAATCGTTTAAGGAGGAATAAACAATGGCAGTACCTAAGAGAAAAACCTCGAAAGCAAGAAGGGACAAGAGAAGAAACAATCTTTGGAAGTTGGACACACCGGCATTGGTAAGATGCCCCGACTGTGGTGCTTATAAGCGTCCTCACAGAATTTGTCTTGCTTGCGGTAAGTATAACGGCCGTCAAGTCAGAGAAATTTCCGAATAATTTTTAAGTTTTAAGGGGAGGCTTTCAACTCCCCTTGTTTTTTTATTGAACAACGGCAGATGTGTGTATTTTAAGCTCAAGGGCGGTGATAAAATGGCGGTTATTGTGAACGGTGTTGAAAAGGGGAGCCCCGCTTACCGCTTGCGGATAAAGCCGGGCGATACATTGCTCACCTTAAACGGTGAGGAGATAACCGATGTTTTGGACTACCGTTTTTATCAGGACGCCGACAAACTTTGTGTTGAGTTTATTAACGCCAAAGGAAAAATCAAGAAAAAGACGGTAAGAAAAGCCGAAGACGAAGAATTCGGGCTTGTTTTCGACACCTACTTAATTGATAAAAAGCGTTCCTGTCGGAACAAGTGTATATTCTGTTTTATCGACCAGTTGCCGAAGGGTATGAGGGAAAGCCTTTATTTTAAGGATGACGATTCGCGACTTTCATTCCTTTTCGGAAACTATATAACCCTTACCAATCTTACCGAACACGAGGTTGAGCGGATAATCAAGATGCACATAAGCCCTATAAACATTTCGGTGCATACGACCAATCCCGAGCTTAGAGTCAAAATGATGGCTAACAAAAACGCAGGCAAGGTTTTAAGCATTATCCCGCGGCTTAACGGGGCAGGGATAAAAATGAACTGTCAGCTTGTTCTGTGCCCCGGATATAACGACGGAAAAGAGCTTGAAAGAAGTTTAGGTGACCTTTTGGCGTACCAAAATGTTGAATGTGTAGCCTGCGTTCCGGTAGGTATCACCGACCACCGCGAGGGTCTCGCCGAACTTCACCCCTTTGAAAAGCAAACCGCAGGAGAAACCATTGATATTATTGACCGTTTTGGTGATTTATCGCTCGAAAAATACGGTGAGAGGCGCGCTTTTGCCGCCGATGAATTTTATCTATTGGCTGAAAGAAAAATCCCCGAAGCCTCATTTTACGGTGATTTTTTACAGCTCGAAAACGGCGTTGGGCTCTGGGCGCTGACAAGGAGTCAGGCCATGGAGTGTTTAAATTCCTATGAGCCTTGCGAAAGGGAGCCTAAAACCATAACCCTCGTAACCGGCGTTGCGGCATATCCGCTTATAAAAGAAATTGCCGGAGAATGCGAAAAAAAGCAAAAAAATCTAAAAGTTTATGTCAAACAGATAATAAACAATTATTTCGGAAAACAAATAACGGTTTCGGGACTTGTAACCGCAACCGATATATATGAACAGTTAAAATCGGAAAAACCGGGAAGACAATTGATAATACCTTCATCTATGCTGCGAAGCGAAGGCGATATGTTCCTCGACAGTGTAACCGTTTCCGAGTTATCTCAAAAACTCGGGGTTGAAATTGTTGCGGTCGACTGCGACGGATATTCGCTTGTTGAGGCGATTTTGTCTTAAAAAGGAGAAAACTATGGCAAAACCCGTTGTTGCGGTTGTGGGACGTCCGAATGTAGGAAAATCCACGCTTTTTAACAAACTTATCGGTAAAAGGCTTTCTATCGTCGATGATACGCCCGGCGTAACGCGGGACAGGATATACGGCGATGTCGAATGGCGCGGGCATAAGGTTATGCTTGTTGACACAGGCGGTATTGAGCCGAAAACCGATGATATAATTCTTTCGGGGATGAGAAATCAGGCAAACCTTGCCATTGAAACGGCAAATGTTATAATCCTTGTTGTGGATATGCAGTCCGGCGTTACCGCCACCGACAGCGATGTAGCGGCGATGCTCCAAAAAAGCGGAAAACCGATAGTCCTTTGCGTTAATAAATGCGATAAAGTAGGCGAAGTTCCGCCGGAATTTTACGAGTTTTATAATTTGGGACTCGGCGACCCCGTTGCCGTTTCTTCGGTTCACGGGCACGGCACGGGCGACCTGCTTGACGCGGTGTTTGATAATCTTCCGGAAAACGCGTTTGACGACGATGAGGACGGCGAAACGGTAAATGTTGCGGTAATAGGGAAACCGAATGCCGGTAAATCCTCGCTTGTTAATAAGATATCAGGGCAGGAGCGTACCCTTGTTTCGGATATAGCAGGAACAACAAGAGACGCAATTGACACTCTTGTAAACAACAAATTCGGCAGTTTCAACTTTATCGATACCGCAGGAATAAGAAGGCAAAGCAAAATCGATGATAAGATAGAAAAATACAGTGTTTTAAGGGCAAAAATGGCGATAGAGCGTGCCGATGTCTGCGTTATTATGATTGACGCGATTGACGGTTTTACCGAGCAGGATTCAAAAATCGCAGGGCTTGCCCTCGAGCAGGGAAAGGGCTGTATAATCGCCGTCAACAAATGGGATATAGCGCCAAAAGACGGGCAGACCATGGATAAATACCGTAAAAAACTTATGAACGATTTTTCCTTTATGCCCTATGCTCCGATAATCTTCATTTCGGCAAAAACGGGACAGAGGATAGACCGTCTTTTTGAACTTATAAAATATGTTGACACCCAAAACGCAATGCGCATTTCCACAGGAAAGTTAAATGACATATTGGCGGATGCAACGGTGCGTGTTCAACCGCCGTCGGACAAAGGCAAGCGCCTTAAAATCTATTATATTACTCAGGCGTCAACCCGTCCTCCAACATTTGTCGCCTTTTGCAATCGCGCCCAGCTTTTTCACTTTTCATATCAAAGGTATCTTGAAAACCAAATTCGTTCGACCTTCGGTCTTGAAGGAACACCGGTAAGATTCGTCATAAGAGAGAGAGGAGAAAAATAATGATTTATCTTGCTGTTTTATCCGGGATAATTTCCTATCTGTTAGGGAGTATCAATTTTGCCGTTATTTTCACAAAAAAAATAGCGAAAAAAGATGTCAGAGAGCACGGAAGCGGTAACGCCGGCAGTACAAATGCTCTAAGGGTGGGAGGAAAACTCACCGGTGCGCTTACCTTTATTTGCGACTTTTTAAAGGGGACGCTCTCGTCCTATATAGGGCTTAAAGTATTCGAGTATATATCCGAACATTCCGATTATTCATGGGGCGTTCCGGTTTACGGCGCATATATCTGCGGCATTTGCTGTATGATAGGTCATGTATATCCGATATTTTTTGGGTTTAAAGGCGGAAAGGCGGTCGCAACCGGGGCGGGGATATTTATCCCGGTTGTGCCTCTTGCAACTATTATAGGAATTATAGCTTTTGCAGCCGTAACTGCGATATTCGGATATGTGTTTATCGGCTCGGTAACCGGAGCGGCGCTTGTCGCCGCTTTGGCGATTATCCTTGATAACAGCGAAGGCGATATAACCGTAAAGGGAATTTTGGCGGCGGCGATTGCAATAATAATTATCGTCAAGCATTCAAGCAATATGAAGCGTTTTCTAAAAGGGGAAGAAGATAATATTCATAAGAAGAAGGAGAACAAATGATGTCTAAGATAACTGTTCTCGGAGCGGGAGGTTTCGGAATTGCTCTCGCTTTACATTCTTATAATTGCGGCCACACCGTGTCGATTTGGACTCCGTTTGAAGACGAGGCGAGTCTTCTTAGCACTAAACGAACCAACGAAAGATTGCTTAAAGATATTTTTATCCCTGAGAATATCGGCATTACCACCGATATGTCGGAAGTTGAAGGCTCGGATATGATAATTATCGCGGTGCCTTCAAAAGCGGTAAGAACGGTTGCAAACAGCCTTTCAAAATATAAAAACTACGGAGTAGTTGTCAATGTCGCAAAAGGCATTGAAAAGGATACCTTTTTAAGAATGTCCGAAATCATCAGCGAGGAAAACCCTGCGGCGGATGTCGTTGCTCTTTCGGGACCGTCCCACGCGGAGGAGGTCGCCCGAAAAATACCTACCTCGATAGTAGCCGCCTCGAAAAACAACCGTGCCGCAGTTTTTGTTCAGCAAAATCTTTCCAACGATTATTTCAGAATATACACAAGCGAAGATATTATTGGAGTTGAGTTAGGCGGAGCGCTTAAAAACGCCATCGCTATATGCGCCGGTATTTGCGACGGTCTTAAACTCGGCGATAACAGTAAGGCGGCTCTTATTACACGGGGACTTTCCGAAATGGCAAAACTCGGAGTAAAAATGGGAGCTGACGAGCGAACTTTTGCCGGACTTGCCGGGATAGGGGATTTGGTTGTCACCTGCACATCAAGGCATAGCCGTAATAATCGATTCGGGTATCTTGTCGGAAGCGGAACCGATATAAATACCGCCCTTGAAACGGTCGGAACCGTTGAAGGATTTTATGCGGTTGATGTTGCGTTCGCCCTTGCGAAGAAGTATGACATTCAGATGCCGATTATCGAAGTATGTCACGGAGTGCTTTATGAAGGTCAAGAGGTTGAATCGGTTGTTCAAAAACTAATGCTGAGACCCTACGGGAGCGAAAACAGGTAGAAAAAAACAAAAAATCCCAAAACTCAAAAAAAGTTCTTGCATTTTTCGATATTTTTTGGTATAATACTGCTGTTACCGAAATAAACAATGTTAAACTCATATTAAGGAGGTGCAGACCATGGCTAAATGTGAAATCTGCAACAAAGAAATTGCTTTCGGAATTAAGGTTTCCCACTCTCACAGACGCTCCAACAGAACCTGGAAACCCAATGTAAAAAAGGTAAAGGCTATCGTTAACGGGACTCCGCGTCGTGTAAACGTTTGCACCCGTTGCTTGCGTTCCGGAAAGGTTACAAGAGCAGTTTAAGAAATTGTTGTATAAAGACCCCGGGAGAATATATCTCCGGGGTCTTTTTTGTAAAAGAAGGTGTTTGTTTTGATAAAGGCTGTTTTGTTTGATTTGGACGGAACCCTGGTGAATTCATTGGTCGATCTTGCGAATTCCGTTAATTTTGCTCTCGAAAAATTCGGTTTTCCCGTTCACAATACAGAAGATTTCAAACTATTCGTCGGCGACGGTATTCCTAAAATGATTGAGCGCGCCCTCCCTCGGGAAAGCCGTGATGAGGCAACTCTTAAAAAGGTAAATGAGGTATTTATGAAGCATTATTCCGTGCATTTTGCCGATAACACCTTACCGTATGACGGGATGCCCGAACTTATAGACTCATTAAAAACAAATGGTTTTAAACTCGCCGTTGTAACAAATAAAGCGCAGGATATGGCTGATAAGGTTGTAAAAAAAGCATATGGCGAAGTATTTGATATTATCTTCGGCAAGCGGGAGAATATTCCCGCCAAGCCCGACCCTACTGCCACCCTTACTGTTATTAATGAATTAGGCGTGAAACCCGGGGAGTGCGTTTTTCTCGGGGATTCGGGAAATGATGTGCTTACGGGATTTAACAGTGGCGCTTATTCGGTAGGGGAACTGTGGGGCTACCGCGACAGGGAAGAACTTATTGCCAACAAGGCGATGTATATTATAAACTCGCCGGAAGAACTTATTGATTTGATTGAAAAAATCAATAATGTTTCCCGCTAAAACAAACCTCTTGAAAATGGTTGCCAATTATATTACAATATAGATATAAACCTGTATGAGGTGTGATTTATGAAAAGAGAAAACTATCTTTCGTGGGACGAATACTTTATGGGTATTGCCTTTTTGTCGTCTATGAGGAGCAAAGACCCTTCCACACAGGTGGGTGCGTGCATAGTGGACAGGGAAAACAAGATTATTTCTATGGGCTATAACGGAATGCCTCGGTGCTGTGATGACGATGAGTACCCGTGGGCGCGTGAGGGCGCCGCACTTGAAAGCAAGTATATCTTTGTTTGCCATGCCGAACTTAACGCTATCCTAAACTGCCATGGCGGGTCGCTTAAAAATGCCGTTTGCTATACTACGCTTTTCCCTTGTAATGAATGCGCGAAGGCGATAATCCAATCCGGGATAACCGAGGTCGTTTATTTGAGCGATAAATATGCTGAAAGCGATTCAACCGTTGCCGCTAAGAGAATGTTTGACAGTGCAAATGTTAAATACCGCGCCTTTAAATCCTCTAAAAAGACTATTAGTTTTGAGCTTTAATAAAAGGAAATAAAAAAGGCTGTTCATTTTTAAAATGAACAGCCTTTTACTATATCTTATTCTTCTTCAACCGGCAACGGATTTTTACGCCTTCTTAAAACAATAAGAATTATAAGGACTACGATGAGTATAAATTCCGTCATAGCAAGGAATATAAGTGATTTTGCCTCGGACGAAAGAACTGCCATACGGTTGATAAATCCATTGTGGGAAGGGGATTCAACAGGTTGATAATCGATAAGCGCAAAGCCGGGCTCGCGTTGCAAAATGTTGGTTGCCTTATCGTATCTGAAATAAGCGCTTTTGCCGCCGTGGTAGCAAAGAAAAACATAAAAGTCAGACATTACGCTTTTTTTGCTCTCAAAACAGTCTACCGTTAAACCGTTGCTTAAAGTGCATTTGCCGATTTGCCAATCACCGTCGGGCTCTTTGTTAGCGGTGTCAGGATTTTCGATAATATAAATATCATCGTTTATGACGATATATTCGAGAAATTCGATTTTTCCTTCTTCGGTCAAATTGAACAAATAGGTTTTCAGGTCATCATTGTTTTTTGCAAAAACAAGTTTATATTTACCGTATTTGTCGTTGAGCGTTTTTATATTTGCGTTATTGTAAATACTGTCGTAAAGTTCAAAATCGGGATAAGAAATTTCGGGGACAACGATAGAAAAATGTGCCCCTTCAAATTCAAAGTTAAGCGCGTCGGGTTCGGGGGCGGCGGCTTCTGTTATTGCGGTTCCGGTAACCGTAACCCTGCGATTGGCATTGCTTTGGCGTACGGTTGCTCCCTTTGTACCGTCTTCTTTTGTTCCGGTCAACGCTGAGGTGAAGACCGCCTTGCCCGGCGCAATAGCCTTAAACTTAACCGGTATGGTTGTAAGGTTGTCGGTAGGGGTCGCTTTTACATTTACAACATTTCCCGTGAAGTTTACCACATATTTATTATCAGTTTTGTCGCATTGAAACAATGTATTGTCAAATTCAATGGTACCTTCGACAGATTTGAACTTTTCGGAAGCGGAATATGTAACGGTAACCGTTATGTATTCTCCGGTTTTAACCGTATAGTTGCGGTTTGCACTTATTGCACCCGTTTCAGCCGCCGACGCCGGCGTAATGCAGAGAATGGTTAAAACACAGGTGATAATAAGAGCAATAACTGCCTTTGATAAAATCCGTTTCATAAAATTGTTTTCCCCTTTTTGACCGTTATTTAAGTGTGATTACACCGTTTTCAATGCAGTTATAGAATATTGCGGCAATTTCCGCTCTTGTGCAGTTATCTCGCGGTGCGACAAGCGTTCCGTTTGCCTTGCCCTTAATAACACCTGAAAGCAAAGCCCATACAACCGCTTCTTTTGCGTAGGCGGATATTTTTGCAAAGTCTTTATAATCGTTTTCCAAAACCGAGTAGTTCGGCGGTATCTTAATGTCCTGCTTCAAATAATCTTTGCAGTATCTGTAAAGGAAGGTTATAACCTGCTCCCTTGTTATCTTATCTCCGATGCCGAAGTATCCGCTGTCGTAGCCCTTAACAACTCCCTTTTTATATGCCCAGGCAACGGCGGAATAATAGTATGTACCCTTTACTGCGTCTTTAAGCGGAACGGTTTCGTTGGCATAAGCCGAAAGGTCCTCGCCCGAGCATCTTGAAAGAGCGACTACGAAATCCTGTCGCGATATATTCGCCATAGGACGGAACATTCCGTCGCTGAATCCCGAAAATACGCCTTTTTCTTTAACATATTTTACGGCATTTGTGTACCATTGACCGAGCGCAACATCCGGAAATACCTTTTGATAAAACTCGGCGTAAACGGGAATGGTAATTGTAAGATGGGATGATGGATTGTTCTTAAATAACGAGTATAACTTGCTCGCCTTTCCCAAAGCGTCCTGAACATTTGTGGCATATTGATGGCTTGCGTTGGCGAGGTCAAAGTTCATAAGATAAAAGGAATTCTGACCCTTGTTTACATAGTTATTGTTAAACAATTTGGCTCCGCCAATTATTGAAAGCCTTCTTGAAGACCACCCCTCGGTTTTTGCTCTTGAAAGACCGTTTTTGTAAATGGCGTCCTTTGTGCTTCCGTATGCACCGAAATTGAAGAAGTTGTAATATCCTTCATATCCCGAATAGTTTCCCGAAATAAGGGAAGAGGTACCTTTAACACCCTGTTCTATTATAATAAGCGCCGCTATTGCGTAGGGGCTTAAGCCGGACTGATTTCCGGCTTCCATAATATCGTTTATATAAGCGTCCTTGTTACCGCCATATCCGTTTGCAAGGAAGGTATTGTTAACAATGGCTCTCAGTCCCGCAACCGTTTCGGTGCCGTTTTTTGAAAGATTTGCAAAGCAAAATACCCGTTCTTCACTTAAAAGATTTTGTGGGTTCATAAAGTTATATATGCAAACTCTGCTGGCGTATGTATAGCCCGGCTCGTGCTGAATATATGAGCCGTCCGCCTGCTTTGCGCGGGGGTCAAAATAATCGGGGTTTTTATTTGAAAGGCTTATAGCCTTTTTGGTGCTTGTAACCGAAGTGCTTGAATATTGCATATTAACGCAACTGTCAAGCGTTTTCCCGACATAAAGCGGTTTGAATTTGAAGTTTGGATACTTTGCGTGCATTTGGCGTAAATATGTATGATAACCGTTAGGGAAGTAGAGAAGTAACTGTTCAAAAGAGGCATCGTAAGGCGTAACAGAAGGCGTGGTAGAAGTGATTATTTTGAGGCGTGTTGTTATAAGAAAACCTTGTTGCGCGGCACCGGAGGTTATATGGAACCAGGTATCTCCGTCATTATCGTTTTCAAGATAATCAAATGTAACTATGGTGCCCGCTTTAACGGTAGTAAGATATACCGAGTCCCTTGTGCTGTGTTGTCCGCCCGTTCCGGGAGCCGAATACATCTTGGCAGCCGATTCAACCCTCGCGGTTCCGCTCATATGAAGAATCTGACCCGCATTATCGGAACCGGCAAATGCGGGGATAGAGAATATAATGCCGCAGACAACCGCAAAAATCAGTAACAGCGAAATTTTTCTTTTAAACTTCATTTTTTTGTCCCCTTATTTTTCATCCCTTTATTGATATTCATAAAATCATTATAAGCGATTTTGTTCCGTTAAATCAATATCAAATAATTACCAAAGGGCTTTGTTAAATGATTTTTCGTCCTTCAAGATAAAATCTTTTATCGTCGGCATTACCCATCGAGAAAGTCTTTCTCGGCAGGGAGCCGTCAATATTTACCGCCTCAAAAAGTTCCTCTTTTTTCATCCCTTCAAAGAGGAAACCTACGGCGTTATCCTTTTGCGCGAGTTTTTTAAGCGATTCAACGCCGTGAATATAGTCGATATTATCGGTATATCCGTCAAGGAAGGTCTGCAAGGTGCCAACCGGCAATTTGGAAAGCGGTTTTACCGATATTTGCTTTTGGTATGTTTTTGTTACAACGGTAAACTTTTGCGCATCGGCACCGTTATACTCTCCACCGCAGCAGCGGATAAAGTCATTGATGCATTTTTCGGGATCGGTGTCAAAAACGATACGGTAGATGGGCTCGAACTCAAGAGCCGTATCGTGTATATTGACGACCTCGACAAGCGCATATTTATTCTTCTCGTTCGGGTTCTGTTTATGGCATTCCTTTGCTGTTGCAAGGGAATGATTTCCGTCGCCTACGCAGAAAAGAAATCCGTTATTTTTTTCCTTTAAAGCGGATAAGGCATTTTCGATTTTTTCGAAAATCACATCGTCAATCAAATATCCGTCGATGTGTCCGCCGTTTTTCATAAGGTCGATGCTATATAGAGATTGTAAATTGCCTTTGTTGTTGATTAAATCATCAAAAACGGTGTTTTCGGGGTCATCAATCAAAAGCATAATATGCGGGAATTCAAGCGGCGCATTTTTTCTTATCTCAACTCGGGGCGGAATACGGCTTACGACCGTCTTTTCGGTAGCCCTTATTTCGGCATCGGAGCCCGGAAGATAATCATAATCATCAAGGTTGATTTTGCCGATGATACCTTTTCTTATCTTTCCGTCAGACTGTGTCCTTTCAACATATACGGCGCTGTTTTTTAACTCCTTAAATGTATTGTTGTTAAGGGATTCTTGCATCGATGCGTTTATTCTTTCAATTCTCTCGCTGTTGTCATCCGAAAGGTAGCATTCGGGGAGAATGAAATCAAATGTTGTAGGAGAGTTTTCAGTAATTCTCCTGACATCCTCCCAGTATTCAGGTTCGGAGGTGTATTGGTCGCAGGCTATAACAGGCCATTTTTCGTCAATGTTTTTCGGCAGCAAAATATCTGCCTTTGAAAAAGCAGTCTTATTCATATGAAAAACCCTTCCTATTTTGTGTAATCACTAAATGATACGGAGGTTACGGTGTCCTCATCGGTATTTGCGTAAATTGTTATACGGTTTCTTAAATCCTTTTTGTCTAAAAAATAATCAAGCGAATACTGTCCGTCGTTTTCCTTGTGAAAATGAGAGGGATATCCGAGTTTTGTTATAACCTCGGAAAGCGCGCTTGAACGGGAAACACCGTTAACACTCAGATGCTCGTTGTTTTCAAAGTTACTTTGACATTCGTATTTGACCAGAATGCAATCTTCTACGGCTTTGGATTTTGCGGAATCGTTGTAAAAGAGCGCATTTAGGAGATTGCCGCTCGGGCTTTTGAAGGTTATATATTCTTTATCGCCTGCGTAAAGAAGCGATTTGCCGTTGTATGCCTGATTATCGGCAACCGTAAAACCGTTGTCGGTTAAGAACTTGAAATCGGCAGGGGCTTTTATTGTAATGCCGTCAAACACGGCGTTGATTTTAAAGTCTTTGCCCAAATATATTTCAGCATAATTCTCAACATTATAAAGAGAAATATCAATAAACGCAGACATCACGCGGTCATCGGATGAAATTTCGGGCGGAATAACATCTTTGTACTTGTATCCGGTGTCGACTGAATTCTTTTTTGATGCGGTTTCGGAGGAGGAAGTGTCAACCTCGCTGCACGCCGTAAGAACGGTCAGCGTAAGCACCAAAACCAAAATAAAAAGGCGGCTGATTGATTTTTTCATGGTATTATCTCTCCTTACAAAAGTATTGCCGTGCGATTTCCAAATCATTGCTAATCGCTTTTTTTAATGATTGCAAACCGTCAAATCTCTTTTCCTCCCGCAAAAATTCCAGAGGCTTAAGGGTTACGGTTTTTCCGTATATTTTATCCGAAAAATCAAGAATAAAACTTTCACAGGTTATTTTTTCGGTTTTAAAGGTGGGGCGAATGCCGATGTTTGTTATACAATTATATGAATTCCCGTCTACGGTAATACGCGCCGCATAAACGCCGGCTTTCGGTTTGACGAGTTCTTCCGGGAAAGCCTGATTGACCGTAGGGAATCCGATTGTGCGCCCCCTTGCGTCGCCGTACAAAACGGTAGAACTAAATCCGAATCCGCCGTAAATATATTTGTTTGCTGTTTTGATATCGCCTGCCGTTATAAGATTTCTTAAAAGGGTTGAACTTAGCGAAACTCCGCCGCTCTTTATGGCGGGGGAAACCGATAGTGTAATACCGTTTTTTTCGCAAAACGAACGCATAAGCTCAGTGTTTCCGGCGGCGTTTTTGCCGAATTTATAATTAAAACCGCAAAGAATAAGGTCAGGGGCGTGTTCGGTTTTAATGCTCTCCAAAAATGAGGTGGCATCTGTATCCTTTACCTTTTCGAAGTCAAGAACGACAACCTTTTCCGCGCCAAGTTCATAAAGCGCTTTTTTTCGGTCGCTAAGCGTCATCAGCAGTTCTGTTTTGCCGGAAAAGAATGACTTTGGCGGTCTGCCGAAGGTTATAACGGTAAGGCTGTATTCCGGTGAATGTTTGAGAACGGCGCGGTGTCCTGAATGAACACCGTCGAAAGTTCCGAGTGCTACAGCCCGTTTCATAAACATCCCTCCAAACCGGGTTTATCAAAATCAAACCGAAAATTACGGTCGATTTATATTGCATTTTATGAGTAACATTTGTTTTTCGAATGAAACAATGCCAAGCCCGATAAAAGTATTTCCGAAGAACACCTTTATAATCTGACGGTCGCAAAGTCCGTTTGCATTTAAACGGTCAAGCGAAAGCTCGCCGCCGTTTGCAAAGCGTACCGCTTGCTTTTCGGTTACACCGATACTCGTCAAAAAGGGGAGGGCATCAGCCTCGTTTTTTATATATTCTTTTATGTTTTCGCTCGTAAGAGAATCAAGCGGAACGGCATCTTTTATGTCAAAATTTGAAACGAAGGTGCGTTTAAGCCGCGAAAGGGTCGCGCCGCATCCCAAAGTCTCTCCGATATCGCGAGCAAGTGAGCGGATATAGGTTCCTTTTGACACCGTTGCAGAGAAAGAAAACTCATTTTGTTCGTCGAGCCCGGAAATAAGTGAAATGTCCCTAATCTCCACTTCTCTTTCGGGAGCCTTGACATCCAAGCCCTGCATTGCGAGTCTGTACAGCCGAACGCCGTTTTGTTTGATTGCGCTGTAAACGGGCGGAGTTTGCCTGACTCTTCCTTTAAACCCCGAAAGCGCCGAAATTACATCATCGTCTGATACTCCGACCTTTGATGTAGCTATGATATTTCCGGTTATATCATCGGTGTCGGTTGTAAGACCTAACCGCACCGTCGCGACATACTTTTTATCGCTCTCGGCAAGATATGAGGAAAGCGCGGTCGCCTTGCCGATAAAAATCGGTAAGACTCCGGTTGCCATCGGGTCGAGAGTGCCCGTATGACCGACTCTCTTTTCATTAGCGAGGCGTTTTATTCTGGCGACGGCTCCGAAAGAAGTTATGCCTGAAGGTTTATCAACAAGAAGAAATCCCTGCATCTATTGCCTCCATCTTAGGCTTCAAAACGGCTAAAATCTTTTCTTTTATTTCGTTCAGACTCCCGTTCATACTCGCCCCTGCCGCGGCGGCATGACCGCCACCGCCCAATTCTTTTCCTATTTCCGAAGCGTTAAGAGGGGGATAGGTCCTGAGCGAAATTTTAAACTTTTCGGCGCCCGTTTGTTTTATTGAAACACCGCATATTACACCTTCAACACATCTTGAAATAACGGCGATACTGTCAAGTTCGGAACCGCTGCAACCGGTTTTCTCCTGCATTTCGGCGGTTACCGAAAGGATAATACAGCGGTTGTCAAAATGATACTCTGCGGTATCGAGAACCATTCGTTCAAGTTCAAGGAGATTGCGCGATTTAGTGTCGAACATTATTTTGTTGATTTTTGCGGGCTCTATTTCAAATTCAAAAAGTTTTGCCGCAATTAAATGAGTTTTGGCGGTAACATTTGAATACTTAAAACAGCCTGTATCGGTGGCAATACCCGTATACATTGCATTAGCGGCATCTGTGTTGATATTTACGCCCATTTCTTCGAGAAGCTCGTATATAATCTCGCATGTTGCCGAAGCGTTTGCATCGAGACAGAGATAATCTGAAAACCTTGAGTTGGAAATGTGATGGTCTATGCAAAGGTTGACAATATCTCCGAATGTTTCTTCGAGTGAGCCCAAAAGTCCCTTGGCGGCGACATCTACCGCAATAACAGTAGAGCCTTCGAGCGGAACAACATCAGTTTCGTGCACAAAGAATTTAAATTTGCCGGGAATTACATCGGCGCATATAACGGCGGCTATCTTTCCGATTTCTTTCAGCCCGTAGAATAACGCATATCCGGCGCCTAATGTGTCTCCGTCGGGAGAAGCGTGGGTTAGAATGATGAAATTGTCATGTCTTTTCAGAAACCGAGCGGTTTCGCGAAGACTAAGGTCTTTGCATTGTTTTTTTTCTTTTTCCATATTGTGCATACCCTATTTCTTATCAAAGGAATTGATGATTGTCGATATCTTTGCGCTCGTTTCGATTGAGTTATCCGAAATAAAACGCAGCTCAGGTACCTTACGGAGTTTTAATCTTGAACCGAGTTCACGCCTTAAAAAACCGCTCGCGCTCTTATTAAGCGCCTTAACCGATTCATCGGTTTTTTCTTTTCCTTCAATGGCGCTTACATAAACCGTCGCATATGACATATCGCCCGAAACATCAAGCTTAACAATGCTTAAAAGTTTGCTTACTCGTTCGTCCTTTATCTCTCTGAAAAGCTCGGAAAGACAAAGACGGATATCCGAAGCAATACGATTGATTTTGTATCCTGCCATTACTCAGTATATTCCTCCATAATATACGCCTCGAAAATATCGCCCTCTTTAATATCGGCAAACTTTTCAAGACCTATACCGCATTCGTAGCCTTGAGCAACCTCTTTTACATCGTCTTTGAAACGGCGAAGAGAAGCAATTTCATCTTCGGTTATAACAATTCCGTCTCTTACAAGTCTTATCTTGCATGCGCGTGTAACCTTACCGCTTGTAACGTAGCATCCGGCAATGGTGCCAACGCTTGAAATTTTATATGTGTTGCGCACTTCAACGGTGCCCAAAACATTCTCGCGGAATTTGGGAGCAAGCATTCCCTTCATGGCTGATTCAATTTCTTCAATGCAGTCATAGATGACGCGATAGGTTCTTATATCTACCCCATCGCGAAGTGCCGCTTCCTTTGCAACCGAATCGGGACGGACATTAAAGCCTACTATTATTGCGTCCGAAGTACGGGCAAGCATAACATCCGATTCGTTTATGGCTCCGACACCGCCGTGGATAACCGATACCTTTACCTCGTCGTTGGAAAGTTTTTCAAGGCTTTCTCTTACCGCCTCAACGCTGCCCTGAACATCGGCTTTAACTATAATGTTAAGATTTTTGAGGTCGCCTTCGGAAAGTTGAGTAAAGAGGTTGTCAAGAGTAACCTTTTGCAAGGCGTTGAATTCTTCATCCTTGAGTTTGGCTTTTCTCTGCTCAACAAGTTCTCTTGCAAGTCTTTCGTCCGAAACGGCGTCGAATCCGTCGCCTGCTGAAGGCGTTTCGGCAAGACCCGTAATCTCAACCGGGGTGGAGGGACCTGCCTGTTTAACCGCCTTGCCGTTTTCATCGGTCATGGTCCTGACACGGCCGACGGAAGTTCCGGCAACGATTATATCGCCGGCATTAAGTGTTCCGTTCTGAACGAGAAGGGAAGCGACGGGTCCTTTTCCTTTATCAAGTCTTGCTTCAATAACAACACCCTTTGCTTTACGGTCGGGATTTGCTTTTAGTTCAAGCATTTCCGCAACGAGGAGTATGCTCTCAAGAAGCTTGTCAATACCTTCATGATTTTTGGCGGAAACCGGAACGCATATAATATCTCCGCCCCATTCCTCGGGGACGAGAGAGTGCTCGGTCAGCTGCTGTTTAATTCTGTCGGGATTTGCATCCGGTTTATCCATTTTGTTTATTGCAACGATAATCTGAACCTTCGCCGCCTTAGCATGGTTTATCGCCTCAATTGTTTGGGGCATAATTCCGTCGTCAGCCGCAACAACCAAAACAGCAATATCGGTTGCCATGGCACCGCGTTGACGCATCGAGGTAAACGCGGCATGTCCCGGCGTATCGAGAAAGGTAATGTTTTGACCGTTGCAATTTACGCAGTAGGCACCTATATGCTGGGTTATACCACCCGCTTCGGTGTCGGTAACAGCCGTATTTCTGATGGCGTCGAGAAGGGAGGTTTTGCCGTGGTCAACGTGCCCCATAACAACAACAACGGGACTGCGCGGTTTCAAATCTTCCTCGTTGTCTTCGGCAATATCCATAATCTTTTCTTCGATTGTAACAACAACTTCTCTTTGTATTTTAGCGCCCAGTTCGGTAACAACCAATTCGGCTGTATCGTAGTCGATAACCTGATTGATGGTTGCGACCATACCGAGTCCCATAAGAACCTTAATAACTTCAGCCGCCGTCTTTTTTAGGGCTGCCGCAAGGTCTCCGACTGTTATTTCGTCGCCTACGGTAACGGTGATGGGCGTCTTTTTAATCCTTTCAAGCTGCATACGGCGGAGTTTATCGGCCTCGGTCTCTCTCTTAACGCCTTGCGGACGGCGATAATCCTGAGATTTTTGCTTGATTTTCTGTTTTCTTGTGTAATTGTCGCGCATGGAGTTTGCGGGAGCAATCGTCTCATATTTTTCGTTGTATTTGTCGATATTGATGTTCGACTGTCTTGTGTCAACATGACGCAGCTGCGCGGGACCGCGGTTGGGAGCAATGCTTTCTTTCTTTTCTTTCTTGGGCGGAGCAACAAGCGGACCGTCGTAAGGTGTTGTTTCCTTTTTGGGCGTCGGCTTGGCTGATTCCACCCTCTGTTGAGTGGCTGTTTTCTTAGGAACCTTGGGAGCCTCGTCAACTTTTTTGTCAGGAGCCTTTTGGGCAATCTTATCGGAAGACTTCTCTGCCGGCTTTTCTGTCGGTTTTGTCGTTTCTTTTGTTTTTGCGGCAGTGGCTTTTTTTGCTTTCTTAACCTCTTCCTTTTCATTGGAATCGGCAGCGGCGGCAGCTTTTAACTGTTCGAGAATTGCAAGCTGACTCGCAAGCATCTGGTCTTTTTTGCTTTGCCTTTCTTTCTTTTCTTCTTCACGGGCTTTATCACCGGTGGCAAAGTATTCCTTAAAGCTTTTAACACTGTGCTTTTTGGTTATGGCGTCAAAAACAATTCCGATTTCGGTTTCGTTTAAAGAAGCGCCGGCTTTTTTCTCGGTTCCGGTAGCCTCGAGAATTAAGGCGGTCAACTCTTTTGAAGGGATACCGAAGTCCTTTGCCATCTCACTTACCTTGTATTTATTTGTCATTAGCATTTCCTCCCGAATTCCTCCGCTATGGCGGAGGCAAATGAACTGTCGTTGACCGAAATAATTCCGCAACTGCGACCAACGGCATTTGATAATGTGTTTTGATTTATGTTTTCAAGTTCTATTATTCCGACAACGCTTTGTCCGGCGACAAAACGCATTTCTTTTTTTGTTTTGGACGATATGTCGGCGCCGATAATAATAAGCTTTGATTTTTTTGCTTTAATCGCTTCTGCCGAGGCGTTGAACCCGAACGAAAGTTTTCCTGCTTTCGAGGCGAACCCCAAAAGTGTTAGAATTTTATTGTTCAATTTCGGAAAACTCCTTTTCAAGGTCTGCGTACACCGAAGGCTCAACCGCAATTCCGAAGGCATGGCTTAACGCCTTTTGCCTGGCGATTTTTTTTATGCAGTTGATATCTTTGCAAACATATGCGCCTCTTCCGTTCTTTTTGCCGGTAGAGTCGAGCAAAATATTTCCTTCGGGGCTTTTAACAACCCTTATGAGGTCTTTTTTCGGCTTCATCTCACGGCAACCGATGCACATACGCATCGGAATTTTTTTCTTTTCCACGGGAAAACCTCCTTTAAGGGGCGATTATTCTCCGAAAAATCCGCTTTCGGGATGAATATCGATTTTCCAACCCGTAAGTTTTGCGGCGAGTCGAACATTCTGGCCCTTGTTGCCGATGGCGAGTGATAACTGCGACTCGGGAACGCGTGCTTTGCAAACCTTCGGGTCTTCACTTTCTATTTCAACACTTACGACCTTTGCGGGGGAGAGAGCCTCACTTACAAAAGCAACCGGGTCATCGCTGTATTTAACAATATCGATTTTTTCACCGGCTAATTCTTCAACGATTTTATTGACACGAATTCCTTTTTGACCGATACAGGCGCCTATTGCGTCAATATCGGGGTTCTCCGACCAGACCGCCATCTTTGTTCTTGAACCGGCCTGACGGGAAATGGATTTAATCTCAATAGTTCCGTCGAATATTTCGGGAACCTCCATTTCAAAGAGGCGTTTAACAAGACCCGGGTGGGTTCGCGAAAGCATAATACGCGGTCCTTTTTCGGTTTCCTTCACATCAACAACATAAACCTTAATGATGTCCCCCTCAGTTAAGATTTCGTCGGGAACCTGCTCAAGCTTCGGTAAAATTGCTTCGCTGTGTCCGATGGAAAGAACGGCGTTTCCGGTTTTGGGGTCAATCCGTTCTACCTTTGCCGAAACAATTTCACGCGTTTTGCTTTGGAATTCCTGAAGAACCTGATCTCTTTCGGCGTCACGAACACCCTGGCGGAAGTTGTTTTTTGAGTTTTGAGCAACGATTCTTCCAAAGTTCTTAGGATCCAGTTTTATGTCTATAAAACCGTCTTCAACCGCCTTCGGGTCGATTGCCGCTGCGTCTTCCTTTGAAATTTGGGTGAACGGATTTTCAACGACATCGACAATTTCTTTTCTTGCGACAACCTTGAATATTTCCTTATCCCAGTCAACAATGCATGTAACAATATCGTTGCCGCCGTAGTCCTTTCTCGCGGCAACGGTTATGGCATCGGAAATTTTATCGAGAATATATTCCTTTGGAATTCCTTTTTCGTTTTCCATCTGCTTTAAAGCGTCGAAAAATTCCTTCATTTCCTTTTTCTCTTTTGCTGTAAGTCTTGTTTTTGCCATTTTATTAGTTCCTCCGAAATTAAAAATCTTCAATTAGTGATGCTTTTGATATCTGTTCCGGGCTGAAAGAAAGCCGTTTTTTGTCCTCGGTTTCCAAAACGGGTCCTTCGAGGTAGTCGACCAAAACGCCCGAGATTTGCTTTTTGCCGTCAAAGGGCTTATAAAGTTTAAGCGCTATTTTGCTGCCGATGAAAGCCGTAAAGTGTTCCTTTCGTTTGAGTTCACGGTTAAGACCCGGGGAAGACACCTCAAGGTAATATGATTCATCAATCGGGTCGGCTTCATCTATTATAGGGTCAATTGCATGCGAAACATTCGTGCAATCATTGATATCGACCCCGCCGGGTTTATCGATAAACACCCTGAGATATCGGGAAGCGCCTTCTTTAACAAAAGCCACATCCCACAGGTCAACGCCTTGCGCTTTGACCGCGTCGGCAATCAGCCGGAAAACCGTTTGTGCTGTGTTAGCCATTGCATTTTCACCTGCGATACTAAATAGTGCGAGTAGGCTTATCAAGGGTAAGCCGGTTCAAAACAAAAGTGAGTGGGAAACCCACTCACCTTTCTTTAAAAATCCTACATAAAGTATTATAACATATATTTTTAATAAATCAAGTATTTTTTGAGAAAAATATTAGATAAATAAAATATGCAAACAAATACCCGACAATCACCAAAACAAACTCGTAAGCCGTGTTTAATCCGTGCCGTCCTCAGCCGACGGTTTAAAATCGTTTATGTCGATTTCGATTTTTTCATCGCGGCTTATCATTTGACCTGCGTTGGGCTCCTGGTGCAATACCGCATCCGGTTCGGCAGACGGGTCAGTGCTTGTAGTTACCGTAATATTTTCGTAAGCAAATCCGAGTCTGAAAAGTTCCAAAAGAGCTTCGTCCTTCGTTTTGTCAACAAGACTCGGAACCTTGATTTTTTCGGAGCCTAAGCTAACGACCACCTTGATTTCGGTGCCTTTCGGCTTGGTGTTTTTCTTATCGTTGTCATAAGGGTCGATTGACTGAGAGCAGATGCACCCCGCCTTATAATTATCGGAATAAATATGCTCCGAAATGGTGATTTTGAAGTTTTCGTACTCGTTTTCATCCTTGTTGTTCTTTTCATGAATGATATCGGCGTATTTTTTGCCTACAAGATCGGGAACAGGGTATTCCACTTCGCTCGGAGCGGACGGAGTACTGTCCTCTTTTTTGCTTTCGGACTTGGATGACGAGGATTGACCCGACGATGAAGATTGACTTTTTTTGGTGCTTTCCGTTCCTAAAACCGCTTTTCTTAAATTAGGCAATGCTATCATCGCAACCGCGATGACGACGATGAATAATCCCGCGGTAACCGCTGCGGAAATGGCGGCATATTTAACACCGGATTTCTGTTTTTTCGGTTTGGAGTTAGGCTTTGAGTTTGCGGAGATGTCTCTATCGGTTGAAGCGGCAACCGCAGCGATTTTTCCCGGCTCCGACTTCTGAAAACCGTCAGAAGTGTCCCCGTATACAAGTTCGTCGCGGAATTTTACCATACTTTGCGTACGGTCACCGATTTTAACCTGCAAACCGTTTGCGAGAGCCGTCAGCACCTGTCTCGGCAACCCGCCCGCAACAGAAGAGGGTATGGACATCTTGTCGTTGTTAATTCTTTCGTTTGCCGGCGGAGGAAGTGTGCCGAGCAAAACCCTGAAAAGGGTAGAGGATATGCCGTAAACATCGGTAAAGGAACCGATGTTTCCTTTTTCGGCGGAATATTGCTCAATGGCGGCGCAACCGGGATAGATGGCGGTTGCGAAGTTTTCGGATGCGAATCTTGTTTTAATGATATTAATGTTGGTAAGTCTCAGTTTCCCGTCTCTGCCAACCGAGATGCTTTCCGGCGAAATTCCGCCGTGAATAATGCCTTCGTTGTTGAGAGTAACTATTGTTTCGATAAGCGGGAAGAAAAGGGCTCTCGCCTGTTCCCATCTTAAAATGTTTCCGTTCTTTTCAAGGAAACTTGAAAGGGTTATGCCGGTATTGTGTGCCATAACCGAATATGCCGTTCCGTTATCCTCAAAGGTGCCGGAAATCGGAAAAATCGCGGCATTCTCAAGCCTTGAAAGTTTACGGTTTAAATCAATAAACTCAAGCAGACCCTCATTGTAGTAGAAATTGTCAACTCCCGATTTTGAAGCGACGGTTTTATCGGGGTATCTCACCGAAATTCCGAGCGGGAAATACTCTTTAATGTCAACAGGAGAATTTGTTTCGGTATCAAAAGCGAGATATGTAAAACCCTCGCTCGATTGTTCGATAACCTTTCCGATAATATATCTGCTGTTGAGTAAAAACCTTGCGTTCAGGGCTTCGACCGGGTTTTTGGAGGTGTTGTCATATCCGCATGAATTGCAGTATCTGTCGCCGGTCGCTTCGCCCATACATCCGGGGCAAAACTTGTTTATATCAATCATAATATCCTCCTAAACGAGTATACATACAAAATTATCATACCATATTTTATGATTTTTTTCAACAGTTTTTGCCTGTTTTGAAGTTTTTTGCAAAAAAAGCCCCCTAACCGCAGTGGAAAGGGGGGACAAAATCAGTTTTTGCAAAATCCCAGGGATTTTATGAGCTTGGCAACCGTTTCGGTGTTCTGGTCGCAGGTCTTTTGTGAACGGCTTTCAACCATAATGCGGACGATAGGCTCGGTTCCGCTCTCTCTTAAAAGTATCCTTCCGTTATTACCGAGTTCTTTTCCGATTTTTTCTACGAGCGCCTTGATTTCCTCATTGGCGCAAACCGCCGCTTTATCGGTAACGGCAACATTTTTAATTGCCTGAGGATACATTTTAACAGGCTCTGCGAGTTTGCTGAGACTTGTCTTCTTTTCAACAATTTCTTCAAGAAGCATAATTGCGCTCAAAATACCGTCGCCGGTGGTTGCATATTTGCGAACTATGACATGACCCGACTGTTCTCCGCCTAAATAATAGTTGTTTTCCATCATCGCTTCGTGGACATAACGGTCGCCGACGGTGGTCTGAATATAGCCGATTCCCGCTTCGTCAAGCGCTCTGTAAAGCCCCATGTTTGACATAATCGTTGTTACAACTTTATTCCCGGGAAGAAGACCCTTGTCGCGCAGGCGCTTTCCTATGATATATATGATGTGGTCTCCGTTAACGGTATTGCCGTTTTCGTCAACCGCAATAAGACGGTCTGCATCGCCGTCAAAGGCAAAACCGACATCCATATGATTATCCTTGACATATTTTTTTAGTGCGGAAATATGGGTGGAGCCTGCGCCTTCGTTGATGTTTATTCCGTCGGGCGAATCGTTGATGACATGAAGATTGGCGCCGAGCGCGCTGAAAACAGCGCGCGCAATCATCCAGGAAGCGCCGTTTGCGCAGTCGAGCGCAACATTGAGTTTTTTATAAGAATTTGCCGCAATGGAAATAAGGTAACCGACATAGCGGTTTCTTCCGGCAACATGGTCGATAACAAGCCCGATTTTACTCCTTTGCGCAAGGGGCAGGTCGTCACCTTCTACATTAAATTCCGAAAGGTCGCCGTCTATGTATTTTTCAATCAGCGAAAGGGTGTAATCATCCATCTTTTCGCCGACGCGGTTGATAAGTTTTATGCCGTTATCGTAATATGGATTGTGCGATGCGGAAATCATTACTCCGCAGTCAAATCCGTCCTGACGAACGACGTAAGAAACGGAAGGCGTGGTGGTAACATGGAGCATATATGCGTCGGCTCCCGAGGAGGTTATTCCCGCAACAAGGGCATATTCAAGCATATAACTCGAACGCCTTGTATCTTTGCCTATAACAATGCGCGCCTTACGGTTGGCGTTACCTGAATTCAAATAATACCAGCCCAGAAACCTCCCGATTTTGAAAGCGTGGGTCGCTGTAAGTACCTTGTTGGCTTCGCCTCTGAACCCGTCCGTTCCGAAATATTTACCGTTGAAAGTAACCGATTCCTTCGGACGGAAAAGAGTTTCCGTATAAGAGGGCTCAAGCGGAATCTCGTCCCGCAAAAGGTCATCAATTGAAACATTAAAGAGGGTGGAAAGTTGTATTATTTTTGCTATTTCAGGGTAGGAACTGTCCGACTCCCATTTGGAAACCGACTGACGCGAAACATCAAGTTGCTCCGCAAGTTGTTCCTGCGAAAGCTTAATGGAATTGCGAAGAATTGAAATCTTTTGTCCGATTGTCATAAACTGTTCACCGTACTTTACATAAAATAGTAGGCGGCAGAAAACCGCCACCTAATATTATATCATCTCTTGAAAAAATGTCAACTATGAGTTGACGGCTTGTTGAATTAAGGGCTATACCGCCTTTTGAATTATGGCAGCCATAACCGTTATATCGTCCCTTGTGTTGTTTTGCTGTCTTTTTCCGGCGCTTTGGCATATGAGCTCTGCGAGTTTTTGCGCCGAACCGTTTTTAAAACTCTTAACTTCGGATTTTATCCATTCTGTACCGTCGGTCAGCGCACCGTCCGACATAAGCAAAACGATATCCCTGTCTTTTAGTTTTACGGTTGCGGTATCGAAGCTTACATCACTGAGTATCCCTACGGGCAGCGAGGTGCTTTCGGCCTTTCCGCATCTGCCGTTTTGTTTTATTATGGAAGGCGCCGCGCCTGCCTTATATAGGGTGGTTTCCCCCGAAAAGAGGTCAATGGAGGCAATGTCGAGCGTTGCGAGCGACTCGTCGCTTGATTTAAAAAGCATTGATGAATTGAGCAACTTTAAGGCGCAGCTGTAGCCAAATCCCGCTTTGATAAGTTCCGACATAAGTCCCGACGCCATTGCGCCGTCAACCGCGGCGCGCCCTCCGGTTCCCATCCCGTCGCTCAAAACCATAACAACATGTCCCGAACCGTCATTAAAGAAATTATATGCGTCTCCCGATATTCTGTCCTTGTTAGCGGATATGTTATCAACGCCTATTTCAACCTTCAAATTTGCGTGTTCGGTAAGCATAATGTATATGTAGTCGTCTGTTTTTGAAACGGTAGGGACGTCAAATTGCAGTTCGCAAACAAGAGAGCAAAGTTTCATTATATTTCGCTTATTTATAACAAGCTCGGGATTTTTCTTTATTTTTATCATAACGCTCGTTCTTCCGTATTTGTCGGTCTTTGCGAAGGTTTCTTCGGCGGTAATATCGAGATTTCTCAGGGCGCCGGCAATTTTGTTGGCAAGGCTTAAATTTGCGTTTTCACCTTTTGAAAAATCATTCGAAAGGTCATAAAGCATATCCGAAATCCCGTAAAGTTGACTGCAAACGACATCCCGTACCTCGTCAATCCTTGTTTCGCAGTCAAGTGCACATGCGTATTCGCCGTACCTTTTAACGGTTGCCGAATAAACCTTTGAAAAGCGGTAGCATCGACCTTTTAGGTCCATTAGATCCCGGTCGTCGTTCGAGCCTGAATTTCTGAGTTCTTTTGTAATTTCCTTTATCGCGTATGCCGTTGCTTTTCGGTGCGTTTCCCAGCAAAATTTACGGTTGTTACATCCTATGCAGGCGTCATCTTCAATCTTAGTAAGTATTTCGCTGAAACTCGGTGTGTTTATCCGTGATAGTTCCTTAGAAACCTTTTCGGTTGTTTTTGAAACTTCCTTGAGCGCTTCCGCCGCCATATTCAGGCGGATATGTATCCCGTTTTTTATTCCGCTTTTTTCGTTAGTTTTGGGAAACGGCGCAAAGTATTTTGAAATTGTCGAAAACATGCTTTTCGGGATGGCAAAGAAAATAACAGAGGCTGAGATATTTTCCGCGAGGGCGATATATGCCGAACTGTTGAAGCCGGAAAGTGTTCGGCATATTATAAACGAAATCAAAACCGCAGCGGACTCAACATATTTTCCAAGTGTTGAAAATATTCCTGCCGCAAGCCCCGAAAGCGCATACGCGAGGGCTATATCAATATGCTCCCCTGACATAACCGCCGCCACCGAGATTGCGATTCCGCTTACGGTTCCTGCCTGAATTCCACCGAATTTTGATGATATAAGAATGAGCAGTATACCGAGAATAACCCCCAATCTTATGGAAAATACCGTTACCCCCATAAGCCCGGAAATTATTATGCTGATTGTAATTAAAACCGAGGTGGTTTCTTCGTTTGAGAGCCCCGCGATGCTTTTGTTTAAACCGCGGTCGGCAATGCAAACAAAATAAGCCCCCGATGCCGAAAGTACGCTTTCGCAAATATAAAGGGCGGTGTCGGCAGGGGAGGAGGATATTGTAACAACATTTGTAACCGCCGTTGCAAGAAGGGTTATAAAACCTAAAAACAGCGGATTTTTGCAGATTTTTTTATATGGGAACATCATCGTTTTAATGGCAACAACGGCGAATAGCGCGGTTATGTATCTGAATCCGTTTGAACCTATGGCAGGGAAAAAATACCCGAAAAACACGCCTGCCGAAATCGACGGAAAAAATGTCCGTCCGCAACCGGCGGCAAATGAAATACCGAACGGTATCATAAGCCCTTTCACCGAAGCCTTTGTAGAAGCAAAGCCGATTATGAAGAATATTATATGCTTTACAACCGCAACCGTCATTTCGGATTTCGTGAAATTTTCTTTGATTTTTACGCTTTCTTTCATTTTTATCACCCGGTATGTGTTTTTAGTATATTATACATTTTTCGGCGTGTAAAAATCTGTCAAACGGCGGTCAAAATAAAGGCAGATTACGGTCGAAACATAAAGAAAACGGCTTATGTTGTAAAAGAAAGGTAAAGATGGTATAATAATAAAAAGGGGTTAGTAAAATGAAAAATTTTTTCGTAAATTACGGCGGAACCGTCGTTGTGTCGGCGGTGCTTGTTTTAATTCTGTTTTTGGTTATTCGAAAAATGATACGGGACAGAAAAAAAGGCAAGAGCGGATGCTCTTGCGGATGTGAAAACTGTGTATACGGAAAAAACTGCAAAAAATAAAAGTGTACTTACAAATCAATGTAGGTACACTTTTTCTCTAATTACAAATCAAGTATTCTGTAAAGCCATCTTTTAAGTTCCGTTATCCAAGCGCCGACATATTTCGCATCTTTTGAAACATTATCGCGACTCAATCTGTCGCAGGTTGACATACCGTGATAACCGTCCGGATAGATATGAAGTTCAAATTTAATATTGTTATCTGCGAGGGCGCGGGCGTAATGAACAGCGTTTTGAACAGGTACGCAGGCATCGCCGGTTGTATGAAACAGGAATGTTTGCGGAGTTTTTGATGACACAAGTTTTTCGCAGGAAAACAGGTTTATTTCCTCCTCGGTTTCGGGGAAGTGCCCCAAAAGGTTTTCAAAACTGCCTCTATGCGCGTCGGTTGTCGATAAAACGGCATAGCCAAGAGCGCAGAAAGCAGGCTTATATGTGTTGCAAAAATGTTTCTTAATTTCTTCGCAATCATACAAATTCGAATAATGCGCTGCAAGGTGCCCTCCCGCCGAAAAACCTATTATGCCGATTTTTGAGGCGTCGCAGTGATATTCGTCCGCATTTTTATGAATAAGGTCAAAAAGAGCCGCAACCTCAATAAGCGCCGAGGGATAACGGTGCGGAGCGGTACTGTAATTAAGGATAAACACATTAAAACCCATAGCGAGGAATTTAAGGGCTACCGGTTCTGCTTCACGCTCACTGCAATACTTATAGGCGCCGCCGGGGCAGACGACCACTGTCGGGCGGATTTTATTCTTGTCTTCCATTTCTTCTATATTATACGGCAAATAAACATCCGCGTACGGTTTTTTGCCGTCCTCACCCAAAAAAGGGTAGTGTTCGCTCAGGCTGATTTTAAATACTTGCATATTTTCCTCCAAAACAGTTTTTCTGTTTTAGATTATACAATAGCGGTGTCATTGTTGTCAATAACACTATTTTTAAAAAAGCGTTTCTTTCAAAAACTTTAACTTTTTTGTTTTTTCTCTTGACAAGCCGGGAAAAATATTGTATTATTGTATTAGTTCCTTAATACGGCGATACGAAAGAGGTGATAAAATGGCATGGGAGTTTAACGGTAAATCTCCGATATTCAAACAAATCAACGATATAATAATCAGCAAAATCATTAAAGGGGACTATAAAAGCGGAGAGAAACTTGCCTCTGTAAGGGACCTCGCCGTTGAAGCGGGAGTTAATCCGAACACGATGCAAAGGGCGCTTTCGGAAATCGAGGGTACCGGACTTCTCACGACCCTTCGCGGGGACGGGCGGTATATTACGGAGGATAAAGAACTTATCGGCAAATTCAGGCAAAGATTTATTGAGGAAAGTACGGCTGAATTCTTAGGAAAAATGCGCGCCCTTGATTTTTCAAAAGATGAAATAATAAGCATTATTTCAAAAATAAATATGTAAAGGAGAATTATAATGGACAAAATCCTTGAATGTCGGGGACTGAATAAAGCATATAACGGTTTTCCGGCGCTTAACAACATTAATCTTTCGGTAGCAAAAGGACGCATTGTCGGACTTTTGGGACCGAACGGAAGCGGTAAAACTACGCTTATTAAAATATTGACGGGACTTTTAACCCCGAACACGGGCGAGATTTTAATAGACGGTAAGCAGATAGGTCCCGAAACCAAAAGTATTGTTTCCTATCTGCCCGACCATAATTTTTTAGCCCCCTGGAGAACGGTTGACGGTATGGTAAAATACTTTGCCGACTTTTATACTGATTTTGATATGAGCCGTGCCGATACAATGCTCGATAATTTAGGCATCGACCGAAAGGCAAAAATCAAGACGCTCTCAAAAGGAACGCAGGAAAAGGTTGCTTTAATTCTCATAATGAGCCGCAGAGCAAAGCTTTATCTGCTTGATGAACCGATAGCCGGCGTCGACCCTGCTACGAGGGACTATATTCTCAGAACCATTCTTTCAAATTACGATTCCGATTCAACCATTATCATTTCTACCCACCTGATAAGTGATGTTGAGCAGGTTTTAAGTGATGTTGTTATGATAAATACCGGTAATCTTGTTGTTGCCGATACGGTTGATAATCTGAGAGAGAAGACAGGCAAAAGTGTTGATGAGTATTTCAGGGAGGTATTCAGATGTTAAAGAAACTGTATAAACATGAATTTATCGGGCTCTATCGGGTTTTGCTCCCGCTTTACGGGCTTTTGTTTGCACTTTCCGGCGCGGTAAGACTGTTATCGATGATCGATGTCAATAATAAAGTGTACGACTATATAAACGGGCTGACCGTCGGGTTAACCGGTATTATGGCAGTAGGGCTTATGTTTGCAAGCTTCGTTTTGGTGATTGTAAACTTTTATAAAAGCCTACTTGGCAAACAAGGGTATCTGACATTCTCTTTGCCCTTTAAAGCACACAGTCATATTATCTGTAAAGCCGTTTGCGGTGCAGTTGCTGCCGTTACGACCATAATTGCCGAATTTATTGCACTTGTCATTATTTTCGGAGGATATGATTTCTTTAAGGAATTGCATATATTTTTCAAAACGGTTTTCAAAACCGCAAACGACTATTTCGGAACAGGAAAAACAACCCTTATTTGCACCGAGGTTGTTATATGCGCTCTCGCCGTTTTGCTTTCAAACATACTTATGTTTTTTGCTGCTATGGCTATCGGTCAACAGTTTAAAAACAAGGTTTTGGGTGCGATTCTTTCATACTTCGGAATATATTTCGCAATCCAAACGGTTATGACGGTTATAATGTCGTTAGTTCCCCGTATTCTGGACGGCATAATGAACAGCGCGCCCTTTGCGGCAACTCAAAAGTATTTTGCGTTGATATTCGTCATTGCCGCAATTCAAGTGATAGGGTATTACCTCGTTGCAAATTATTTCCTTTCAAACAAGCTTAATTTGGAATAAAATAGTAAAATAAAATCACCGGTACTTACATATAATAGTATCGGTGATTTTTTATGATTATTTCAATTAACAAAAAGCGACTTGCACTTTCGATTTTAATTCCGCTTCTCGTTGGCGGCGCCTCTTCTCTTTTAACCCGTGGGGATATGAAAATATATGATGAAATTGACAAGCCGCCTCTCGCGCCGCCCGGGCTTTTGTTTCCAATCGCATGGGGAATACTTTATATCCTTATGGGTATATCTCTTTATCTTGTGTGGAATAAAAACGATTTTCGCGCCGATAAATCAAAAGCCTACTTCTTTTTCGGAATGAGTTTGTTCCTTAATTTCATCTGGTCGCCGGTATTCTTTTCGATGAAAGCGTTTTTGCCCGCATTCGTAATACTTTTGCTCTTGCTTGTGTCGGTGATATTGACGATAGTTGAATACTACAAAATAGATAGGGCGGCGGCGTTTTTGCAACTGCCGTATCTTGTATGGCTCCTTTTTGCCGGGTATCTTAATCTTGCAATATATTATTTGAACGGATGAGAATAAACTAACCCCCGCAGGGAATTTCCCTGCGGGGAATTTTTAATGAATAATGAATAATGAATAATGAATAATTTTGGTGTTGTCGCACCGCGACAACGGATTTATAAAACCGTCGGCTCTGCCGACACATTTGTCTATCGTCTGGAATCTAACATCTATTGTCTAATATCGTAGTGGCAGATATTATCTGCCCGTTTAGGTTTCCGGTGATTTGGCTGGCGGATGGTATCCGCCCCTACGCGCGAAACCATTATTGATACATCGTAGGGTCGTTTCACGAAACGACCGTTTTATAATCCGTGCCAAAGGCACACCTTCGTCCAGCGTCCAGCGTCTAACATCTAATATCTAATATTTGTTTTTCTTGCAATATTTTCCATTCTATGGTAAAATGTGTTTGCCAAATAATCTTACAACCGAGTATTAAGCGATTTTGATCGGGCGTTTTTGTCTCTTGATAAAAACGTTGCTCCTTTTTGCATACCGATTAATTTCGCTTATGTAAGATTGTTTGGCGACAGTTGGAGCGGCGTTTTTTGTGCGATTGCTTCGGCAGTCGCACTTTTTTATTGAAAGGCAAAGAATATTTGGCAAAATCTTTCAGTATTATAAAAACTGATAATAATTGCATACAGATATTCCCGGTAAACATAAATGCGGGGTAAAACAAATTTTGACATTGAAAACTGGTGTTACAATAATAACGCGATCACTCCGTCCGCTTATCCGCATGAGCAACCTGACTTGTCGATATTTGACAATAAGGATATATGGAAAAACAAGAATATCTTTCTTATATGTTACACGACGTGTTTTGACACAAAGGAAAAAACAAGTTTTTACGGTTGCTTGAAGGATGATGCTTTCGAAATCGGTCAATTAAAGGCAAAACGAAGATATGAAATCAAAAAAGGCTTGAAGAATTTCTTCTTTCGGCGACTCAGCATGGAAGATATTGAATCTATGTATCAAGTGTATATAGAGGCAATGAAGGGCTATAATAATTATACCTTATGCCAAAATAAAACGGATTTTTGCAAACATTGGCAAAAAGTTTACATGGATAAAAACGCGGTACTATACGGTGTTTTTTCGAAGAACAGCCGCATTCTTTGTGGATTTGCACATGTTTGCGAAAACGGTAAATACATACCGATTTCCACTTTCAAAACAATGGTGGCGGAAGAAAGAAAAGGTGTCAACTTTGCATTGATGTATGGAATTTGTATGCAGTATAATGAATTGTTGCGAAGCGGTCAGGGATACTACTTGTGGGACGGATACAAAAACATCTTGCACGAAACGTCATTTCAAGACTGGCTTATAAAGTATTTTGGCTTCAGAAAGGCATACTGTAAACTCAATATAGTCTATCGACCGTCTTTAAGACCTCTTATAAAGCTGCTTTTTCCGTTTCGCAAAATGTTTATGAACTCAAAAAAAGGCATTTTCAAAAAAATCTATGGAGTGCTTTTGATGGAGGAATTAAGAAGATAAAGAAAGCTACAAATATAATCTGATGAAAAAGGCGCAGGAAAAATCCTGCGCCTTCTGTATTTGCAATATTACCCGATTAGCCTTTCAAGCCTTTCGTCAAATAGCTTCCTGTTATTCTCAAAAAGGTTGTTTCCCTTTGTGTCGATTGAAACAACGAGCGGACCAAACTCTTTTACCTTTAAAACCCAAAGCGCTTCGGGCATTCCGAGGTTGAGCCATTTTGAGTCGATAATTTTTTCAATCTGCTGCGCGGCGACAACGGCGCAACCGCCCGGAAAAGCGCAATGAACTGCGCCGAAAGTTTTACAGGCGGCCGCTGTTCTTTGCTCCATTCCGCCCTTGCCGATTATAAGTTTAACACCGGTTTTTTCTATTACATCAGCCTCGAGCGTTTCCATTCTTTTAGAGGTCGTAGGTCCTGCCGAAACGACATATTCTTTTCCGTTTTCATCCTTTGCCACAATGGGGCCGGCGTGATAAATTGCTCCGCCGGTGAGCGAAACGCCGTCAGGCAAACCGCTTTCGATAATGCGTTTGTGTCCGCTGTCGCGCGCGGTAAAAAGAAGCCCGGTATAATAAACCGTATCGCCGATTTTAAGGTCTTTAATCTGTTCGGTTGTGAGAGGAAAGGTTAAAATCTTTTTCATTTTGTTTCCTCCTTTAAGCGTTTGTGCGAGGGTATCTCGAAGGATAAATCATCTTTGATAACGATTTCCCCTTTTCTTGTTGCCCAACATCCGGTTGAAATCCCCACGCCGAGCGTGGCAGGGTGCCTTCCCGCCGTTTCAATGTTAACGCCCAATACCGTTTTATCTCCTCCAAAGCCTAACGGGGCAATGCCCAGTGAGTTTAAACCGTCTTCTATTTCTTTTTCAAAATCCGCGGTTTCTTTATCGTCGTTTTCAGAGTCGACCGGGCGTAAGAGTGCCTTTTTTGACAGATTTGCCGCCGTAACCGCGCAGGCGCCGATGCCAATCCCCACAAAAAGGGGAGGGCAGGCGTTAACGCCCCATTCGGCGATTGTTTCATATACGAATTTCTTAATTCCTTTTTTGCCCTCAAGAGGCATCAGAACACGGCTTCTGCCCGGAAGGGCGCATCCGCCGCCCGAAAGATAAACCTTTATTATTAAATCGGAACTGTCGGGAATAATTTTATACTCTATATAGGGAGTATTATACCCCGTATTATTGCCGGTGTTCATTTCGCCGAGCGGGTCGACAATGTTCGGGCGAAGCGGTGTTTTTTCGGTTGCTTTTTCGGCGGCAATTGTTATAACGCGCTCGATATCCTTTATAAACGGGCAATCGGTCCCGATTTCAACAAAAAACTGCAAAACCCCGGTATCCTGACAGATTGGGCGGTTTAGCTTGCGGCTTAACTCCAAATCATCAAGGATGCAGGAATACATTTTTTTTGCCGTCGGGTTGCTTTCGCTGTCGGCAATATCCCTTAACCTGCGGTCAATATCGTCGGAAAGGTTGATGCTTACCGTTTTTATGAATTCGGCGATAATATCGCTTAGCATAATGATTTTTTCACTGAGCATATTTTTCTCCAAAACAAAAATGCCGAAGGCGCTCCCTTCGGCAATAAGAATTATTATTCTTCTTCCTTGATTTCGGAAGTGCAGTGAGGACAACGGGTTGCCTCAATGTCGATTTCACTTTTGCAGAAAGGACAGATTTTGGTTGTGGGCGCTTCTTCCGTCTCTTCCTTTTTCTTGCCGACGGTCATAAGTTTGTTTACGGCTTTTATCATCAGGAAAAGAATAAGGGCGATGATAAGGAAGTTTATAACCGCGGTTATAAATGCGCCGTAGTTTATCGAAACCGCCGCCTTCTCTTCGGCAGTCGCATTGCTTGCGAGCTTAGCCCAGGGCAGGACGAAACTTCCGGCAACCTCCGAACCGCCGATACTGTTAATAAGCGGTTGAATAAAACTGGTCGTGAGGGCGGTAACAATAGCGCCGAAAGCACTACCGATGATAACGCCGACTGCCAAAT
>DEWC01000084.1 GCA_002363095.1 Ruminococcaceae bacterium UBA3220 | reverse complement strand
TTCTCGACCAGTGGGGAATAACGGTTGGCGACGGCGTAGTTGAAGAGATAAGCGGAAATTACATCGGGGGCGATATGGAAAATATCGCTTCAACCGACGAACGGAACAAATATTCTTGTGTTACCGCGTCAAATGTGCCGCTTACCGAATCGGAAAAAAAGAACGGTTGTACCGTAAACATCGACCTTTATGCCAACGGATACACCGTAGCCGTTCCGATAGAAGAACGGGGCAATAATGAAGTTATACAAAAATATAAAGACTCCGTTTCGGTTTACGCTACTGCCGTTTCTTCGCAAAAGACAGCCAAGGTAGTGAATGTTGACGGAAAAACGCCGACAAGTTATGTTACCGTATTTTCAAGTTTTAACTTCCTGCAATCGGAATATATTGAGCAGCAGTGGGTTCAAAACAAAGACATAGTTCTTCGGATGACCGAAAGAAACTGCGGAATAGAAGAAAGCGATATAAGTTTCGTTACAAAGAAAATAACGAACGAAAGTTTTTCGGGCTCTGTTGACCAAAACAGCGCCGAAAGAATGCGTAACTGGTTCGTATATATTATTCCGCTTATGATTGCGGCGCTCGGTGTGTTTGTTTATATCAGAAGAAGGAATGCAAAATAATGAGTGATTTCTTTGATAATGAATCCGAAATTGAGAAGCCGGAGCAGGAAAATTCCGAGAAGAAAAGAAAAAAGAAAAACGATTTCACAAAGATAATCGTTTATGTGATTTGTCTTTCGTTGGTTGTCGGCGGATGCTTTCTTGCAAAACGCTTTATTCCCAAGAAGCGGAAAGCCTCCACTCCCGCTTCCGAAAGTAATGAAATTAAACTTTTATCTCTCGGCTCCGACGCGATTAAGAGTGTAACCGTTCAAAATGCCTACGGTACGCTCAGTTTTTACGGCGAGAACGGCTCCTGGTATATTGAGGGCATCACGAAGGAAAAAATCAATACCGCAAAAACCGCCTCAATCGTGGAAGCGGCGGGAAACATATCGGCAATTAAGGAAGTAACCGAAAAAATGACGGTTGCCGACGCCGGGCTTGACAACCCTGAAATTAAAGGCGAAATTTTAAAGAGTGATGATACCGTTGTTTCGTTTTGCATAGGCAAAGACTCATCGGTGGGCAACGGCTGCTACTTTAAAAACGATGACAACGAAAAAATCTTTTTGATTGATAATATTATCAAAGACGATTTGGGAAAGGACGCTCTTTCTTTGGCGGAGAGCAAAATGCCGGCGGTAAGTATGAGCGATGATATAAGCGAATACTTTCAGGACGGAAAACTCTACAATTGCGATTCTATAACCGTTACGGGCAAAAACTATCCCGAACCTCTTGTTGTTGTTAAAAACGACGACCCTCAGGCAGCCGAATATATTCCGTATAAAATCAAATCTCCCGATAATCATTTGGCGGAGAATATTGATAAACTGTTTGAATGGTTCGGGGGAGGCATCACCGCCGACGGCGCATATTCATACGGTATAAGCGATTTTGCGAGATACGGGCTTAATGACCCCGACATTTCCGCCACCATACAAATTAAGAACAAAACCCATACCTTTAAACTTGCAAAGCAGGACGACGAAACCTACGCCGGCTGGTGCAGCGCAAGAGATATGATATATAAAATCAAGGTTAGTGATGACGACGGAGTTAAGGAAATTGTAAATTCAAAGGCTTCTTATTTTTATTCAAGCCTCGTTTGCCTTTATTCAATCGACGACTTAACCGATTTTGTGATTAAAACCGCCGACAACACCTATTCATTTGCAATAAAGGCAAACAGCGACCAAAACTCTGCCGACAAATATGTTGTTAAAACGGCAGGGCGAAAGGTCGATTGCAAAAGCTTCCAAAACCTTTATGAATACATTATTACGCTGTCCTGTGAGGATTTTAATGTTAAGAACGTTAAGAAGGGCGAAAAAATAATATTTGAATTCCACCTTAAAAACGGCGGCGTTGATTCAATCGAATTTGTCAGGGCGAGCGATACGCGGTATGAGTATTCCGAAAACGGAAAAGCCATGGGTCAGATTTCGTCGACAAGGATTATTAAAACCTTGAAATACGCATCGGCGCTGGCAAACGGAGAAACTTTGCCGCCTCTCGGATAAACGAATACAATAAAAACCGACCGAAACGGGATTTCCCAATTCGGTCGGTTTTGTTATGCTTTTTTATCAGATATGCTTTTTAAGTGTTTCGAGGAACTTTTTGCAATCATCGGGGTAAATAGCGCCCATGTTTGCAACCTGGAACATATTCATATCATAGTATTTGCCCTTGCCGGGATAAACGGTGTAACCGTCGTCTGCCATCTCGGCAACGAAGGTTGCAACATCCTTGCCCTCGGGAAGGAAAACAGAGGTAACGGTGTTAGCCATCTGCTCTTCGGGGAGGAGGAATTTAAGTCCCAAATCGCGCATACCGTCGCGAAGGATTTTTGCGCATTCCTGATATCTTGCAATTCTGCCCGCAAGCGTTTCACGCTCAAGAGTCCAGTCAAGAGCGGCGTCAAGAGCCCAGAATAATGTAACATTCGGGGTGTTCGGAGTCTGATGGTCGGACTTCGCGATAGCATAATGCTTACCGAGGTTAAGATAAACGTTCTTGCCCTGCTCGGCGGGGGTGTTCTTAAGAATTTCTTCCTTAGCGCAGATGTAAGCGGCACCCGGGAAAGCGCCGAGGCACTTACCGCCAACGCTGGTGCAGATGTCAATATTGTTGTTAACAACATCGATGAACTGACCTGCCGCCGCGCTTACGCAGTCAACAAACAAATGCTTGCCGTATTTCTTGGCGAGTTCGCCTACTTCGTGAACCGGGTTTATCATACCGGTACTTGTCTCGTGGAATACCATACAGATATATGTAATCTTCGGGTTGGCTTTTAAAGCCTCCTCTACCTTTGCCATATCAAACATGGTTGCCCATTCGAATTCAAGGCGAACGGTGGGAACATTATACTTTGTAAGAATTTCGTCCAAACGACCGCCGAAAACACCGTTGTTAAGAAGAAGAGCCATATCGTCGCCCTTGAAAACCGAGCTTAAACAGGTTTCGTTAGCCGAGGTTCCCGAGCCTGAAACGATAAGGGAATAATAACTGTCGTCTGCCTGAAAAAGGCGTTTAATCTTTTCCTGAACATCGGCGAACATCTCTTCAAATTCGGGACTTCTGTGGCAAATGTCGTAATGCATTAAAGCCTCACGAACAGGAGCCTCAACCATAACGGGTCCGGGGCTGAAGAGGATTGATTTTTTGGCACATTTTCTTTCGCTCATCATACATTCTTCCTTCAATAATAATTTTTAAAGATAAAGTTACGGCAATACCATAACATTTATTGTCATAATATTATCACATAATATCACAAATGTCAACATTTTCTCAAAAGAAAAAGCATTATTTTACTATGTCAATCGTGATATTTTTCTTTTTTATCGCTTTTAGTATCTTTTCGGGTACAGGGTTTGAGTTATCGGTAACGATATAATCAATTTTATCCATCGGGCAATGACGAAAAACCGCCTTTTTACCGAATTTGGAACTATCCGCCAGAAGAATGACCTTCGCCGAGGAGTTTATCATTTCAGACATTATTATCCCTTCGTCGGAAGAGGCACACATGGCGCCCTGTTCATCAACACCTACGGCGCTTATAACAACGACATCGGCATGATACTTTCTTATTGTTGAAACAACCTCGCTTCCGTAGGTGTAATGCTCCTCCGCGTTGAATTTTCCGCCGATAAGCAGAACACTGGTTCTTTTATTGTCGAAAGAGGCGTTTCCGATGGTTTCGGCAATCGGAAGCGAATTTGTAATAACCGCAATATTTTCTCCCGAATTCAAAAAGGCGGTAATACTTTCAACCGTCGTGCCGGCTGATAAAAATATGGTGTTACAGTTTTTTAACTGTTTTCCCACAAAGGCGCCGAGTTTTCTTTTTATCGGCTCGTTTGTTGCCTTCCTTTCGCTGTATTTGTTCTCGTGGGAGTTTACCCTTACCGGAACGGCGCCGCCGTGAACCTTTTCAAGCACTCCCATTCCCGCCAATATGTTTATATCCCGTCTTATTGTTTCGGTTGAAACATCGAGTTCATGGGCAACATCGCTGATTATGATTTCGCCGTTTAAAAAAGCCTTTTCTTTTATAAACTTTTGTCTTGCGTCGGATAACATAGGTGCCCTCCTGATATAGAAAGATATAGTATATAATAACATAAAATATCAAGGCTTGCAACTGCGCAATATTTTCGGGAAGGTGTGAGCGTGTTGTGTGCCGTATGATTTTTCATCATTTGACATCATTTACCACTTTGTGTATAATTATTTTATGAAAATCGGAAACATTGAAATTAAAGGATATGCCGCTCTTGCGCCGATGGCGGGCGTTGCCGATAAGGCGATGAGAGAAATATGCGTGAAATTCGGCGCTGCCTATACCGTAGGCGAGCTTGTAAGCGCCAAGGGATTGTCGTTAAGTGATAAAAAATCGATAGAGTACCTCTACAAGCCGGACGCCCCTGCTCCTTTCGGCATACAGCTTTTCGGAAGCGACCCGGAAATTATGGCGAGGGCTGCCGAAATATCACTCGGCTGTAAGCCTGATTTTATTGATATAAATATGGG
>DEWC01000109.1 GCA_002363095.1 Ruminococcaceae bacterium UBA3220 | reverse complement strand
ATTTCGGGATCAAACCTCACAAGAACATTACCAAAATCAAAAATATAATTTTTTATCAAATTCATTATCTTTCTATCTCTATCACAGTAATCTCGGGCGTATTGTTTATTCTTATCGGCGCCTCGCCGTTTCCAAGTCCTGAACTTACGACCATTGCCGTACCGTTTTTTATGAAAACACCTTTTTCATATTTCGGCAAAAAGCCTTCGCCGGGGGCAAACAGACCGCCGATAACAGGAATTCTTATCTGTCCCCCATGCTCGTGCCCCGCCAAAATAACGCCGACTTTTAGCTTGCTTAGTGTTTCAAATTCGTAAGGACGGTGCACCAGAAGAACCGTATAACCGTCGATATTCATTTTTCGGAAATTATCGATATAAAGCCTTTTGGGGTCGGTGTATTTTTTTTCGCTGATTTCGCAAAATAAAGGGTCACTCAACCCTGCAATATTTATCGAATCTCCGCCTCTTTCGATTTTTTTATAAGAATTTTCAAGAATAATAAATCCCGCGTCTTTTAATTGACGCAGAAATTTATTATAACCGTACCGGGAACAAAACTCAGCTTCGTGATTACCGGTTATATAGTAGCAATCCGCAATCTTTGTCAACTTTTTTGAAAACTCAAGTAATGATGAAATATCTTTTGTGTTTTTATCAACATAATCACCGGTAACGGCAATAATATCAGGTTTTTGTTTTCGTACCGCCGAGAGAACAGATTGATTATCTTTATCAAAAAAACAGGAATGCAGGTCCGAAATCTGAACAATTTTGAAATGATTGAAACTTTCAGGTAACTTTTTGTCTTCAACGATATATTTTTCAACCTTAAAGCCGAGATTTTGAAAAAGAGTGCATACAGTAATGCAAAAACACAAAGAAAAAACAATAAGTTTAAAGCGTCTGATAATGATCCCTCCTCATTATGAGATATAGTATTCTTTTTTAAGTGAATTAATACATTTATTTGAAAAAAGCACCTCTTTCGAAGTGCTTTTTCACTGGTGGACCAACAGGGACTCGAACCCCGGACCAACCGGTTATGAGCCGGTTGCTCTAACCAACTGAGCTATTGGTCCGAACATTTAAAAATTGCTGCAAGAATTATTATAACACAACCTAAAATTTTGTCAACATTATTTTTAACTTTTTTTGAAATAATTGTTGACAAATAAATTTTATTGTGCTAAAATCAAATTTGCAAATGATTCGCAAATCAAGGTGATGTTATGTCCAAATATGTAACAAAACAACGGAAAGCGCTTTTAAACTTTTTTTCAAATCACCCGGACGAGCAAATCTCAGCAAAAGAGACGCTCGAAAACATTGGTGATGACACTATCAGTTTAAGCGCAATTTATCGGAATTTGGCAGCGCTCGAGAATGACGGTTTGTTGAAAAAATTCATTAAACCCGGTTCTCGTGATGTTTACTATCAGTTTACCGGCAGCGAACAGTGCGTCGGACATCTTCATCTTTCCTGCAAAAAATGTGGCCATACCTTTCACCTGAACAGTGAAAGCGCGGGAAAAATTGAAAACGACATACGAAACAGCGACGGTTTTACTCTCGATAAATCAGAAACTGTAATTTACGGCATTTGCAAAGATTGCAATAAAAACATGGAGACAAACAAATTATGAAAAAAATGTTATCTTTGATGCTCACGGTAGTTTTGTCACTGTCGCTTTTTGCGGGTTGCGCCAAATCTACAAACGATAATTCAAAACTAAAAATCGTAACCACTGTTTTTTCTTGCTACGATTGGACAAGAGAAATATTAGGCGACGAAATCGAAAACGCAGAACTTACTTATCTGCTGAATAACGGCATTGATTTGCACAGTTATCAACCGACTTCGGGCGACCTTTTAAGCATTGCTAAGAGCAACTTATTTGTATATGTCGGCGGCGAATCCGAAGAATGGGTAAGCAATGTATTAAAAAGCAACAAGGACATAAACTCGCTTAAAATAATGGATGTTCTTAAGGACTCCGTTTTAGAAGAAGAAGTCGTTGAAGGAATGCAAACGCCTGAGAAAGAAGGAAAAGAAGAGGAAGAGCCCGAATACGACGAGCATATTTGGACTTCGCTACGCAATGCTTCTGCAGCCTGTGATGAAATCTGCAATCAGCTTTGTAAGATTGACGGCAAAAACGCCGATAAATACAAAAAGAATAACAAGACATACAAGCAAAAACTTATCAATCTGTTCAATCAGTATAGCGAAGTAGTTGAAAAAGCCGATACCAAGACAATAATTGTTGCTGACAGATTTCCTTTCAGATACTTAGTCGAGGATTTCGGCATCAATTATTACGCCGCCTTTGTCGGATGCTCTTCTGAAAGCAACGCTTCATATGAAACGACAAATTTCCTTTCAAAGAAACTTATCGACGAAAATCTTTCCTGCGTTATTGTACTTGACGGAAGCGACAAAAAAATTGCAAAACAGGTAATAACCGGTTCAAAACTCGATAATATAAAAATTCTTGAATTGAATTCTATGCAGACAGCAACCGTAAAAGGCAAAAAGGGCGACGCTACATATTTATCGATTGCCCAATCAAATCTTGAAGTTTTAAAAGAAGCATTAGTTAAAAGAGGATGATTTGATAATGCATCAAATTGAATGTAACAATTTAGTTCTCGGATATGACGGAAAACCTATATTAAGCGGTCTTTCATTTTTTGTCGATAAAGGTAACTACCTGTGCATTGTCGGTGAAAACGGTTCGGGAAAATCGACCCTTATGAAAACGATTCTCGGCTTAAAGTCTCCCCTATCCGGTGAAATTAAATTCGGCGACGGTCTGAAAGTAAAACAAATCGGGTACCTTCCGCAACAGACCGAAATACAAAAAGATTTTCCGGCAAGTGTTTATGAAATTGTTCTGTCGGGCTGTCTTTCAAAGTGCGGTTTAAATCCGTTTTATACCGCAAAGCATAAGGAACTTGCCAATAAGCATATCAATGAGCTCGGTTTGGACAATCTTAAAAAAAGGTGCTACCGGGAACTTTCCGGAGGCCAGCAACAAAGGGTGCTTTTAGCACGCGCTCTGTGTGCAACGGAAGAAATCATTCTTTTGGATGAGCCTGTCGCCGGACTTGACCCTAAAGTTACATCACAGATGTATAATCTTATTGATAAAATTAACAAAAGCAAACATACAACAGTTATAATGATTTCGCACGATATCGGTGTTGCAATAAAGTATGCAACTCATATTCTTCATATCGGAAAGCAATCTTTCTTCGGCACCAAAGAAGAGTATTTAAATAGCGATTTATTAAACAAATTTGACTTCAAGGGCGGTGAAATAAGTGAATAGTTTCAGCGCCGCGATAACACAGCTAATTGATACATTTGAGGCCTTCCCCACTGTAACATATGCTTTGATTGTCGGAATTTTCATCGCAGTTTGTTCTTCGCTCTTAGGGGTAACGCTTGTGTTGAAGCGATTTTCATTTATCGGTGACGGTCTTTCCCATGTTGCTTTCGGAGCAATGACTTTTGCGACCGTTCTGGGCTTTTTAGATAATACCTATATAACACTTGGACTAACCATATTTTTTGCGGTTTTGTTATTGCGAACAAATCAGAACGCTAAAATTAAGGGTGATGCTGCGATAGCAATGATTTCCGTAGGTTCGCTGGCTCTCGGTTACCTAATCATAAACATTGCTACCAAACTAAATATTTATACCGGCAATTTAAGCGGTGATGTCTGTTCAACACTATTCGGGTCAATGGCGTTTACGCTTATACAAAGGAATGAAGCGATACTTTGCATAGTTTTGTCGCTGATTGTAATCCTTGCATTTATATTTCTTTACAACAAAATATTTGCCATCACCTTTGATGAGGATTTTGCAAACGCCACCGGAACAAACGCTAACACATATAATTTAATTCTTGCAATACTGATAGCAATAATCGTCGTGATTTCGATGAAGTTTGTCGGTTCTTTGCTTATTTCTGCGCTTGTTATCTTCCCCGCATTGTCCGCTATGAGAATATTTAAGAGCTTTTTCTCCGTAACCGTATTTTCGGTTATACTTTCAACATTTTGTACGACCCTCGGGTTCATTCTTTCAATTATGTATTCAACCCCTGCCGGCTCGACGATTGTTGCCGTCGATATAATTGCTTTTTCAGTTTGCTTTGTAATCGGAAAACTTGCAGGAGGTAACAAATGATGAAAAAATATCTCATAATTACTTTTATCCTAATTCTTTCGTTTCAACTTTACGGCTGTGGCTCGGAAAATAAAAAAGCAGTTCAACAAGCAGGAACAGGACATTCAAATGTTAAATTTGTAGATAATACGCCTGCTGATTCAAAATCCGACACAACTGACGCCGATGACGGAAATATACGCGAACCGGATATAAACATTTCTGCCGGAGACACAAATGTTATCTACTCAAAAGCAAACGAAATCGCCGCTAAGTATACATCATATTTGGGAAAAACAATAAGAATTAAAGGCTCGTACAAAGTCGAAAAAGCGCCTTCAAGATATTATTACTACTGTCTTGTTTCAGACCCTACCGCCTGTTGCAATTCCGGATTTGAGTTTATTCTTAAAGACAAAACCAATTATCCTAAAAATGACGGTGAAGTATTTACTGTTCAGGGTACGCTTCATTCTTATAAAGAGGGTGACAATACATTCCTCGAATTAATTGATGCCGTTATTGTTAAATAATTTCAAAGATTCAGCCCCGTACGGATGTTTGTACGGGGCTGTATTTTAATTAAAGACAAATTTATCGGTATAATCGCATTTAGTAGTAGTTCCCTTTTTTATGCTTCCGTCAAGAATCCTTTCACTTAGTTTATCCTCAATTTCGGTTTGGATGACCCTTCTTAACGGTCTTGCGCCGTAAAACGGATCATAGCCTTTTTCGGAAAGTTTTTCAATAACGGCGTCGGTAAATTCTACATCGAAATCCATATTTTTGAGCCGTTGCTTCAGAATACCGAGCATATTGATGGTTATCTGTTTAATTTCATCCTTAGTAAGTTTATTGAAAACAATGATGTCGTCGACACGGTTTAGGAATTCAGGTCGAAAAGCACCTTTTAATTCGGATAAAACCTTGTCTTTAATGTCTGCATCATTGTCATCTCCGGATTCACCGAATCCAAAGGAAACCTTTTTATCGGTTATAAGTCGCGCTCCTATATTAGATGTCATTATGATAACCGTGTTCTTAAAGTCAACCTTTCTTCCTTGCGAATCGGTCAAAACACCGTCTTCAAGAATCTGCAAAAGTATATTGAATACATCGGGATGTGCCTTTTCGATTTCATC
>DEWC01000025.1 GCA_002363095.1 Ruminococcaceae bacterium UBA3220 | reverse complement strand
AAGAAACCGAAAACCCCGACTATGAAAAGCAGGCTTTACTAAAAGCCGATATTGAAAAATACAAGTCGGTTGCGAACGGGCTTTATGATGCCGCCGCGGATTGCACTGTTACCGAAAAAGATCTTGCTAAGGTAATTGAAATATGGACGGGAATACCTGCGGCGAAGATTGAAGAGACTGATTATGAAAAACTGTTGACCCTTAATGATAATCTTAATAAAAAAGTAATAGGTCAGAAGAATGCTACAAAGCTTGTTTCCGACGCCGTTAAGCGTTCGCGGTTGGGAATAGGAGGAAACGAGCGCCCCGCTTCATTCATTTTTGTCGGGCCGACCGGAGTAGGGAAGACTTATCTCGTAAAAGTACTGTCAGAGGAATTGTTCGACACCCCGGAAACGCTTATAAGACTCGATATGTCGGAATTTATGGAAAAACATTCTGTTTCGAGAATTATCGGTGCGCCTCCCGGATATGTTGGCTTTGATGAGGCGGGACAGCTCACCGAAAAGGTACGCAGAAAACCTTACAGCGTTATACTCTTTGATGAAATTGAAAAGGCACATCCCGATGTTCTGAATATTTTGTTGCAGATACTTGATGAAGGTCGAATTACCGACGCTCAGGGCCGTCTTGTCAATTTTAAGAACACCGTAATCGTTATGACATCAAATGCAGGAAGTTCCAAAGCGGAAAACTCATTGGGCTTTGCAAAATCGGTGAGCGACGCTTCACGCGAAAAAGTCTTAAAGGCGTTACGCGAATTTTTACGGCCTGAATTTCTTTCAAGGGTTGATGAAATTGTTGTATTTTCACCTCTCGACAAAGAGTCTTTAACTAAAATTGCAGAGCTTCAAATTAAAGATTTAGCTGAATCGTTGCTTGAAAAAAGCATTGAATTAGTGTATAATAATTCAGTATTTTCACTTCTTGCCGAAAAATCCGATTCAAAAGCTTCGGGAGCAAGGGAAATTAAAAACATTATACGAAAAGAAATTGTCGGAAAAATTGTTGATTTAATGTTGCACAATGATTCTGTTAAGACAATTTCCATTGATACAGCAAATGATGAATTTCTAATAAAATCGGTTTAAAGGGGACAATTATATGTTTGATTTTTATCACATTCTGAATACTTTGCTTCAGCCTCACAACTGCGAATTAAGGTATTATACTGTTTTAATCAGATTTATTTTCGCTGTTTTTGCCGGAGGACTAATTGGTTATGAACGAGGTAAGCACGGCAGTGCGGCCGGTCTTCGTACCCATATTCTTGTTTGTATCGGTTCTTGTATCGCATCCCTTTCGGGAATATATTTAGGCATATACTCGGGTGATTTCAGGGGCGATGTATTCCGTATTGCCGCTCAGGTTATTTCCGGTATCGGTTTCTTAGGCGCCGGTATGATAATTGTTAAAAATTCAAATATGATTACGGGTCTTACCACCGCCGCAGGTATGTGGACAACTGCGACCATTGGTATCGCCATCGGATACGGTTTTTATTGGGGCGCTCTTTTTGCAACTATCGCCTGTGTTTTCACCGCCGCTTTTCTCACAAGATTTGAGCGCAAGAGAAAAATGCAGGTTAAACTTTATGCTGAAATATCAGAACCTAAATATGCGGGAAAAATATTTGACGATATACATACAAAAGTGAGCCAGGATGTCTTAATTGAAATAGTTAATTCCAAAAGCGGCATAAAAGGTAATCTTGCGCTGTTTATTACTTTTTCAAACTCCGGCGATTATAGGAATTTGCGAGAGATTATTGAATCAATGGACGGCGTTGCTTTTGTAATCCCTGAATAAGTATTGTAACATTTCATCTTTACGATAATATAATGTATTATCGGAGGGTGAATAATGCGAAAAAGAAATTCTACCAAGGGGATTATTGCAATCACCTTTGCTTTGGGACTTATGATTAGTTGTTTTTGCCCCCCGAAATTTCTTGTGGCAGTTTTGTCAATATGGGTAATTGTACTCGGCATTTCATGCTGCAAATAATTTTTCGGAGGAGCATTTATGAAGGTTGTACTTTTTAAAAGTCCTAAGGTTCTTTCAGGAATACTGAGAATGATTTTCGGAATTAAGAAAAAGCCTGACAATACATAAAAAAACACCCTGCGCAATTTTTCAGCGCGGGGTGATTTTTTAACCGTACTATTCAGTTCGAAGTGCAATAACCGGGTCTTTCTTAGCTGCGATACTAGATGGAATAAGTCCTGAAATTACAGTTAGAAGAACGCTTATCACAATTAACGCAACGGCGCCGCCGAAGGGAAGAACTGCCAAACCGCCGATTGAGGTTAAGGATTTAATAACAAAATTTATGGGAATCAATAGCAGTATTGTTATGCCTATGCCCATAAGTCCCGAGACAAGACCGATTATAAGTGTTTCGGCATTGAATACGTTAGATATATTCCGCTTTGAAGCGCCCATGGCACGAAGAATTCCGATTTCTTTTGTTCTTTCAAGAACAGATATATAAGTTATAATTCCAATCATAATGGAGGAAACAATCAACGATACACTGACAAAGGCGATAAGAATATATGAGATTGCGTTTATAATTGTTGTTACGCCTGACATAAGCAAGCCGACATAATCGGTATATTCGATTTTTTCATCCTTCGCTTTGCTTTTATTATAGGTTTCTATAAAATCGTTAATTTTGTCTTTCGACTGAAAATCCTTCGGATAAAAACTAATTGACGAAGGCATATCAAGGTCGGAAACGCCCATTTTAAGCAAATTATCTTCGTAAGATGAAGTTTCAATGTTGCTTCCAAGCGTCTTTACAATTTCCTGATCAGGCACACCTTGTTGGCGTTGCATTGCTATATACTGCATTGTATCAGTAATCTTGTCAGGGGTGTTAACCCTTACATATTCAATTATATCATCAACTGTATAGTCGGTTATTGATTTAAATTTAAGACCTGTAAAAATGTCAATTTCGGGATTTTCTTTTTGATACTTTACAATTTCACTGGCATTATTTTTCTCGATAAGTGTCTTCATAAGAGCGCCTGTGTATCCGATTTTTCCGAAATTTCTCGAGGTTTTGTTGTCCTTAGAGGGTTTGAATATTCCGACGATCTTAAGCGATATTGCATCATCAAGTTTTTGATTGATGTAGGGCTGGTAAGCGCTTTGGTCGGAATATGTTCCGTTTTCGTTCTTAACATACATATCCGAATTAAGGAGCAGTTTGAACTCCATACCAATCAGGTCGTTGTATTTGTATATAGTTTGCTTCGGGTCATCTAACTTTTCTCCGCTCTTCGCCTTTTCGGCAATTTTTCGAAAGTCATCTATATCTTTTAATCCTAACGTATAAAGCGTATAGTCGCTGATTTCATTGTTTTTATCAACAATTAAAACAATCTCATCATAATTTGTCGGCATTTTACCGTATATTTCATATTGCTTTTCGAGCAGGTCTTTGTTATCTATAAGCTCTGTCCATACCGCCATATTACTCATACCGTTCGAAGAGCCGGAACCAATAGAGTTACTTTGGCTAGCGCCAGAGCCCATAGGGGAGGCATCAAACAGGTTGTTTGGATTAACTTTATATCCGTTAGTGTTGTAGATATTCATAACGGTCTTATAAGAGTACTTAATATCACTGGTGTAGCCTTTAATTTTGTTTTTATTTTTTTCGATATATGATTTAAATGCAGTTAAATCGTTCTTTTTTGTACCGTTAAGGGCACCTGTCATCATTTTTGAAATAATATCATTTGAGTACACTTTTTTGTCGTCAATGCTATGTTTAATTTCCTTTTCACCCATAAGAGTGGTAATGGTATCGCTGAAATCGGTGTTCGTTTCCTCAACAACTATTGGATAGCTTGACAAAGTATCTTCCTCAACACGCGTTATATATGCCTCAACGCCGTTTTGCATAGATAGAATAAGAGAAATACCTATTATTCCGATAGAGCCTGCAAAAGAGGTAAGAATGGTTCTTGTCTTTTTTGTGAATAGGTTATTAAGCGATAGCGCTACCGCTGTAAAGAAGGACATTGAAGCGCCTTTTGTTTTCTTTTTTTGAGATTCTTCACTGTCGGACGACTTTTGACCGTCAAAAGGATTAGTATCATCAACTATTTTTCCGTCAAACAATTTGACGATACGGGTCGAATATTCGCTTGCTAAATCAGGGTTATGCGTAACCATGATAACAAGACGGTCATTAGCGATTTTTTTGAGTATATCCATTATTTGAATGCTTGACTTACTGTCTAACGCACCGGTAGGCTCATCCGCCAAAACGATTTCGGGATTGTTGATAAGCGCCCGAGCAATTGCAACTCTCTGCATCTGACCGCCGGACAACTGATTCGGTCGCTTGTTAATATGTTCTTCAAGCCCGACTTCTTTAAGCGCGTCAATGGCCATTTGTTTTCGCTTTTTGGATGAAACTCCTGAGATAGTTAATGCGAGTTCAACATTTTGAAGAACCGTTTGGTGGGGGATAAGGTTGTAACTTTGAAAAATAAACCCTATTGAATGATTTCGGTAAGCATCCCAATCTGAACTTTTGTATCCTTTCGTGGAGCGGCCTTTTATTGATAAATCTCCGCTTGAATATCTGTCTAACCCTCCGATTATATTAAGCATAGTTGTCTTTCCGCATCCGGATGGACCCAAAATCGACACAAATTCATTGCTTCTAAACGATATATTAACATCATTTAAAGCAACGACATCAGCTTCGCCGGATTTATAAATCTTGCTGATTCCTTCTAACTTAAGCATACAATCCTCCGTTTGATTAAAATATTTATACAAGTAATTGGTCAGTAAACTTATTCGAATATTATAACTTTAAAATATGTATAAATTATTAATAATCGATTGAAATTTATATTTTTTATGATATAATTATTATATTAAATTGCATTCTACTGTCAAGTGTTAAATCGGAGGTGACGACATGGACAGGATGGACAGATTTTTTAAAAATGTTTGCATCGTTTTGTCGCTTATTATTGTCGTTTCTTCGCTCGCTGTTACCGGTATTATTACAAAGAGTGGCTTAAAAGTTATAAACTTAGACTTTTTTGACTGCAAAGATATTGTAAGTATAATAGACAATATGGAAGTTAATCTAACTTCAGTTGTCTATGTTCAGGAGGAAAACGGCGAATGGGGTGAATATTGCCGTTTGCATGGTGAAGAGAATCGTATTTGGGTCCCGCGTGATAAAATCCCGAAAACACTCCAAAACGCTTTCATAGCGATAGAAGACCAGAACTTTTACATACATTCCGGAGTCGACTGGAAGCGTACAGGTGCGGCGTTTCTTAACTGGATTCCGAGTGTTGACATACTTAAAGGTGAGCAGGGCGGTTCTACGCTTACACAGCAGTTAATAAAGAATGTAACCTCAGACAATGAACAGGTTGCTTCAAGAAAATTCCGGGAAATAATCAGAGCATTATCCATTGAAAAAATGATGGATAAAGATAAAATTCTCGAGGCTTATCTAAATACAATTTCTCTCGGAAACGGGATTTGCGGTGTGCAGGTTGCGGCAAACTATTATTTTAATAAGGATGTTAACAAACTCTCGCTTGAGGAGTGCGCTTCTCTTGCCGCAATCACAAAGAATCCGTCGGCATATAATCCGATTTCGCATCCTAATGTTAATCTTTCAAGACGCCGTCTTGTTCTTGATAAAATGTTCGAGCAGGGTTATATTACATATGATGAGTATTCGGCGGCTTATGACGCTGAGGTTTCCGTTGATAATACTCAAAAAAACCGCTTTGAGATACCGGTTTACAACTATTTTATAGATGCTTTAATCGAAAATTTGATTGATGACATTTCAAAAGAGCGTAACTGTAATCGTGAAGTTGCTTCCGCTATGCTTTATAATGGCGGCTATAAAATTTATGCAACCATGGATAAAAAAATTCAAGCAACTATGGAGGGCGTTTACGAAAACACATCAAGATATTTCAGCCAAAAGCGTTCCGGCGAGAATGTTCAATCTTCAATGACGATAATGGATTATGAGGGTCATATTGTAGGAATTGTCGGCGGAGTAGGGAAGAAGACTGTCAACCGTTCGCTCAACCGCGCGATTTCTGCGCCGAGGCAGCCCGGTTCAACAATGAAACCAATCGGCGTTTACGCACCTGCGATTGATACCGGCACAATTTATTATTCAAGCATAGCCGAAGATAAACCGCTTGATAAGTATTATGCCGACGGCAAGCCGGGCCCTAAAGAATGGTACGGAAGATATATAGGAAATATGTCAATAATTATGGCAGTTCAGAAATCGGCTAATACAATTCCTTGTCACATTCTTAATGAATTGGGCGTAGATAAGTCATATACATTTTTGACCAAAAAGTTGGGACTTAAACATCTGACATCCGATGATAAAAATCTTGCGGCGTTAGCGCTTGGAGGTTGTTCATACGGTATTACAAGTGAGGAATCTGCTGCTGCGTATGCGGTTTTCGGTAACGGCGGAAGATACTATGCACCCAAAACTTACTTTAAGGTTGAAAAGCCGAACGGGGATATTTTTCTGAAAAGCGGAAAATATATTCAGGCAATTAAGCCTTCAACCTCCTTCATAATGAATAAACTTCTCCAAAATGTTGTTTACGGCGCAAACGGTACCGGCGGGGGAATCAGAAATTACAGCAAAATGAAAGCTTATGCTAAAACCGGAACATCCCAGGAGTCAAATGACCTTTGGATGGTCGCAGGCACACCGTATTATGTCGGCTCTGTTTGGTACGGTTTTGACCATAACGGTACCATTTATAACCAGGCTGCTGCCGCGCGTGTCTGGAACGATATAATGAAACAAGTACACAGCGACCTCGAAATTAAGGATTTTGACCTATTGCCTGAAATTGAGCCGCAGCTTTATTGTAA
>DEWC01000075.1:2700-12013 GCA_002363095.1 Ruminococcaceae bacterium UBA3220 | reverse complement strand
TAATAAGGGAGATAACCGGACTTCGCCCCGACGCCTATTTCAGCGCCACAAAGATTAAATGGATTCTTGACAATTGCCCGGGCGCACGGGAAAAAGCAGAGCGTGGCGAATTGCTGTTCGGAACGATAGACACCTGGCTTCTTTGGAAATTAAGCAAAGGCAAGGTTCATATTACCGACAGCACAAACGCATCAAGAACAATGTTATATAATCTTGCTGCCGGTGATTGGGACAGTCGCCTTTTGGATTTGCTCGATATACCCCGCTGTCTCCTCCCCGAAATTCGCAGCAGCAGCGAAATATACTGCACCGTAAACATCAAAGGCGCCGATATACCCGTTTGCGGTATCGCCGGCGACCAGCAGTCCGCTCTTTTCGGACAGGGATGTTTCAAAGCAGGGGATGTTAAAACAACCTATGGCACGGGATGTTTCCTGCTTGCCCATACCGGACAAAAACCTGTTTTAAGCGGTAACGGACTTTTAACCACCGTTGCCGCAACACAAAAAGGAGAGCCCCGCGAATACGCCCTTGAAGGAAGTGTATTCGTAGGCGGCGCGGTTATACAGTGGCTTCGTGATGAACTCCGTGTTATCAGCAAATCGAGTGAAAGTGAAGACTTTGCAAAAAGGGTAAAAGACAGCGGCGGCGTTTATATCGTTCCTGCCTTTGCAGGTCTGGGCGCTCCGTATTGGGATATGCGTGCAAGGGGCACTATAACAGGGCTTACACGAGGCTCAGGGATTGAGCATATTATCCGCGCCGCCCTTGAATCAATTGCCTATCAGACAAACGACCTTTTGTGCGCGATGGCAACGGATATAGGCAAAAATATAACAAAACTCCGTGTTGACGGAGGCGCTTCGGCTAATAACTTCCTTATGCAGTTTCAGGCCGATATTTCAAACACTGTTGTTCTGAGGCCCTCAATGGGCGAAGCAACGGCGGCAGGCGCCGCCTTCCTCGCCGGATTGGCAGTAGGATTTTTTAAAGACAAAGATGAAATATCTTCACTTTTAGCGAATGTTACGGAGTTTTCGCCGTCTATGACATCCGGCGAACGGGAAAAACTGCTTACAGGCTGGAAAAAGGCAATTATTGCCACTAAGGCAACTTCCTCAGAACCGTAACGGGAGGCGAAATATGGAATACTTGACCCACAAAAACGAAAAAATCCCGCTTATCGGGTTTGGAACATACCGTATGGGTGAAAACGGCAGACTTTCGAAAGGCGAAAAAGAAGCAATGGCGAAAGGCGTTGAGTCTTACGGGATGACGCTTATCGACACCGCCGAAATGTATTCAAACGGAAACAGCGAAACGGCGACAGGCGAATTTATCGGAGAATATGACCGAAACCGATTTTTTATAGTAGACAAAATTCTTCCGCAAAACGCAGAGAAGGGGCTTTATCGCGAATGTTGCAAAGCGTCTCTTAAACGGCTGAATATTGATTGTATCGACCTGTATCTCCTGCATTGGCGGGGAAATGTGGATTTGAAAGATTTGGTCTGCCATATGGAGGCGCTTAAAAATGACGGCCTTATTCGTCATTGGGGCGTATCAAATTTTGATATCCACGATATGCGCGAGTTATTTGCCGTAAAGCATGGAAAAAACTGCTTTTGTAATCAGATTTTATATAATTTAACGGTCAGGGGCGCGGAATTCGATTTGATTCCGTGGTGCAGGGAAAACGGCGTTCTTATAATGGCTTACTCCCCTTTATGCCATACCGAAAAATCAAGAAAGGCGCTTGTTTCGGATGACATAATAATAAAGACCGCGAAAAGTGAGGGTAAAACGCCCGAATCTCTCGCGCTTTCGTTCGTTATACGCAACAAAGACATAATAACCGTTTTCAAAACTGGTTGCAAAGAACACTTAAAAACAAATATGCGGAATGTTTTTTTGCCGATTTCCGATGATGATTTATCGGCGCTTTCGGCAAAGTACAATCCTCCAACCCACGCAACCGAACTTGAAACGCTTTAAATAAATAAGGGAGAACCGATATGAACATAATTGAAAACAAAACATTTGACGCCGAAAGGGCGCTTTATAATCTTTGCCGAACAACGGTCAAAAACTGCACTTTCGCGGGTCCGGCAGACGGTGAATCGGTGCTTAAAGAAGCGCGGGATATTATTGTGTGCGACTCCTCGTTTTCTCTTCGCTATCCGCTTTGGCATGTTCAAAAATACGAACTTACCGATTCGGTTTTGGACGAAAAAACGAGAGCGCCGATTTGGTATTCAAACAACGGAATAATAAAGAATACAAAAATAACCGGTGTCAAGGCGTTACGGGAATGCGTTAACACCGTCATAGAGCACGCCGACATAGATTCCCCCGAATTCGGCTGGAAAACCGACAAAACACTTATCAAGGACAGCAAAATAACCTCTGAATACATATTCTTTGATTCAAAAAATATAGAAATAGATAAACTTGATTTTAAAGGAAAATACTCTTTCCAGTATACCGAGAATATCACTATCAACAATTCTTTCCTTGATACAAAGGATGCTTTCTGGCACTCGAAAAATGTTACGGTTAAAAACTCTACGGTTAAGGGCGAATACCTCGCCTGGTTTTCGGACGGGCTAACCCTTATAAACTGCAAAATCATCGGCACCCAACCGCTTTGTTACTGCACAAACCTCACCCTTATCGACTGCGAAACGGTTGACTGCGACCTATCGTTTGAATACTCCGATGTTGACGCGACTATAAAGGGTTATATCGAATCGGTAAAAAATCCGAAATCGGGGCGCATTACCGCCGACAGCATCGGCTCGATTATAAAAGAGGATTCGATAATGGACTCTCGCGCGAAGATTATTATAAGCGGAAAATAAATAATGGCGCCGAGAACGGCGCCACACCATAACAACAGGTTTAACGACAGACTAAAATGAAGCATTGCAAAAAGCAATGCTTCATTTTTTTATATACAAAAATCAATTCTGTCCTTATCGAGGATGATACCTTATTTACGGTTATGACAACGTGTCGACCTCGGTGATTTCGTCGGTATCGTCATCAAGGTCTTCAACCGGTATGCCCGAAACCTCGGAATACACCTTAAGCATTCGCTTCGCGAGGCGAATTTCGCCGTTTTGAGAATTACAGTCCCTGACTTCCTTCTTTTTTGCCGCCTTTTCCTCGGGGGTCAGCGACGCTAAATCCCTTATAATCTTTTCAAACTCTTCTTCGGTTTTAAAGGTGTAGCCGTTAACACCTTCCTTAAACTGGCCTGCATTGAGCGGGTCGTATTTTTGCACAACCGGCAGTCCGGCAGCGAGACCTTCAAGCATCGAAACCGACATCATCTCGGTAAGCGAAGCGGTTACAAATATATTGCAAGCGGCAAATATTATCGGAACATTCTCATGCGCAACGCTTCCCGTAAAGGTAACCTTATCGGATATACCGAGCGTTTTTGCTCTTTCTTTAAGCGATTCGAGAACAGGTCCGTCCCCTACGCAAACAAGATGTATTTTATCCTCGGGACGGCTGAAAAATCTTGCCCAATAGTCGAGCAAAACATCTACGCTTTTTTCTTTGCCCATTCTGCCAACAAAAATCGCCGCAGTCTCATCGGGCTTTATGCCAAGGCTTTCCCGGACCTCATTGAGCTCTTCTTTTGTAAAGTTTTCAGGCGCGAATTCTTCCATTTGCACCGTGTTCGGAATAAGCTGTACCTGCTTTTTAACCTTACAGTTTTTAAAAAAGTCCTCAGCCTTTGCCGAAGGGCTTGTAAGCGCATCCGCCTTACCGGCAAGATAATGCACATAGCGGTGAGATATCCGTTTTATCGCCGGCACAAATATTTTCGGCGCGATATAAAAAACATATTCGTCATACATAGTGTGAAGCGTATAAACAAACGGTTTTCCGAGACGGGCGGCAGCCTTTGCCGCAAAAAGACCTACGCCGAATTCCTGATGCATATGGAGAATATCGGGATTAAATTCCTTAATTATTTTAAGCCGGCGGCGGCTTATCGGATTTGCAAGTCCGTAGCCGTACAGCCTCTTAAAACTATGCGCCGGGCAATGAAGAACACCGTCTTCAATATAATGGCGCTTGGCATTCGGGTCGGCGGTTACGATAAGAACCTCGTGCCCTAACTTCTCAAGCCCGTTTTTAAGAATTGTTATATGCGTAACAACGCCGTTGATATACGGCAAATATGTTTCGGCAAAAAGTGCTATTTTCATATATATTCCCCATTTGAGTTTGATACTGCAATTTTGTTATCATACCTACGTTTCTTATTGTACCATAATCACAAGAAAAAGTAAAGGAAAAGGAACAATCGCAATCTTTTGCTTAAAATATATCAAATTTCAAATTCGTTATTATACCGTAAATCGAGTCTTTCGGCGTATAAATGCGAAATATCCGAATAGCAAAGACATCTCGGCGCCGTCAGACCGTTCTCGTTGTTTTTGAATTCTATTACCGTTACGCCTGTATGAGTGTATTCAAAAGACGCCCACATAATATGCAACGGGATGTGAAGCAAAACCGATATCCACGCCTTTGCGAACGCACTGTGACAGAAAAGCGCTATCTTCTCTTCGTTGTTTTTCAAAATACGGTACACTCCGTTTTCTTCCCGATATCCGAGCCTTTCAAGAAATTCCCTGCCGTGTTCTTCAATATATTTTACAGCCGACTTCATTCGGGATTCGTTTATGCCTACGCAGTCGAACGACTTCTCATAGGGCAAATCTATGTTGCCGTTATCACGGTAATATGTGTTTTGAACCTTGGTGATGCTTTTTCTCTTGCCGTCGGGGAACTCGGTAAACAGTTCTTCTCCGATTTCATGCGTCCATTCTTCTATTTGTTTGCTTAATCCCAATAACCTGCATGCCGGCTCGGCTGTCTGCCTTGCCCGTCCCATAGGGGAACAGAAAATGCGGTCGATCTTCGAATCAAAAATTCGTTTTCCGACTGCTTCTGCCTGTAGTTTCCCCCGTTCTGTAAGTGAATCGGTTTCATAAACCGGATCCCCGTGACTGACTATATACAATAACAATGATGTCACCTCAGCCTTTTTAATGCTGCAATTATTTATCTTACAATCAGCGCCCGTAATCGGGACCCTGTATTCAAATTATTTTCTTTTGCTTCTGCCGCTCTTAAATAATCATCAAGGCGATTGACTATTATCTATTATACTATATCAACCGTTTTTATACAAGGTAAAGTGTTCTGATATTTTGTCTGCTTTCGGGAATTTATACATAATACGCAAAAATTGTCAAACAATAGCCTTATAATAATGTTTCGGAGATGAATATGTATGAAAGCAACGGGGATAGTAAGAAGAATTGATGATTTGGGGCGTGTAGTCATTCCGAAAGAAATTCGCAGAACAATGCGTATCCGTGAGGGCGACCCGTTACATACAACATTGACAGTTTTTGATAGATTTTGTGCGGCTGTACATAGTGTAGTGGAAAGATATAATAGATAGAAAACGGAGCAGATTTATTGCTCTGTTTTATTCTTTCTTGTATTTTTCATCGGCCTGCAGTATAATTATAACATAAATTTTGAATATAGTAGAGGAGGACAATAAAGTGATAAAAAAAATATTTGCAGTTTTGTTAATGACGTGCCTGCTTATTCCTATGGTTGGTTGCGGTAACGAAAAAAAACCTAAAGGAAATATTTCGTTTGATAGCATTGAAAAAATGCAAAAATGTTTGAATGGTAAATGGTTTTCAATAAGTGATGGCGGAACCTTATTCCCCCAGTATTCAGAGCTTATATTCAGTGATGACGAGATTAAAATATGTCAAGTTTATGGTTGGCATTTCAACAGTAATAACGGCGAAAATGGCGAACGTGAACTATTTGTTAATAATAATGTTGAATTTAAGGACTATGAAAACCTGCTTGAACCGCAGTTTAAGTATAAAATCGGGCGAGTTCAATTTGGAGAAGGAGATTCAAATTCGAATATTGATATCAAGAATTTTGTTGAAATAGCAGATGGAACAAAATATACCGAACCATATTTGCTGATTGGTAATACCGTATATTTTAAAGCAACTGATAGAATAGACTTTTCGTGCAAAAATTTTAAAACATTTGAAGAATTTTGTGCATTAGTGCTTTCCAAAGATTTTTCAAATCCTTTTTATAGTATGTATTATAGCGATGGCGACGAAAAACTTGGTATAAAAAAGGGAATAGATGAAGATGATTTTTTTATCTATGAAGGTTGTGATAGTGATGAAATAAGCTTTGAAATAACTAACAACAATTATTGCCCAACACATTATTTTGCACGGATTGATGAATTTGAATCTCTATACAACGAGATTAAGAATTTGTATTTCCGCAGAACTAATATAATTGGGTTGATTGGTACTGAAATGCCTGATTTTAATAAAAAAGAATGGGCAAAAAATCATAGTTTTAAGGAATTAGATTATTATCTTTATATGAATTCAGAAGGAAAGCTTATTTCAAACATTAGTTGAATAATATGGGTATAAAACTTCTTTGCTGACAGATAATAAAAGTGTTATCAAATCAGCAAAGGAGATTTTTATATATGAAAGCAACGGGGATAGTCAGACGAATTGACGATTTGGGGCGTGTAGTCATTCCGAAAGAAATTCGCAGAACAATGCGTATCCGCGAGGGCGACCCGCTCGAAATATATACCGATATCGGCGGGGAGGTAATTTTCAAGAAGTATTCGCCGGTCGGGGAGTTATCGGATTTTGCGAAAGGCTACGCCGACGCGCTGAAAGAGGGGACAAATCTTTCGGTGCTTATCTGCGATATGGACAGGTGCGTTTCCTCCGCCGGTATATCGAAAAAGGAAACCCTCGACCGTGATTTAAGCGGTGATTTAGAGGCAATTATCAAGAAGCGCCAAAACTTTATCAACGAAGGCGACCGCAACATTACCGCCCTTAAAGGGCTCCAAAACAGGGTCTGCGCCGTTTCGCCGATAATCAATTCGGGCGACCTTGACGGTGCGGTGGTTTTGGTGCAAAACGAAAACTGCCGAAAGCCGGTAGAATCGGATATTCGCCTTATAAATGTTGCCGCAAAATTTTTAGGCAATCAAATTCAGTAAAATATCTCTAAATCCGCAATTTTTTAACCGATTTTGCGGATTTTTATATATGCCTTAACATCGTTAAGGACAAAATGGTTTTGCGTTCACCTTTTTAAGGCGAATGATACGGTGCGGAAAACGCCTTTTTTAACAAAAGCCGTCATTTGTTTGTTTAATATGTAAAAAGATATTGCATTTTTTAAACTTTATGTTATAATCATAACTGTGATACTTTTGTTATACAGGTGAAACAAATGGACTATGTTGGGTATATAATGCTCGGGTTTGCGCTTTTGGGACTTCTTGACCGAATCGCCGGAAACAGATTTCATTTGGGCGAGGAATTCGAAAAAGGCTTCGAACTATTGGGAACCCTGATTCTCACAATGTTGGGTATGTTCGTTCTTTCGCCCGTTTTAGCACGACTGCTCGAGCCGTTTTTTACCTTCGTTTATTCAACTTTTCATATCGACCCTTCAATAATAACTTCCTCTTTGTTTGCAAACGATATGGGCGGGGCTCTGTTTGCAAGCAGCGTTACAAAACTCAGGTCCTTGGGGTTGTTTAACGGTCTTGTCGTCGGCTCAATGATGGGCGCCACCGTTTCTTTCACGATTCCGTACGCTTTGAGCGTTGTCGGAAAAGAAAGGCAAAAAGAGTTTATTTTAGGCCTTCTCTGCGGTATCGTTACAATTCCTTTCGGTTGCATTGTCGGTTCTCTCGTCAGCGGTCTTCCGCCGGCCGTAGCGGCGATAAACCTTATTCCGCTTATAATTTTTGCCCTTATTCTCACGGCGGGACTTTTATTTTTTCCCGAAATTTGCATAAAAATTTTCAAGGTCTTCGGAATTTTTATAAAAATTCTTATCTCTCTTGGTCTTGGATTGGCTCTAATCAAGCATATAACCGGCTATGAGGTTGTTAAGGGGCTCGGCTCGTTTGACGATGCCATAAATATTTGTCTTGCCTGCGCCATTGCGCTTGCCGGTGCATTCCCGGCGCTGAAAATCATAACGACCGTCTTTTCAAAACCGCTTAGCGCTCTCGGGGAAAAACTCGGCATAAACGAAAAGTCAACAAACGGTCTTGTATCCTCGCTCGCCTCAAATGTTCCCACACTTGAAATGATAAATAAAATGGACTCAAAGGGCGCTTTACTCAACTCGGCGTTTGCCGTATCGGCTTCATTTATAGTCGCAGACCATCTGGCATTCACCCTCGCTTTTGACAAAACATATTTGGGTATTGTAATGCTTTCGAAAGCGGTTTCGGGTGTTTGCGCAATTATATTTGCCTGCTTTGTATACAAGAAGGTCAAAAAAACCGTTTTAAACGAGGAGTGATAGCATGGCTGAAAACTTTTTAAGAGAATGCAACGACCGTCAACACGGCTTTTCGTGTCTTCATTTTTCGGGTAGAATAAATAAATCGGAACTTCATATAGACAAAGACCTTTTTTCGGTTTTTATGCCGTTAAAGGGCACGATAACATACGATGTTGAAGGAAAACTTATTCACATAGGGGCAAAAGATATTCTGCTTGTCGGTAACAACGAACTGCACCGTTGCATCTCGGATCAGGACGATCTCTGCGAATACATTCTCTTAATGGTTGACCTCGATTTTTTCATCAAAAACAACTGCACAAAGTTTTCGGATATGGTTTTTAACCGTTCCCCGGGAAACAATAATGTCATTCCCGCGGAAACCACCGAAAAATTCGGCATTTTCGATATATTTATGCGCCTTGACGGTTACTGCAACGAAAATCCGCCCGAACTTGCCGTTGTGAACAGCGTAATCATCGAACTGCTTTATCATCTTAACAAGCATGCCGTAAAATCGGGAAAAATCAACTATACCCGCCCTAAAATCAACAGTATAATCGAGTATATAAATGAAAACATAACAGAGGATTTGTCGCTCGATAAAATCGCGGGAAAATTTTTCCTCACAAAGCAATACCTCTGCAAGGTATTTAAAAAGAACACGGGATATACCGTAAACAAGTACATTTCCTATCGCCGTATTGTTTTTGTAAGAGAGTCGTATTTTAACGGTATGTCTCTTTCCGAAGCGTGCTATAAGGCGGGATTTAAAGACTATTCCTCGTTTTATCGCGCGTATTCAAAAATCACCAACGAATCCCCCCGCAAGGACTTGACAAACAGATATTAAACACTCCGCCGACCTGTCGCCGGAAAAACAAAATGG
>DEWC01000075.1:0-2627 GCA_002363095.1 Ruminococcaceae bacterium UBA3220 | reverse complement strand
AACAACAGGTTTATCGACAGACTGCAAGACCCTCGGGTAATTCCGAGGGTCTTAATCTTTTCGGTATTCATTTTAGCGAAGTTTTTAATAATTCAAGGTCGTTAAGGCTGTTAAAGGTAATATAATTTGGGTATTGCGGAAAACCGTCGGAAAAGGTTTTTACAGTTCTTATTTTAACTTCCCCGTCGACTATCGTGAAGGCGGAAACCTGACCTTCTCCGCTCATTCCCGAAACGCCTATCATTTCATTTTTGCCCTCATAGAGAGCCAAATGCCACGCCTCATATTCTCCGATTTTCTCTGCTTTGCCGTTTTTTGCCTCAAAAACATACTGCATTTTGTCGGTCTCACAGGAGCCTTGCTGAACAATAAGTTCTTTAACTCCGTTGCCGTCGATATCGTAAACCGCCCATGAGCAATAGGGACATTCACCGTCGATGTAAAAATCCGAATGATTTTCATCACATTCACTTCGGTATTTCTTGACAACCGAAAGGTATATATCATATAAACTGTCTTGACTTTGAGGAGAAACATCCGCCTTTTCTTCGATTTTTGTTTCCCTCTTTTTATTCTTTTCGTAACGGTCTGTTTCGAAATCCGAACAACCGAACATGGATAACGCAACAAACAGCGTCAAAACAAGCGACAATAAAATCTTATAATTTTTCATATTTTCCCTCCGCCTGATATTACGCAATATCCTTTGCTTATGGGTTCAGTATATCATATATAAAAACGGTTTTCAACAACATAAAAAAACAAAAAGGGCGGAAATTCGCCCCTTGTTTGCTGCTATGCTATAACTCTATTGCCTTAAAACCGTTATCGGTCAAAATCATCTGCTCGGTGTAGCCTGCCGATTTTAAAAGTTCCTTAGCGTCGCCAAAATAGGCGTCAAGGAAATTTGCATCGTGGCAATCAGAGGTTATAACCGCGCCGAACCCTAACCGTTTCATTTCTTTTATAATGTTAAGCATCGGATAAGGCGTTTTGCGGTAACCTCTTACTATTCCCCCGGTGTTAACCTCAAAAACGGGAATATCTTTGCTCAAAATCTCAAGCGCCTCAATGGCGGAATTCATATATTCCTTTGAGTTATAATCAAAAAACGAAGCGCGGTCGATATTTTTGGTGATAAGGTCAAAATGCGCCAGAATGTTAATATTTGCAAACTGCGGTAACATTGCCGTCTGACGGAAATATTCCTTCGCAAGTTTCATACCGTCGCCGTCAAAATATTTTTCGATTATATTTTTATAGTGCGCCTCGTCGCGGTCAATGCCGATATATTCGTTGCCTATTTTTATATAGTGGCACGAACCTATCATATAATCGTAACCGTCCTGCTCGGTATCGGAATACATATCAAATTCAAGTCCCAAAAAGATTTTTATTTTATCCTTATACGCTTCCTTTAATCTGCCTACTTCCTTCTTATACTCCTTAGTTTTCCCGGGAGACATAAAATAAGATTTATCGCTGTAAAAAGTATATGCGTGCCCCGAAAAACCTATGGAATCAAAGCCTTTTTCTATCGCTTTTTTGACTATCTCCTCAGGAGAATTAATCCCGTGGTCAAAATTGGTATGCGTATGCAAATTCTGAAGGTATGCCACTTTTTTCACCGCCCCCACAGTATAATATCACATCCGCTTTAGGATTTGTAGCGCAATTTCGCCGTTTTTACCAAAAAGTTAATATTGGCAAAGTATCCGATAATTGCTAAGTAGAAAAAAATCCTTAACGACTATAATATTATTTTGTAATAATATCGATTTTTCGACAAAAGAAAGGACAATTTTTATGACACCAAAGAAAATCGCAGTTTTAGGCGGCGGAAACGGCGCTCACACAATGGCGGCTGAGTTTACGCTTAAAGGTCATACCGTTAACCTTTATGAGATGCCTCAGTTTAAAAATAATATGAAAAAGGTTTTCGAAACGAAAACCATTTATTTGCAGGGCAATATTAAGGAACTCCAAGGACCCGTTACCCTTAACGATGTTACCGATGATATCGAAAAAGCGGTAAGCGGATGCGATTATATCTGCATCGTAGCGCCTGCTTTTGCCCACAGCGGATACGCAAAACTTCTTAAAGGTCATGTTAAAAAAGAGCAGATTATCGTTACCTTCCCGGGCGCTTTTTCTGCCCTCGTTCTTAAAAAAGAACTTGACGGTCCCGATTGCCCGATATTTGCCGACGCCAACAACCTGCCTTATGACGCGCGCCTTGTCGCAAAGGGCTCGGATACCGTTAATGTTTTCGGAAGAAACCCCATAAACATCGCTTTCCTGCCTGCCGACAAGGGTCCCTCGCTTATCGACGAAATGCGCGAAGACCTTTTCCCGTTTGAAAAGATTTATACCGATGTTTTGGAATGCGGCCTTGCCATTGTTAACCCCGACTGGCACGCAGGTCCTGTGCTTTTCAATATTTCGAGAATTGAAAGCCCTCAGGTCAACTTCTTCCTCTATGAGCACGGCTGGACGCCTTCGGCTTGTCGCCTTAATATTGCAATGGACAAAGAGAGAAAGGCGCTCGGTAATGTTTTAGGCTATAATCTCCGTCCTATGGAAGACTTCGCAGGCAGACCCGACGATTATCAGTGGACATGGCAGGA
>DEWC01000010.1 GCA_002363095.1 Ruminococcaceae bacterium UBA3220 | reverse complement strand
AAATCCGCGCTTAGCACCGTTGCGAAAAAGGTTGCGAAGTTTGCCGAAAAAGAGGGACTTACCGCACACGCGAAAAGCGCCATAATTCGATTGGAGGAAAACAATGAGTAGGTTTTTAAGCGATAATCTTAAAGGTATGATTCCCTATGTTCCGGGTGAACAGCCTAAGATTACCGAATATATAAAACTAAACACCAACGAGTCCCCGTTTCCGCCCTCACCTTATGCGTTAAGGCTTGCAAGGCAGGCGGCAGGCGATAATAATCTTTACCCCGACCCCGAATGTAAGGCTCTTGTGAATGTCGCCTGCGAACGGTTCGGCGTCGAGCCCGAAAATATCATCTTTACAAACAGTTCGGACGAGACCCTTAATTTTGCCTTTTACTGTTTTTGCGATAAAAATACAGGCGCCGCTTTTCCCGATATATCATACGGTTTTTATAAGGTTTTTGCCGACCTTTACGGTATTGATTGCAAGCAAATTCCCTTAAAGGATGATTTTTCGATAGACCCCGACGATTATATAGGTCTTGGAAGAACCGTTTTTATTGCTAATCCGAACGCTCCCACCGGCATACTTCTTTCGCTCGCGAACATCGAAAAAATCGTAAAAGGCAATTCGGGGAATGTTGTCGTAATAGATGAAGCGTATATTGATTTCGGCGGAGAAAGCGCCATAGAACTTACAAAGAAATACGATAATCTGCTGGTCGTGCGTACATTTTCAAAATCCCGCTCGCTCGCCGGCGGAAGGCTCGGCTTTGCTATCGGCTCTAAGGAACTGATAAGCGATTTGAACACCTTAAAATATTCCACAAATCCGTACAGTGTAAACCGTATGACCATGGCGGCGGGGCAGGGCGCGTTGCTTGATGAGGAATACTTTGCATCCTGCACCAAAACGATTATCGAAAACCGCAAATACACCGTGAACAGGCTGAAAGAATTCGGCTTTACACTTACTGAGTCGGTTGCGAATTTCGTTTTTGCAAAGTCTGACAGAATCGGCGGAAAAGAATTGTATACGGCGCTTAAAGAAAAGGGAATTCTCGTTCGTCATTTTGATACACCGCGTCTTAAAGATTATGTAAGAATAACAATAGGAAGCATAGATCAAATGAACGCCCTTTTAAAGGCAATCGGAGAGATATTATGAGAGAGACGACCATAAACAGAAAAACCGCCGAAACCGATATTTCCTTAAAGCTTAATATTGACGGTACGGGTAAGTCAAATATAGATTCGGGATGCGGATTCTTAAACCATATGCTGACTCTTTTTGCCTCCCACGGTAAATTCGATTTGCAGGTAAAATGCAAGGGAGATACCGATGTCGATTATCACCATACCGTTGAAGACATAGCAATAGTTCTCGGTAAGGCGTTTGACAAGACACTCTCAGACCGCAAAGGAATAGAGCGTTTCGGTGATATAATCCTCCCGATGGATGAAACGCTGATTTTATCCGCGGTAGATTTTTCGGGTCGCGCTTTTCTGGGCTATTTTGCCGATACTCCAACCGAAAAGGTTGGCGATTTCGATACCGAACTTTCGGAGGAATTTTTCAGCGCCTTTGTAAGAGAATGTAAGTGTTCGCTTCATATAAGAAAATTAAGCGGTAAGAATTCTCACCACATTATCGAGGGCGTCTTTAAGGCAACGGCGCGCGCGATTTCAAAAGCAGTGGCGATAAACGAAAAATACAAAAACGAGATTCCGTCAACAAAGGGAGTGCTTTAATGATAGCGGTCGTTGATTACGGCGTAGGTAACCTTTTTTCGCTTAAAAGCTCCTTTGCAAAACTCGGCGCGGAAATATGCGTTACGGGCGATAAACGAAAGATTATGAGCGCCGAAAAAATTGTTTTGCCCGGGGTGGGAGCTTTCGGCGATGCCGCCTGCAAACTTAAGTACGAAAACCTTGACACACTTCTTGTAAGCGAGGCAAAAAAAGGGAAACCGATACTCGGAATTTGCCTCGGAATGCAACTTCTTTTCGATAAAAGTTTCGAATACGGCGTTCATACGGGACTGGGGCTTATTCCGGGAACGGTAAAGCCGCTAAAAGAAGTATGCAAAACAGATGTTAAAATTCCGCATATGGGCTGGAACAGCCTTTCATTCGGTGAAAACAAACATCCTCTTTTTAAATATCTTAACGAGGGCGATTTTGTTTATTTTGTTCATTCGTTTTGCGCAACAGAATGTGAGGAAAGCATTATCGCCTCAACCGAATACGGCGACGCCTTAATAACGGCGGCAGCCGCAAAAGACAATGTTATCGGTTGTCAGTTTCACCCCGAAAAGAGCGGGGATAAAGGTATTAAAATCTTAAAAGCATTTTGCGAAATGGAGTAAGTTTATGATAATTTTACCTGCTGTGGATATAATCGGCGGCGAAGCCGTACGCCTTTTGAGGGGCGATTATAACCAAAGAACGGTATACGGAGACCCGCTCGAATTTGCCCTCAAATTCAAAAGTTTCGGGGCGGAATATATCCATATAGTTGACCTTGAAGGCGCCAAATCGGGCGATACGCCCAACCTTGAAACGGTAAAAAGAATAATCAAAAACAGCGGACTTTTTTGTGAAATAGGCGGTGGAATAAGGGATATCAAAACGATAGAAAATTATGTTTCGGCGGGCGCCGGCAGGGTAATACTCGGAACCGCAGCCGCCGAAAACCGTGAATTTGTAAAAACGGCAATCGAAAAATACGGCGAAAAAATCGCCGTTGGAGCCGATATTAAAGAAGGATATATCGCCGTTAAAGGCTGGACCGAAAAAACCGATATCACCGCCGAACAATTCTTTGCGGATATGACGGGGTTAGGCGTTAAAACGGTTATCTGCACCGATATTTCAAAGGACGGAGCAATGCAGGGAACCAACATAAATCTTTACAAAGAACTTTCCGAAAAATTTGCTGTAAACATAATAGCATCCGGCGGTGTTTCTTCGATTTCGGACATTGCGGCGCTTAAAAATACGGGCGTTTACGGCGCTATTATCGGAAAGGCGTATTACAGCGGTGCGGTTGATTTAGGCAAGGCGTTAGAGGTGGCAAAATGCTGACGAAAAGAATAATACCCTGTCTTGATGTTCGCGACGGTGTCGTCGTTAAGGGGGTTAACTTTGAGGGACTTCGGGAAATTACCTCGCCGGTTGACCTCGCAAGGCATTACAGCGAATGCGGTGCCGACGAGCTTGTTTTTTACGATATTACTGCCTCATCGGACGGACGGAAACTTTTTACCGATATTCTTTTAGAGACGGCAAAAAATGTTTTTATTCCCCTGACCGTAGGCGGCGGAATAAACTCGCTTTCGGATTTTGAAAGGGTTCTTTCCTGCGGCGCCGATAAGGTGAGCGTTAATTCCGGTGCAATTGCCAATCCGAAACTTATAT